>CALEZI010000049.1 GCA_937928755.1 uncultured Rhodanobacteraceae bacterium | reverse complement strand
GCAGCACTGCGCTGATGCGCAGGCATAACGAGATTGACATGGTCGTCCTTCATGAATTCGCAACGTCAGGCGCGCGAACGCGCGCCCGTCAGGCGGGTGTCATGTCAGACGACAGCAGGGGGGCGCAGGGCTTCTTCGAGAGGGGCGCTGGTGTGCAGCCACGAACGGCTGCTAACCGCTTTGTGAGCGGATTGATCCGCCAGGGTTGACAGGTGCACGGCAGGCAATGCAACAAAGTGCGGGCACACGCAATGACTGCATGCGCTGGTGTGCAGAACTTGCTGGCCGTCGCCCGAGTTGTCATTGTCCAATGCATCGACGACGATGGTCGTCGAGCCCGAATCCGCGCGCAGATCGTGGTCCACGCACGCAGCCACGCCGATGCTCTGCACCAGGATCAGCAACAACATGACCAGCGCGGGCCAGCGCATGGCCCGAAATCGCGCAAGTCCTGAACGGGAGCGTGGCGTCAGCATTCGCGCAGGTTAGTCGACCTTGGTCCCCGTACACAATTACATTGATGCGAATGGAGTGCATTCATTCATTCTTTGAGCGAGTCCTTCAGCGGTTGTCGGCGCGCGAGGAAATCATGCACGCTGCGATCGAAGTCCAACAAACCGATGCGACACTTCCCGAGACTGCGCCGACACGATGAATACTTTGCTGCTGTACCTCGCCACCGCGCTGGCCGAGATCGTCGGTTGTTACCTCCCTTGGCTGTGGCTGCGGCAGGGTGGCTCGATCTGGCTGCTGCTGCCGGCTGCATGCTGTCTGGCCGTGTTCGCCTGGCTGTTGACGCTGCACGAGGCTGCCTCTGGCCGCGTCTATGCTGCTTACGGCGGCGTCTATGTGGCCATGGCCATCCTCTGGCTATGGTGGATCGACGGCATCCGGCCCTCGGCGTGGGACCTCGCCGGCGCCGCGCTCACCCTTATGGGCATGGCCATCATTGCCTTCCAGCCTCGTTGAACGGCCTTGCACGCTGGACTGGTCCCGGAAACATCGATCAACGCCGCGTTTGCATACCTTAACGTCATGCGGCCGCACCAGAGGAGCACGCGCATGGCCGGCAAGTTCGTGGTGAAGACCGCAAGCAACGGTGCGCGAGGTTCTCTGACCGAGCCGAATAGCCAACGGATTTCGGCAGACGTCGCTTTGTTCCGATCTACCGTCAATTGTTGAAATTTGACGACAATTAGAAACATCGCGCACGGCGCAAATACCGCCAAATAGCGGGGGGCGCTCAGGCTCAGGCAGTCCCTCCGAGCCAGGTCAACAGTGCCACGACGAGCAGCCCGATCCATCCTGGGTGCCGCGCGCGGGTGCCGATAAGTACGAGCATCGCGGACCCTAGGGAAGACAGCGCGATTGCGAAGAGAAGCGCCCCGTGCTGGCTGGTCGATGCTGGCGCATTGCCGATCTCCCAAAGCATCAGGCTGGCGCCCCATGCGAAGACGCTCACGGCGTGCCAGGTGGCCCACAGGATGCGGACGTGCCGCTCGCGAAGGACATCCCCGCCGTGGGTGGGGATGACGCCAGCCGTGCGCATCCGACGAAAAATCAGGACCTCACCCAGCACGGTGTGGACCAAGCCAACGAGCGCAAGCAATGAAGCGGCGCTGACGAGATAGGGATTCACAGTGGAGTCCTCGGTGTGCGGTGTCGGCGATGCCCGATTCGCGCCAGGCACTATGCTCGCGCAGGACGCCGAACAGTATCGGAGATTGAACGCGTGACCTACTGCTGATCCGACGCTTGCGTGCTGTCGATGCGCGCAACCGGCAGCATCCAGCGCCGTCGAATGGAGAAGTACCGCAAGAGGAAGCACGCCGTCGCCCCGCCGATGGCGAGTGGTGTTGATGGCAGATGGAGCGCTTCGCCTGCCACGACGATGGACGCGCCCAGGGCCGCAGCGACGGCATAGAGTTCGCCGCGTCGCAGTATGGAAGGCACTTCAGCCACGAGCATGTCGCGAACAACGCCGCCGCCCACGCCCGACAGAATGCCAAGCAGGATCGCTCCGCCCGGGCCGAGCCCATAGGCGGCAGCCTTGGCTGCGCCACTCACGGCGAACAGACCCAGGCCGATGGCATCGGAGAACTGCACGGGATGGCGCAGGCGTTCGACGATGTCGCATCGGTAGAAGGTAATCAGTCCGGCGATCATCGCCACGACCAGGTAGCGCCAGTCGGCCAGCGCCACCGGTGGCGTGGCACCGATCAGCGTGTCGCGGGTGATGCCGCCGGCCGTGGCCGCTGCGAACGACAGCACGAGCACGCCGAACAGATCCAGTTGTCGGCGAACGCCAACGGTGGCGCCACTGAGCGCGAAGGCGAACGTGCCGATGAGTTCTAGCGCAAGGACAAATCCGGACGTCATGTCGATGGAAATGCTCGTAAGTGCGAGTCAGCGAAGGACTGCGAAATCATGAACTCGGCATCAACCCGCGATGGACTCGAACCATGCCAGGAAGTCGTTTTGCATGGGCTGCGGGATGCCGTGATCGCCCGGGTAGAGCCGGGTCTCGTGCGGCACACCCAAGGCGGTGAGCCAGGCATCGGCGCGATGCGCCCAATCCACCGGGAGCTTGCTGTCGTCGCGGCCGTGGCCAATGAATGCCCGGATGCGGCCGAGTGCGTCGCGTCCTGCCAGTTGGGATTCGAGTTCCGGCAGGATGCGCCCGGCTAGCACGCCAAAGCCGGCGACGAGGTCCGGACGTGTGAGAGCCACGCTCGCACTGATAATGCCACCCTGGCTGAATCCGGCGAGCACGGTGGCGCCCGGGGCGACATCGGAGTCGAACTGCATCTCGGCGACAAACTGCACGAGGCGTTGCCGACTCGCCTCTGCGGCGTCGAGATCGGGGCGCGGACCCAACGGTCCGAACGTGACCGGGAACCAGGCGAACTGATCCGTGCCCAGCGTCAGCGGCGCCCGGACCAGCACCACGGTGGTATCCGCGGGCGCCTTTGCCGCCAGCGGCGCCAGGTTGGTCTCATTGCCACCCACTCCGTGGCACAGGATCAACAACCGGCGCGGCACGGCGCGTGACGCTGCAATCCGGTACGGCAGCGACCGGCCGGTCATCAGCTCCGCGCTCATGCGACCACCGCCTGGCCCGTCATCGGCAGCCCGAACCCGAACGAGTCCATCGACAGGATACCGTAGGTCATGCCGCCCTCGACGACTCGCCGCGGCTCGCTGACATCACTGGCTCCGAAAGCGACCAGGAGCGGCAGGAAATGCTCCTCGGTCGGATGCGCACGCTGCGCATGCGGCGCCCGCGAGCGGTAGTGCACGAGCGATTCCACGTCGCCGCGCGCAACCGCGTCGGCGGTCCAGTCGGCAAAAGCCTGCGCGTACTCTGGATCATTGATGTGCCGGCGGAACTCGTAAAGGTTGTGGGTCAGGCTGCCCGAGCCGATCACCAGCACGCCGAGCTCTCGCAGCGGCGCCAGGGCCTGACCGAGCCGAAGCGCGCCGTCCGCGTCGAGGTCGTGCGGCATCGATACCTGCAGCACCGGCACGTCGGCGGCGGACTTGAGATAGCGCAGCGGCAACCAGGCGCCATGGTCCAGTCCGCGTCCGGTGTCGATGGTGGCGGCGAATCCGGCCGATTGCAGCAATTCGAGTACTTGCGGGGCGATGTGGGGCGCGCCGCGGGCGGGGTACTGCAGTGCATACAGCGGCGCCGGAAAGCCGCCGAAATCGTGGATCGTCTCGAGGATCGAAGCGCCGGTGATGCGCACGTCGCGCGTCTGCCAGTGCGGCGAGACGACAACGATGGCGGTCAGTGCGGACAAATCCTCGCCAATGCGCTGCAGGTTCGGGCCCAGCAGGCCCGGCTCCAGTGCGAACATCGGCGAGCCGTGCGATACGAACAGGGACGGGGCGCGGGACATGGCAGCTCCTTTGCCGCGGGCACGTGGCCCGCGGCGGCATGGGACGATGGTGGATCAGGCGCGATGGATCCAGGTCGGGGCGATGCTGGTGCCCTGGCCCGCGCCGTAGCCGAGGTAGATGTTGAGTCCGGCCAGCGGTTCGAGGTAACGCGCGTTTTTCAGCGGACCGGCGAAGATCACACTGAAGCCGAGACTCTCGGCGAGCGCCTTGGCCGTGCCCTTGGCGCGCTCCGAATCGGATGCGACGAACACCGGGGCGGTCTGGCCGCCAGCAAACTTGGGACCTGCGGCGATGACCTGAGCGAACAGGGTATTGAACGCCTTGACGACCTGGGCCTGCGGAAACGCCTTGGCGATCTCCTCTGCCGCCGAGGTGCTGTGGCCGAGCGTCAGGCCCATGTAGTCGGCGGTCAGCGGGTTGGTGATGTCGATGACGACCTTGCCGTCGAGGGAACCCACGCGGGTCAGCGCGGCGATTGCCTGATCAAAGGGCGTCGCAACGATCACGACGTCGGCCGTGTCGGCGCTGCCGGCGGACGCGACCGCGGTGGCGCCGTCAATGGTCGATGCGACGGCCTGGGCCTTGGCGAGCGTTGTGGCGGCGATGCGCACGACGTGACCGGCGTGGGCGGCCTGGGAGGCAAGCGCCGAGCCCATGTTGCCGGCGCCGAGAATGAGGATGTTCATGGAGGAGTCCCTGGATGAGCGCCCGTGATTGGGTGAGACCACTCTATTGGCACTTCAGATATCGATAAATATCGAATACATTGAATATTTGTCCATAATTTCGAGACAATGCCATGCTCGATATTCAACAGCTGAGCAGTTTCCTCGCCGTTGTCCGCGCCGGCAGCTTGGTTGCGGCCGCCGAAGTCACTGGCATCTATATGCGACGGGCGCATTTTTGAAATCCGGTGCGCTGCAGTCGCAACGCATTGCGAGGTGGCAGTGCACCGAAGGCTCGCTGTTCGCCAACGGATTCGAAGCCGCCGGATAGGCGCACACCTCGTCCCGGATGCGGTCAGCTCGGGCGATCGCCATGAGGCCGGCGGCTTTTGGGACGGCGCGGGTCGCCTCAGGCAGTGACCATCTTCCACCGCAGCTTGACCGCAGCCGCCACCGGCGACAGGTGCGCCGCCCCCGGTTCCACGCTCGCATTCGCCTGCGTCGGGGACACTGCCGACCCTATTTCACCAATGTCACCGGCACGTTGACCAGGTGCAGCACGCGCTTGGCGGTGGAGCCGAACAGCAGCTGCGCAAGCCCGCCGGCGCCGCGAGTACCCATGACGATGCGCGTCGCCGCTAGTTCCTTCGCATTCCGTGCGATGCGCTCTGCCGGGTCGCCGATGTCGACGATGGTCCGAAACGAGAGTCCCGCGGACGCCAGGCGCGCCGTCGCGGATTGCGATTGCTGCACCCCTTCCTCCTGTTGCGCGGCGTTGACTGCCGACGCCAGACCGGCGATGCGGGTTATCGTCTCCGGATAAGGCGGCTGTACGTTCAGCACCACGAGTTCCGCGCTGACGCCGCGGCCGGCTTCGGCTATCAAATGGTCGATCGCGCGATTGGCGTAGTCGGATCCATCGACAGGCACCAGGATCAGTTTGCGGGTTCTGGCCTCCGGCGCGAGTGCGGCATTCTCCGGCGTGGCTCGCCCCGTGCGATGCATGGTCAGCGTGGGTGTCGGGACCAGCGTGATCGGCAGGGCGACCGTGCTGATCACCTTGGTGGCGACCGAACCCACCAGGACGGAGGCGACAACGCTGGCGCCACGTGTGCCCATGACGATTTCGTCGTAGGCGCCAGTGGCAGCGTGATCGAATATGACTCGTCCGGGATCGCCGAATGCGATTTCGCTGCTGCACGCGACGCCGGCCTCATCGAGCACGGCCATGACCGGTGCCAGCGCCGCGCATCCCTGCGCCTGCGCGAACTCGTCGATCATCCCGGCCGAGACCACGTAGTCCAGGCTGGCGAGTACATGCGGCCGATGCTGGACGTTCAGCACGTGCAGCGCGAGCGCCTCACCCGCACGCATGCGCTCCGCAACGTGCGCTGCCGCAAACTGCGAGCTGATCGAGCCATCCACGGGAGTCAGGATTCTGCGCATGCTTCGACCACCTTGATGTCGGCGAACAAAGTAGTGTAACGAGACTGTCCGCTCGATCGGGTTATCATTTCGATACCCGATACCGAAATGGCCGAGATCGCGATGACTCCACTGCGCGTCCTGCTGGCGACCGACCTGACAAGCCGAAGCGATCGCGCGCTGGATCGATCGCTGCAACTCTCGCGAGAGTGGAATGCCGAACTGCACATCGTGCACTCCATGCAGGAATTGCCGCCAGAAGTGCCCGTCGGAACCAGCGTCAGCCGGTATCTGGAGCGCTTCTCCGATGTCCGGGACGAGGCGTTGCGCATGATCCGGCGCGAAGTGGGCGCCGACGAACTTGGGGCAAAGTTGCATATCGAGGAGCGCGTCGCGCCCGCAGAAGCCATCCTGACGGTGGCGGATCGTGAGGGCTGCGACTTGATCGTGCTCGGGGAGTCGCGCGATCGACTCTTCGGTCCGATCCTCGAAGGTACCGTCGAGCAGGTGCTGCGCAAGTCGCCGGTGTCGGTGCTGCTGGTGCGCGACCGACCGCGACGTCCTTATCGGCAGCTGCTGGTAGGCACGGACTTCACCGACGAGGCACAACAGGCGCTGGTCGTAGCCGCTCGCCTTTTCGCGGATGCTTCGTTAACGCTCATGCACGCATTCAATGTGCCTTATGCCTCGCTGCTCGACGCGCCGCCGGACCTTCGCGATTGGGTTCCGGTGCACCTGGAAAAACTGTCCGCGCACATATCAGCGACACCCCTGCCTGCCCATCGCAAGGCGTCGATTCGCGCGGTCGTCGAGAACGGTCCGCCCGGTGCCATGCTGAGACGGTACGTCGTCGAGCAGGGTGCTGACCTGACCGTGATCGGCGCGCACCCGCGAGGCGTGCTGTTCGACGCCTTCGTCGGCAACTCCAGGCGAATTGTCGATGGGGTACCGGGCGACATCCTCATGGTGCGCGCGCTGCGTACGCCGTCAGTAGACGGCGCGCATACGGCAGAAACCGCCAACCTCTGATCGAACGGCTCCACGGCCATTTTGCCGCAGGCTGGGTTAGAGTCGGCCGATGTCACTGTTTCTACTCCTTATCCTGCCGTTCGCCGCCAGCGTGGTTACGGCGTTGTTGCCGACCCGGGCGCGGACCATGCTCGCCGGTACGACGGGCGCGGTTTGCGCCGTGCTTGCGGTGTGGGTGATCAGCCTGTTCCCGCGCATCCAGGACGGCGGCGTACTGCGCGAGAGCATCCCCTGGGTCCCGTCGCTGGGTCTGGAACTGGTGCTGCGCGTGGACGGGCTCGCGTGGATGTTCGCGGTCGTCGTGACCGTGATCGGCGCGCTGGTCTGTCTCTACGCACGGTACTACATGTCGCCCAACGATCCGATCGCGCGCTTTTATTCGCTGTTCCTAGCGTTCATGGGCGCGATGCTAGGTGTCGTGCTGTCGGGGAATCTGCTGCAACTTGTCGTGTTCTGGGAATTGACCAGCCTGGTTTCCTTCCTGCTGATCGGCTATTGGCACCATCGCGTGGATGCGCAGCGTGGCGCGCGCATGGCCCTCATCGTGACCGGCAGCGGCGGACTGTGTCTGCTGGCAGGCGTGATCCTGCTCGGACAGATCGTTGGCAGCTTCGATCTCGACCAGGTGCTGGCATCAGGCGAGCGCATTCGTGCCCACGCGCTGTATCCGGTCATGTTGGTGCTGGTGCTGCTCGGCGCATTCACCAAGAGCGCGCAATTCCCATTCCATTTCTGGCTGCCGCGGGCGATGGCGGCGCCAACGCCGGTGTCGGCTTACCTGCATTCGGCCACCATGGTGAAGGCTGGCGTGTTCCTGATGGCGCGGTTCTGGCCGGTGCTGTCGGGCACGGAACTGTGGTTCTGGCTGGTCGGGGGAGTGGGGGCGACGACGCTGCTGCTGGGCGCGTACGCGGCCATGTTCCAGCACGACCTGAAGCGCGTGCTGGCGTATTCCACCATCAGCCACCTGGGGCTGATCACGCTGCTGTTCGGCCTCAACAGTCCGCTCGCCGCGGTAGCGGGCGTGTTCCACATCATGAACCATGCGACCTTCAAGGCGTCGTTGTTTATGGCGGCCGGCATCGTCGATCACGAGACCGGCACGCGAGACATCCGGCGTCTCAACGGACTTTTCGCTGCCATGCCGCGAACTGGTGTACTCGCGCTGGTCGCCACTGCCGCCATGGCGGGCGTGCCGCTGCTCAATGGATTCCTGTCCAAGGAAATGTTTTTTGCGGAAACAGTATTCCTGTCCTCGCATCCGGGCGTGGAGCTCGTGTTGCCGGTTCTGGCGACCCTCGCGTCGATGTTCGCGGTCGTGTATTCGCTGCGCTTCGGTTACGACATCTTCTTCGGGGAGCCGTCGACGGAGTTGCCGCGCGTCCCGGAAGAACCGCCACTGTGGATGCGCGTGCCGGTGATGTTCCTGGTGCTGGTCTGCCTGGTCGTCGGTATCGTCCCCGGCATCTCCATCGGTCCCTCGCTTGCGGCTGCCGCGGTGCCCGTGGTCGGCGGCGATCTCCCCGCGTACAGCCTGGTTTTGTGGCATGGCGTCACACCGCCGCTGGTCATGAGCCTGATCGCGGTCATCAGCGGCATCGTCGCCTACCGCTGGCTGCGCGCGCAGCACGTGCGCGGGCGGCTGCAGGACACGCCCGTCGTCTCGCGCTTTAACGGGCGCATCCTGTTCGAAGGCGCCCTTGTCGCCGCGACCCGCATGGCACGCGCAATCGTGCGGATGACCAGTACCCAGCGTCTCCAACCGCAGTTGTTCGTGGTGATCCTCACCGCGCTCGGCTTGGCACTGCTTGCCGCGCGCGGGCTTCCGCTGGGATGGGGCGACCGCGAGCGCCTTGCCGCATCACACGAATTCGTCCTGCTGTGGATCATCGGCATGGTCTGCGCCGTCGGCGCCGCCGCAACCGCGAAATATCACCGCCTGGTGGCGATCACACTGATGGGCGGCGCCGGTCTTTGCACCTGTCTCACCTTCGCCTGGTTCTCGGCACCCGATCTGGCGCTGACCCAGTTGGTGGTCGAGGTGGTGACGACGACTTTGTTCCTGCTCGGTCTGCGCTGGCTGCCGATGCGGCATCAGGACATGACCGTGCGCATCGCTGGGCGCGATCACCTGCGGCGCGGACGCGATCTGCTGCTGGCGCTGCTGGCCGGCAGCGGTCTGGCAACGCTGTCGTTTGCGCTGCTGACGCGCCCGGCGCCGAACAGCATCTCGCCGTTCTTCCTCGATCGCGCGCTGCCGGAAGGCGGCGGCAGTAATGTTGTCAACGTGATGCTGGTGGATTTTCGGGCCCTCGATACGCTAGGCGAAATCACCGTGCTCGGCGCGGTTGCGCTCACCGTCTATGCGCTGTTGCGGCGTTTCCGTCCGCCACCGGAAAGTGTGTCGCGCCCGCGGCAACAGCGCGCAGTGTCATCGCAAACCGAAACCGATTTGTTGCCGCCGCGGCACGATCAAGACGCGGGCGGCTACCTGCTGGTGCCGGCGATGATCTCGCGGATGCTGCTGCCTGCCGCATTGGTGGTGGCGGCACATTTCTTCCTGCGCGGCCACAATCAACCCGGCGGTGGTTTCGTCGCCGGGCTGACTATTGCGATCTCTCTGCTGCTGCTTTACGTCGTCTCGGGTACCCGTTGGGTTGAGGCGCGCACGGAACTCAAACTGGCGCGCTGGATCGCGATTGGACTATTGCTTGGCGCAGGAACGGGTATGGGCGCGATATTGCTGGGCTACCCTTTCCTGACCTCGCATACCGCGCACCTGACGCTACCCTTGGTTGGGGAGATCCATTTCCCGAGCGCCACCTTCTTCGATCTCGGGGTGATGGTGGTGGTGGTCGGTGCCACGCTGCTGATCCTGACTTCGATCGCGCACCAATCGATCCGTTCACACCGGCCCGTGGCGCAGGCACGGCAGGAGGCCGACTGATGGAGTTTCTGCTGGCCATTGCCATCGGCGTGCTCGGTGGGTCAGGCGTTTGGCTCGTGCTGCGCCCGCGCACCTTCCAAGTGGTGATGGGCCTTGCATTGCTCTCATATGCGGTCAACTTGTTCATCTTCAGCATCGGCAGTCTGGTCATCAACCGGCCTCCGCTGGTCGTGCCAGGCCAACCGGCGGACTTGGCTCACTACACCGATCCGATGCCCCAATCGCTGGTACTCACGGCCATCGTCATCGGCTTTGCAACCACTGCGTTGTTCCTAGTGGTGTTGCTTGCCGCGCGCGGATTGAGCGGTACCGATCACGTCGACGGAGACGTGGACCCGTGACCGCGCTCTCCAGCCTGATCATCGTCCCGATCCTGTTGCCGCTGCTGGTCGCGGCCGTGCTGCTGCTGTTGCCTGGCGCAGGACAGCGCCAGTTGCGCGCACGCATCAATGTCTGCGCCACGCTAGCGGGACTGGTGGTCGCCGCCGGATTGCTGGTCGGCGTCGATAACGGCGGCGGCGCAGGCCGCATCGAGGTCTATCTTGCGTCGAACTGGCAAGCACCCTTCGGCATCGTGCTGGTGCTCGATCGGCTCTCGGCATTGCTGCTGGTGCTGGTCGGGCTGGTGAGTACCGCGTCTGCGCTATATGCCGAAGCCGGCTGGTCGCGCGCCGGTACTTACTTCCATCCGCTGTTCCAGATGCAGTTGCTCGGACTCAACGGCGCATTCCTGACCGGCGATCTGTTCAACCTGTTCGTGTTTTTCGAGGTCTTGCTCGCTGCCTCTTACGGCTTGCAACTGCACGGATCCGGGTGGCTGCGCGTACGCGCCGGCATGCACTACATCGCCGTGAATCTGCTGGCGTCTTCGCTGTTCCTGGTGGGCCTGGCGGTGCTCTACGGTGTCATGGGCACGCTGTCGATGGCTGACATTGCCGACAAGCTGGCCCTGGTTGCAGAGCGCGATCGGGCTCTGCTGCATGCGGGTGCCGCCATTCTCGCCGTGGCCTTTCTCATCAAGGCGGCGATCTGGCCACTCAACGCATGGTTGCTGCCTGCCTACACATCGACCAGCGCACCTGTTGCTGCATTGTTCGTGTTGATGACCAAGGTCGGTTTCTATGCGTTGTTTCGGCTGTGGACGCTGTTGTTCTCCGATGATGCGGGCGCCTCTGCCCATTTCGGCGGCGAGGTGCTGCTGACCGGCGGATTGCTCACGCTTGCCTTCGGAGCCATCGGCTTGCTGGCCTCGATCCGGCTCGAACGCATCGCGGCGTTTTCGGTGATCGTGACCGCGGGCACACTGATGGCGGCGCTGGGCATGAAGGCGACGGGTCTCAGTGCCGCGGCGTTGTTCTATCTGGTGAGCGCGACCCTGTCGGCCGCCATGCTGTTCCTGCTGCTGGATCTGGTAAGGCGCACGCGCGTCGAGGGTTTGGTGCGGCCGCGTGAGACCGAGATCCTGCCGGACGAAGACGACAACCTCGACGATGATCAGGTGCCATTGATAGGACGCGCGTTCCCGATGTCGGTGGCGCTTCTCGGTCTGGCCTTCGTCGCCTGCGCACTTTTGGTGGCAGGATTGCCGCCACTGTCGGGATTCCTTGCCAAGCTGTCGTTGCTGACCGCCGCCGTGCGCACGATGGACGACGCACCCGGTGGTGCATGGCTGTTGATCCCCTTGCTGTTGTTGGCTGGCCTGTTCGCCACGATTTCGCTGGTGCGCGCCGGCATCCACCACTTCTGGGCCAAGGGCGGGCGATCCGCACCGCAAATGAAGGCAGAGGAGGGCGGAGCCGTCGTGTTTCTGCTTGCGGCGTGCGGTCTGCTCACGGTGTTCGCCGAGCCGGTTTTCCGTTACACGACCGCCACGGCGGCGTATCTGCATGCGCCGCGGCCCTACGTCGACGCGGTGCTCGGCGCGCAGGCGCGCCCGGGACCTGCAGCATCCGCCGAGATCAAGGGAGCCCCGCCATGAGCCTTTGGCAGCGTTGTCTCCCCGCGCCACTGCTGTCGGTCGTCCTGTTGGTCCTTTGGCTGCTGCTCGCGCGCAGCACGAGCGCAGGCCAGATCGTGCTCGGACTCGCGATTTCCGTCATCGTCCCGATCCTGACAGCGAAGTTGATGCCGCAGAATGTGCGCATTGCCCGCGCGGGCTTGGCAATCCGTTACGGCATCCGCGTACTCGGCGAGGTGGTGCTGTCGAATCTGGCGGTGGCTCGAGGTGTGCTCGGCGGAGCAGCGCAACGGCCGTCTGCAGGGTTCGTGTCGATACCGCTGGACCTGCGCGATCCCGTCGGATTGACCGTGCTCGCTATGGTGACCACCATCGTACCCGGCACCGTATGGTCGGAGATTGCGGCCGACCGCAGCACGCTGCTGCTGCACGTCTGGGACATTGGCGAAGAGCGCGAGTTCGTGAGCCGGTTCAAGACACACTACGAGCAACCGCTGCGGGAGATCTTCGAATGAGCACCATTCTTTCGGGTGCCATCACCTTCGCGCTCGCGTGCTACGCACTGGCGTCAATCCTGGTCGTATCGCGACTGGTGCGCGGCCCACGCGCGCAGGACCGCGTCTTTGCACTCGACCTGCTCTATCTGCACGCCATGCTGGTGGTGATGGTGCTTGGCGTGCGCCATCGGAGCGACTATTACTTCGAGATCGCCTTGCTCATTGCCCTGTTCGGCTTCGTCAGCTCAGCCGCGATGGCCAAGTTCATCCTGCGCGGCGAGGTCATCGAATGAGTATGCCGCTCGTCTGGATCGAGCTGATCGTCGCCGGACTGCTGGTTGTCAGCGGGCTGCTCGTGCTGGTGGCTGCGATCGGCTTCGTCCGGCTGCAGGACTTCTTCCTGCGCATGCATCCACCCGCGCTCGCCTATACGCTCGGAAGCTGGTGCGTAGCCATCGCCGCAGCACTGTACTTTTCGTACCTCGAAGGCCGGCTGGCATTGCATCCCTTGTTGATACCTGTTGTGCTGGCCATCACCGTACCGGTAACGACGGTACTGCTGGCGCGAGTCTCACTGTTCCGACAGCGTGCTGCAGACGCGGATAGATCGGTCGCGACTACCGTGCAACCTAGAACCGTCACCGACGCCGATCGACACAGTGGCTGAGCACCCATCGCCGACCGCTCTTGATTTGCCCCGACGGACCCCCAACGCTAAGGGTATCCAACATTCCACCTCAAGATTCCCGGCGAAGTGCGCAAGCACTTTGCCTTTTTTGCTTTTACGGCCGCGGCCGCTAATCGGAGACAGTCCCATGGAACGCCCGAGCTTGATGATGACCACCCAGGATGCGCGTCGCCTGGAAGCCCTGATCGCAAGTGCGCCGGGCAGTTCCTCGCCGATGTCAGCACTTCTGGAGCAGGAGCTCGCGCGCGCCCAACTGGTGGACGCCGATCGGATTTCCCCCGACATCGTGACGATGAATTCCCGCGTCGTGTGCAAGGATGAAAATTCGGGCGAGCAGCACGAGATTGAACTCGTCTATCCGCACGAGGCCGATTCCTCGAGAGGCCGCGTCTCGGTGCTGGCGCCCGTCGGAGCCGCCCTGCTCGGTATGGCCGTCGGCAGCACGATTGACTGGCCCATCCCCGGCGGCCGTACCACCCGTCTGCGGGTGCTGGCCGTGCTTTTTCAACCCGAAGCGGCTCAGCGCGCGGGCTAGTGGTCGCGCAGCCGTTCCACGGAGTCGGGTGTCGCCGCGAATGTTCGTAGCGATGCACCACTGCAGGATCGGCTATCTGGCAATTCCAGGAACTTCGCGATACGTCAAACAGCTACGCCGAATCGACTCGCCGTTTATGCGCGGTTCTTTGTAGCCGCTAACAGCACCCAAGCGCACGCGTAGGCGGGTGCGTATCTTGCGTACCGATCCTGACTACGAATGTGTTTCACGCGTGTTTCGATCGTGACGCGTCGCGCTGATTCCTGGCAACTCGGCTGCCCGAGCCGATCGCCAGCGCGCCGAACTCGCTCGGCGGCGCCAGCGCCTGCCAGTGCGGCGAGACGACGACGATAGCGGTCAGCACGGAAAGGTCTTCGCCGATGCGCTGCAGGTTCGGGCCCAGCAGGCCCGGCTCCAGTGCGAACATCGGCGAGCCGTGCGATACGAACAGGGACGGGGCGCGGGACATGGCAGCTCCTTTGCCGCGGGCACGTGGCCCGCGGCGGCATGGGACGATGGTGGATCAGGCGCGATGGATCCAGGTCGGGGCGATGCTGGTGCCCTGGCCCGCGCCGTAGCCGAGGTAGATGTTGAGTCCGGCCAGCGGTTCGAGGTAACGCGCGTTTTTCAGCGGACCGGCGAAGATCACACTGAAGCCGAGACTCTCGGCGAGCGCCTTGGCCGTGCCCTTGGCGCGCTCCGAATCGGATGCGACGAACACCGGGGCGGTCTGGCCGCCAGCAAACTTGGGACCTGCGGCGATGACCTGAGCGAACAGGGTATTGAACGCCTTGACGACCTGGGCCTGCGGAAACGCCTTGGCGATCTCCTCTGCCGCCGAGGTGCTGTGGCCGAGCGTCAGGCCCATGTAGTCGGCGGTCAGCGGGTTGGTGATGTCGATGACGACCTTGCCGTCGAGGGAACCCACGCGGGTCAGCGCGGCGATTGCCTGATCAAAGGGCGTCGCAACGATCACGACGTCGGCCGTGTCGGCGCTGCCGGCGGACGCGACCGCGGTGGCGCCGTCAATGGTCGATGCGACGGCCTGGGCCTTGGCGAGCGTTGTGGCGGCGATGCGCACGACGTGACCGGCGTGGGCGGCCTGGGAGGCAAGCGCCGAGCCCATGTTGCCGGCGCCGAGAATGAGGATGTTCATGGAGGAGTCCCTGGATGAGCGCCCGTGATTGGGTGAGACCACTCTATTGGCACTTCAGATATCGATAAATATCGAATACATTGAATATTTGTCCATAATTTCGAGACAATGCCATGCTCGATATTCAACAGCTGAGCAGTTTCCTCGCCGTTGTCCGCGCCGGCAGCTTTGTCGCGGCCGCCGAAGCCACCGGCCTCTCGAAAGCTGCGGTGTCCCGGCAGGTGGCGGATCTGGAGGCGCACCTCGGCGTGCGACTGCTGCACCGGACCACCCGGCGCCTGTCGCTCAGTGAGGACGGTCAGCGGTTCCAGGCGCGCGCAGTCGAGTTGGTGGCAGCGCTCGACGAACTGGAGGCAGAGACTGCATCGAGCGGCGGCGAAGCGACCGGCCTGCTGCGGATCAATGCGCCGCTGACCTTCGGCAATCTCCATCTTGCAAGGCTCTGGCCCGGCTTCATCGCGGCCAATCCCAGGGTCTCGCTCGATGTCACGCTGAACGACCGCGTGGTCGATCTGGTCGAGGAAGGCTATGACGTCGCGATACGAATCACGCCGAGGCTGGATCCGCAGATCGTCAGTCGGCGTCTTGCCAGTGCACGCATGGTGCTGTGCGCATCGCCGGGCTACCTCGCCGCGCACGGCACGCCCGCGCACCCGCAGGATTTGGCCGCACACCAGGTCTTTGCCTACAGCTACTGGTCGGCAGGCGATGACTGGACGTTTCGCGGCCCGGATGGAGAGGTCACGGTCCGCGTCAACCCGCGCATGCATACCAACAGCGGCGATACCTGCCGAACAGCCGCACTGGAGCATCAGGGCATCATCCTGCAGCCCGATTTCCTGGTCGGTCCCGACCTCAAGCTCGGAACACTGATCGAGTTGTTGCCCGATTACCGATCCATCGAACTGGGCGTCCATGCGGTGTACGCCACGCGCAAGCACCTGCCGATGAAGACCCGGCGCCTGATCGACTACCTGGTCGAGGCATTCATCCCCCCCGAGTGGTAACACGACGGGCGACGAAAGTGGCTCAGTCGCCGGGCGTCTTCGGGATCAGCCCACGCTCGGCCATGACCTGCTTCAGCAGGGTCAGCGCGTTGAGCACCCGCGGGAATCCGATGTACGGGATGCAGTGGATCAGGGTCCCGACGATCTTCTCTACTGTCAGTCCGACGTTGAAGCCGACGTTGATATGCAACTTGAGCTGCCGCTCGGTGCCGAGGGCGACCAGTGTGGAGATGGTCACCATCGTCTGCTCCTGCTGGGTCAGGCTGGTGCGGGAGTAGATGTCGCCGAAGGCGAAGGACACGATGTAATCGGACAGCTCCGAATCCAGGGTCTTGTACGACTCCACCAGCTTCACATGATCGTAGGTGTCGGCCGGACTGCCGGCAACGAGTTCCATCATGCGGTCGAGGCCGCGCTGGTAACGTTCGGTGGTCATTGGAGTGTCTCAGGGATTATTGACGCGTGGGGGAGAGATCTGCCGCCGCTCACGCCCGAATTGCGGAAAGTCATCCTCGATCTCGCCAGTCAGGCCGACATCCGTTCGCTCTCCTGTCCCTTCAAGGACTACGACCTCTGGTACGCGCTGATCGAGGAACAGATCAAGCGAAGCAAAGCAACGGGACTGCCGTACCAAGAGGCCTTCTGCCTGTGTGCGCCAGACACCGGCATCGACGGGATGCAGAAGTACGACGATGAAACAGAGGAATGGCCTTTCAGCCCGCCACCCATCGGGGGCTACGTTCACATCTCCTGGGAAGGCGTTTGTGGTGGCGACCTGTTCATCGTTCCTGCCTGGCGGAGGGTGTGGCCGGGTCAAGGCGCGCAACCCGACCACATCTCGAAGTTGGTCGGAAAGAAGTGCAACTACGTACTTTCCCACCGCGATCTTGGCATCGTCGATTGCGCGACGCGCATCATCGTCGCGGGGTGCTGGTTCCTCTACCGGAGCAATGCACCTTTCGAGGACTGCCACCCGTTTCGAGGGGACAAGTAGCAGCCAGCACGAGGTTTGCGCGGCAGGCTTTGAGCGCACGCGCGACTTCGTGCGCGGCTGCGCGTCGCGGTAGAGTTGCGGCTCCCATCGGAGGAGCAAGCGCATGGCCGGCAAGTTCGTAGTGAAGACCGCCAGCAATGGCGAAATCTACTTCCGCCTACAGGCGGGCAACGGCGAGACCATCCTGAAGAGCGAGATGTACTCGTCTAAGGCGGGCGCACTTAACGGTATCGAATCCGTCCGCAAGAACGCTTCGGACGACGCTCGTTACGAGCGCAAGACCGCGGCAGGCGGCCAGTTCATGTTCAACCTGAAGGCTGCAAACCACCAGGTCATCGGCACCAGCGAGACCTACAAGACCGAAGCGTCGCGGGAGGGTGGCATTGCGTCGGTCAAGGTCAACGCGACGGACGCCAAGGTCGACGACCAGACCTGACGTGTTGCGCGCCATCGGTCCAGCCATTGAACGTTCGTTGGGGCTGCCGCTGGTACACTAGCCAATGACTTTTGGGAGGTAGCGTTCCGTGTTCAACGAACGCAAGGCAGCACAGATGGCGGCGTTCTTCTTGGGTCAGGCGCTCGAGAAGAGGATGGCGCACTTGAAACTCATGAAGCTTCTGTACCTGGCGGAACGCGAGGCAGTTCGATGCTTCGGCTGGCCGATGGTCGGTGACCGCTTGGTGTCGATGCCGCACGGTCCCGTGCTATCGAAAACACTGAACCTGATGGATGGCGACACCGAGTCCCAGACAGGCGGCTGGGAAGACTGGATCTCCGACAAGGAGAACCATGAGGTGGCGCTTCGCCATTCACACGATTTGTCGCGCCTCGACGAACTTGCGCCCGCCGAAATTGGTGTACTCCAGTCCGTTTGGGCGAAGTTCGGTGGGATGGACAAGTGGGCGATCAGAGATTGGACCCACAGGCACTGCGCCGAGTGGAAGGACCCCAACGGTTCGTCCTTTCCGATCCAGTACGAGACGCTGGCGCGTGCCCTGGGCTTTGACGAATCCACTGCCAAAGAACTGGCGGCTCAGATCCAGTCCGAACAGGAAGTCGACCGCCTGTTGGCGGCGATCTAACGCCTGTTCCGGATGGGCCTGTTCATTCCGCTCAGGCGGGCGACGCTACTTGTTCCTTCCGGGCCTGAAGACGATCAGGCCAGGAAGCATCTGTTTGTCCTCTTGACGGACCCGTGCCCTGAGGTTGAAGACGGCGAGAAATCTGTCCTGCTGGTCTCCCTGTCTACCGTGCGCGACAGGATTCCTCACGACAGTACTTGCGTCCTTCATCCCGACGATCACCCGTTCGTTAGAAACATCAGCTATGTCGTCTATCAGCGGGCTCGTATCGAAGCGGCGAACAAGTTGCTCGAAGGCGTGAAACAGGGGCTACTCGTCCCGCAGGCCACCGTCGAGCCGGGAGTATTCGCCCGAATCTGCAAGGGGTTGGAGGAGTCGCGACTCACGCCACCCAGATATGTGAACTTTTACCGAAGGGCCACCGGGATGGATTCGCGCTGACCCCGGACCAGCGCGCCACGGTGTTCTCTGTTTGAGGGTCCAACCCATGGTCCATGCACCAGCACGGGTATGGTCGGGAAGCGCGATTTCGCCTATGGGTTCCGCAGCGCTGCAAGGATCGGCGCGGGTTTCCTCGGTGATGGAAGAGATGGGTTCGCACCTGCGGTCAACTCCACCACCAATGCACCAACAAGAACCGGCCCTCAAGGCCGGTTTTTTTTTGTTGCCCGTAATCCCGCGTCACTGCGGGGTTTCGCGCCATTCTGCCGGTGCCACGCGGTGCACGAATTTGGCCCGAAACAGCCCGAGTTCGACCCTCCTTTGCTCTCTCTTCTCCACTTGCCCTCACCAACCCGTCGTAGTTGGTACCCGCAGAATCCCTGATGCGGCGCGGAGTTACGCGGGTGTCGCGCAGAGCGGTTGGCAGCGACGATTGGAGCAGCAATCGGGCTGATAGAACCGAGAGAGGGCGGTCACCGGGCCGCGCACGGCATGTGGAGCAAGCCTTCCTTCTGATTGGTGGGCATCAACGCCTGCAGCCCCAGCTCGTCCGCGGCGGCACTGCGACAGGGTGGTTTGCAGGGCCAAAGGCGCCGAGCAGGGGCTCGGCGTTCCCGGCAGTTCCTCCCAGGTTGCGGTGGCTTTCATGGCGGTTCAAGCCAGCAGTGCAAGCGCCAGCAACGTCGCCGCCGCGGCGCAGCCAAATAACGGCAACACGCCATTTTCGCCGACGCAATTTCATGCCTGCTTCTCCGGCCGATACAACAACCTGTACAGCGCCGGCAGCACAAGCAGCGTCAGCAGTGTCGATGACACGATGCCACCGATCACTACGGTGGCCAGCGGTCGCTGCACTTCGGCGCCGGCGCCGACGTTGAGCGCCATCGGCACGAAGCCGAGGCTGGCAACCAGCGCCGTCATCAGCACCGGCCGCAGGCGCACCATCGCGCCTTCGCGGATGGCGGCTTCGAGCGGCCGGCCTTGCTCGCGCAGGCTGCGAATGAAGCTGATCATCACCACGCCGTTGAGCACGGCGATGCCGGACAGCGCAATGAAGCCGACGCCGGCCGAGATCGAGAACGGAATGTCGCGCAGCAATAGCGCGGCAACGCCGCCGGTCAGCGCCAGTGGCACGCCGCTGAAGACGATGCTGGCATCGCGCGCCGAAGCGAAGGCCATGAACAGCAGGCCGAAAATGATCGCCAGGGATACCGGGACCACGATCTGCAGGCGCTGGCTGGCCGAGATCAACTGCTCGAAGGTGCCGCCGTATTCGATCCAGTAACCATCCGGCAGTTCGACTTGATCGGCCACTGCGGCGCGTGCCTCGGCGACGAACGAGCCGAGGTCGCGGCCGCGCACATTGGCGGTCACCACCACGCGGCGCTTGCCATTTTCGCGGCTGATCTGGTTCGGGCCGGGTGCCAGTTCGATGCTGGCGACCTCGCTCAACGGCACATAGGCTGGTGCGTCCGCGCTCCACTGCGACAGTGCATTGTGGGTGGGGTCGTCGGCGGCCTGCGCGTCCAGCCGCGGCAGCAGAATCGGCAGCGATTTCAGGCGTTCCAGATCGGTGCGCAGGCTTTCGGGCAAGCGCACCTGGATGTCGAATCGGCGATCGCCCTCGAACATCTGGCCGACGGTGCGGCCGCCGAGCGCGATCTGCACGGTTTCCTGCACGTCCGCCACTGCCAGCCCGTGGCGCGCCAGCGCCTTCCGGTCCGGCACGATCGACAGCACCGGCAGGCCGGTAATCTGTTCGGTCTTCGCGTCGGCGACCCCATTGACCCCGTTGATCACCTTTTCCACCGCTTCGCCGAGGCGCAGCAGTTCATCCAGATCGTCGCCATAGACCTTGATCGCGACATCGCTGCGCACACCGGCGATCAACTCGTTCATGCGCATCTGGATCGGCTGGGTGAGTTCGTAGTTGTTGCCGGGGATGGTCCGCACCGCCGCCTCCAGTTCTGCCACCAGTTGGGCTTTGGGCTTGCGCGGATCCGGCCAGTCCGAGCGATCCTTCATGATGACGAAGGTGTCGGCCACCGACGGCGGCATCGGGTCGGTGGCAACTTCGGCGGTGCCGATCTTGGCGACCACCTTGTCGACCTCCGGGAACTGCTTGATCCGCGCTTCCAGCGCCTCCTGCATCTTGACTGCCTGGGTCAGGCTGGTGCCGGGTATGCGCAGCGCGTGCAGCGCGATATCGCCCTCGTCGAGGTTGGGGATGAACTCGGTGCCGAGGCGTGTGCTGGCGACCAACGCAAGCGCCACCAGCGCGGCGGCGGCGAACACGATCGGCACGCGCCACGCCAGCGCGAAATCGAGCAGCGGGGCGTAGGCGCCCTTGATGCCGCGCACCACGCGGTTCTCGCTTTCGGCGACGCGACCGGTAACGAACAGTGCAATCGCCGCCGGCACGAAAGTCAGCGACAGCAGCATCGCCGCGACCAGCGCGATGACCACAGTGAAGGCCATCGGGTGAAACATCTTCCCTTCGACACCGGTCAGCGTGAAGATCGGCAGGTAAACCGCGGTGATGATGAAGATGCCGAACAGGCTCGGCTTGATCACTTCGGCAGTCGCCGAAGCGGTCAGCTCGAAGCGTTCGTCGCGACTGAGCAATCGACCCAGGCGATGCTGCGCCTCGCCGAAGCGGCGCAGGCAGTTCTCGACGATGATCACCGCGCCGTCGACGATCAGGCCGAAATCGAGCGCGCCCAGGCTCATCAGGTTGCCGGAGATCTTGTTTTGCACCATGCCGCTGATGGTCATCAGCATCGCCAGCGGAATCACCGCTGCGGTGATCAGCGCCGCACGGATGTTGCCGAGCAAGAGGAACAGCACCGCGATCACCAGCAGCGCGCCCTCCAGCAGGTTCTTCTCGACCGTGGCGATGGTGCGATCCACGAGATCGGTACGGTTGTAGACGGCGCGCGCGCTCACGCCTTCCGGCAGGCTGGCGTTGACCTCTTTCAACCGCGCGTCGGCGCGCTGCGCCACCGCGCGACTGTTTTCGCCGACCAGCATGAACACCGTGCCGAGCACAATTTCTCGGCCGTTTTCAGTCGCCGCGCCGGTGCGCAGCTCGGTGCCTTCGACGACCTCGGCGACATCATCGATATGGATCGGCAGACCGTCGCGACGGGTGACCACGATGCGCCGCAGACCGTCGATGTCGGCTATCTGACCGGGCGAGCGGATCAGATACTGCTCGCCTTCGCGCTCGATGTAACCGGCGCCGACATTGGCATTGCCGCGGGCAACGGCATCCATCACGTCACGCAGCGTCAGCCCGTACGCAACCAGCCGTGCCGGGTCAGGCGTGATGTGGATCTGGCGCACATACCCGCCGATGGTGTTGACCTCGGTGACGCCCTTCAGGTTGCGCAACTGCGGACGCACTACCCAGTCCTGCAGCGTGCGCAGTTCGGTCGGCGTCCACGGCTGGCCGTCTTTCTTGACCGCGCCGGGCTCCGATTCGACTGTGTACATGAAGATCTCGCCGAGTCCGGTGGCAATCGGCCCGAGCTTGGGCTCGACGCTCTCCGGCAACTGCTGGCGCACGCTCTGCAGGCGCTCATTGACCAGTTGTCGCGCGAAATAAAGGTCGGTCCCGTCCTCGAAGACCACCGTGACCTGCGACAGGCCATAGCGCGAAACCGATCGCGTGTGCTCGATGCGCGGCAGGCCGGCCAGCGCGGTTTCGATCGGAAAAGTCACGCGCTGCTCAGATTCCAGCGGCGAGTAACCGGGTGCCTCGGTGTTGATCTGCACCTGGACATTGGTGATGTCGGGCACGGCGTCGATCGGCAAACGCGTGAAGTTCCAGGCGCCGAGACCCACAAGACCGAGCGCCAGGACCAGCACCAGCCAGCGATGGGCGATCGCAAGACGAATCGTATGTTCGAGCATGGCCACCTCAGTGGTCGTGGCTGGCGCCGGACTTCTCGACGTCGGCGCGGATCAGGAAACTCTGCGCACTGACGTACGCCGTACCAGGCGCAATGCCGCCGAGAACCTCGACATGGTCGGCGTCGCGCCGACCGAGGTCGAGCATGCGTACTTCGTAGGTCTCACCCTCCTGGGCATAGACCACGGTGAAGTCGCGAAAGGGCTGCAAGCCGGCCACTGCGACCGCCAGCGGCACCGGGTGCTCGGCCACGGCGATCTCGGCACTGACCGCCAGACCCGGCCGCCAGCGACCATCGGCGTTGGGCAGGCGCACGCGCGCAATGGCGCTCTGGCTGTTGGCAGCTGCGATCGGCAGGACGCGGTCGAGCTGCGCCTCGATCTGATGCTCGCCGACGGTGCTGGCGAGCGTCAGCGCCTGTCCCGGCGCCAGGCGTTCGAGGTCCTTGCCGAACACATGCAGATCGGCCCAGACCTCGGACAAATCGGTGATTTCGAACAGCGCTTCGGTGCCCGCCACGTCGCCGACATTGGTATTGCGCGCGGTGATCACGCCGTCGATCGGGGCGCTCAGCGTGTAGCTGCGCAGACTGTCGTTGCTCTCGACCACGGCCAATGGAGCACCACGGGCCACCGTATCGCCAAAACCGGCGCGGACTTCGCGGACGATGCCGGGGAAGCGTGCGCGTACCTTGGCCTGCCGGTTGACATCGATGCTGATCGAACCCAGGGCCGACACAGTCTCGCGAATCACCGCCGGTCCGGCCTGCGCAGTTTCAACGCCCGAAGCCTCGGCGATTGCTGCGGAGATCGTCGTGCGGCCCTCGTGCGAGGCATAGCTCCACTCGTGTTTCATGCCGGCCACCGTAGCCACCGCACGTACATCGAAGGAATGCGGCTCGGTGACCACGCCGCTGCCGACCAGCGCATCGCCTTCGGCACGGAAGCTGAACTTGTCGACGACACCACCGAGGCGCGTCAGTTCGATCTGCGCATCCACCGAAGTCGGTGGCAGCGGCTGCCCTCCCTGATAGGCGTACAGCCGAAACTCGGGCGGCACGCCGGTCTCGTAGATGGTCACTTCCAGCGCGAAATCGCCATCGCGCAGCATGCGGCCACGCTTCGGACCGCGCTCATAGTCGCCAGCGGCGGGTACTTCGTGGCCGCCGCTTTCCGGCTCATCGGGTGCGCTGGTGCAGGCAGCAAGCGGCAACAGGACCAGCAGTGAAATCAGGCGCAGGCTCATCGGGCATCTCCGGAGTTCGCAACGGTCAGTCGCTCGATGGCGACCACAAGTGTGTGGTAGCGCTGCTGCGCTGCGAGTACATCGAGGCGCAGATCGAGCAGGGTCTGCTGCGCTTGCTTCAGTACCGGAAAGCCGAAGCGGCCGAGTTCGAAACCGCGGCGGCTCGCGGCGAGCGCAGCCTCGGCCGCCGGCAGGCTCTCTTTCTGGTGCGCTTCGACCACATGCCGGGCGTGCTCCAGTTCCCGGTACAGGCCATAGAGCTGCTGGCGCGCGTCCCACTGCGCCGCCTGCTGGCGCGCCGCCAGAGCGGCCAGTTCGGCGTCAATGCGGGCGACGCCCAGCGCCGATCGCGGCGCACTGCCCAACGGCAAGGACACACCCATGATCAGCGCCTGGTCGTCCATGCTCTCCAATCGACGGATGCCGACGCTGACCGCCAGGTCCGGTTTTGCCGCGGTTGCCGCCAGATCGCGCTGCGCGAGCAGCGTATCGGCCTCTGCCGCAAAGCTGCGTTGGTCGACGCTGTCCGGCAGCTGCGCGGCGAGTTCGGCAAAGGGAGCAACGGGTTGCAGGGTGGCGAGCGCACCCTTTGCGGAGTCGAATGCGGGCTCAGACTCGCCCCACAGTGCAGATAACGACACACGCGCGCTGTCGAGTTCATGCTCCGCATCCTCGACGCGCAGGCGCGCGCCGATAACGGCGACATCGGCTTGGCGGCCTTCCGCTTCGGATATGCGGCCGACCTCGATCCAGCGAGCAAGCGCGGCGCGCGTTTCCTCTGCCAAGGCCAGATCGCTGCGCAGGATCGCCAGACGCTCCTGATGGCCAACCACCGCGATGAAGCGCTCTGCCGTTTGTGCGGCGATGGCAGTCTGCAGGCGATTGACGCCCTGGCTCTGCCGCGCGACCTCAGCCGCGCCGACGCGCTCACGCGTCGCCTGCTTGCCACCGAGTTCGATGAGCCGGCTCAGTCGCACTGTGGTTTCAGCGCCATGGAAGCCCGACACCGAACCGGTGCCGAGCACGTTTTCCAGTTCTCCGCCTACCGTCCACGGCGGCTGCAGCGCCAGCAGCTCGGCTTGCCGCTCGGCCGCGCGCACCGACTGCACCTGCGCGGTGAGGCTCGGGTGCCGCGCCAGCGCCTGCTCCACCGCCTGTTCCAGCGTCAGCTCACTCGCCGGCAATGACGACGCATGGCCGCCCACGACCCCGGCCAATGCCAGGACCAAACCCAATTTGCACACCACAGCAACCTCCGATTGTCAGACACACGCGCGCGTAGGTACGTCGCCGGACATGGCGACGCAGCAGGCATTGCAGTGGTCAAACGATCGGGGGGCGGTGCGGTGGGGATTGCGCGGTCAGCGCAGGGGAGCTGAAGGGGGGAGCAGCGTCGAGTACCGCGACCGGCGCAGTGCACATCGGCGGTTGCGGGGACAGCAGCGCACAGGCGGGGGTCGACGCGTCATGCACATGCATCACGCTCGGCGCGTTGGAGTCGTCGGCCACTTGCGCGTCGGGCTCAGCATGCTCGACGGCATGCGAATGCGTCTGGTCGCCGTGGGCATGCGAATGCAGCTCAAGTTGCGGCCACGTCATCCACATCCAGGCAAACGCCAACACGAGCGACAGCCCACGGAAGCCCGAATGGCGACTGATGGCGTGGCGAATGCGAGTGATGGCGGATGACATCGTTGGAGGATGCCGGAATCAGGCAGCCACAACAACCAAGCTACTGGTCCCGCAGCCAGCCCGCCGCGTTCCAGTTCGCGCGCCGCTGCGCTGGGCCTCGGGAGGGCGACGCTCCTTGTTCCCTCCGGGCCTGAAGGTGACCAGACGCGTCTATGCGGCCTAAGGCGGTGTCTATGTCGCCGTGGCAATCCTCTGGCTGTGGTGGATCGACGGCATCCGGCCCTCGGCCTGCGACCTCGCCGGCGCCGCGGTTACCTTGATGGGCATGGCCATCATTGCCTTCCAGCCGCGTTGAACGGGCTTGAATGCTGGGCGGGCCCCGGAAACATCGGTCAACGCCGCGTGCACGCGTCCAAGCCGCTTGGTCGGACCGATACGGCATCCCATGTTTGCAGGCATGAGGGGATTGTGCGATCTCCCCCATGACTTCTGCAGGGCAGGGACGCATGGCGCGGGATTCCTCGATGCTGGACGAGACGGGTTTGAGCTGGCAGCCGATTCCGCTCCACCAATGCACCAACAAGAACCGGCCCTCAAGGCCGGTTCGTTGTTGCCCGGAATCCCGTGTGTTGCTCACTCCTCTGGCGCCGCGTGAACCGCACGCGCAGGGTCGTCCTGGGCTTCAGCGCAACATCCACGAAGGGTTCCGGCAAATCGGCGCCTGGTTCGAGCGCGAATTCAAAATTCTGCGCCAGGTGGGCGGCAATCAGAGCCATTTCGATGCTGGCGAAATGCTGGCCGAGGCAGAAATGCGGCCCTGCCCCGAACGGCATGTAGGCACTGCGTGGGATGGGTGGCGCGTCGGGCATGAAACGATCCGGACGGTACGTTTCGGGCTCGGCAAAGGAGCGCGCATCGCGATGCAGATTCCAGATCGGGATCACCACCAGCGTGCCCTTCGAAACCGGGGTTTCGCCGATCACGACATCGCGCAGCGCGACGCGGGTAAACAGCGCCGTGGACGGCGAATAGAGGCGCATCGCCTCCTTGATCGTCGCGTTCAGATACGGCAGCCGCGCGATGGCCTCCATGGACGGCGCACCAGCGCTTTCGATTTCGCCGCGCAACCTGTCGGCAGCTTCCGGATGCGTCGCCATCAGACCAATCCACCAGGTCAGCGCGGACGACGCGGTATCGAATCCCGCGGTGAACAGCGACATGCAGTTGTCGTGAATCTCACGAGAAGTCAGTGATGCGCTGCTCGTCGTCGGCGCGTCGTCACGCGCCGCCAACAGCATGTCCAACACGTCGTTCCGCGTGCCAGCGCTGCTCGTATTGCTGGTTCGCGCCTTGATGTGCGTGGCGATCAGCGCATTGATGGTTTGCAAGTGCTTGAGCTTGGCGGCACGCCCGGGATAAGGCATCCACACGGGCGGAATGAAGGCCCAATACACCTCTCGCATGCTTTGACGGGTCAGCGCGCGGATGGCGGTTGAAACCTGGCTCGCCTCGGCCCGGGTGGTTGCATGGGAGAACAGCGTGCGCAGGATGACGTCCATGGTGATCCGCGTCGTCAGGAAATCGACGTCGACCGACGCACTGCGGCCTGCCTCGACGGGCAGTTCGTCGCCGACACTGGCTTCGATCGCGGCGCGCATCAGTTCCATGTAGCCGGCGATGCGTTTGGGCGAGAACCCGGGCGTCAATATCCGTCGTTGACGCTCCCAGTCCGGGCCTTCCGTGGTCAGGACGTTCTTGCCCTGAAAGGATTCGAAGATCTTGAGCAAGCGCGCTTCGCGAGTGAAATCCGATTGGTGATCGACCAGGATTTGGCGCGCGGCTTCCGGGGTGAAAAAGTAGTAGATGCGCCGAAACAGAATGCTCAGTCGAGCGACGTCGCCAAAGCGGCGCTGGAACTGGGTGGCGGCGCCCAGCGGGTCCTTCTGGATGGTGGTGAGCAGCGGCAGTCCCAGTGGGGCTGCGCTGATCGGCGCTGTGTCGGTGCCGCTGTCTGAGGTCAAGATTTGGCTCCTGCGTCAGGTGACTTCGGATTCTTTGTTCCCGGGGAAGTCGCCATCCCGCGCATGGCCAGGTCGAACGCGGCGAGAAATCGGGTCGTCAGATCCAGGCTCGGGTCGGTAAGCCAGGCGGCGACCGCACCAAACAGCAGGTACTCGAAGCTCCACGCGATCTGTGCCGCCGTCTGCCTTGTATCGACCTCGCCCGAGTCCTGGGCGGCCGCGAACATCTGGGTGAGGATCTGCCGGCTGCCGCTGTCGGCCGCACCGGCACGCGGCGTCTCGTCGCCGTAGCGTGCCTGACTGGTCAGATACCTGAGGTACTGGGGCAGGTAGGCTTTGCGTGCTGTGTGCCAGGCCGCCGATTCGCGCAACAGAAACTGCATCCGCGTTTCGAAGGTCTCGCATGCGCTGAGCGCAGCCGCTCGCTCGACCATGCCCGCGGCGATGTCCTCGCGGAAACGATGTGCGATCAGCGCTTCCTTGACCGGGAAATAGTTGTAGAGCGTGGCCTTTGCCACGTCCGCTTCCTCGGCGATCTGCTCCATCGCGACGGCATCGTAGCCGTGCGTCTCGAACAGACGGAATGCCGTAGCCGCGAGGTGGTTGGCGGTTTGCGCGCGCTTGCGCAAGCGGCGACTGCCCTCGCTACCGAGAAATGCCGTCATGGTGGATCCGAAACGTATACGATGAGCAAAAGCATACGCCGTTCAAATATGGCGATGCAATATGCCTTGCAGATCGGCATCGCCCTGACCACGCCGAGAGCTTCCGTGTCGCTTGCGTTAACCCTTCTTTTTGCCGTGCGGAGCGTATTGAGCGCCCGGCACCACGAAACTCGCGGCGCACAGCACGAAAGTGCTCGCGATCTGCGAGCCTTTCTCGTGCCCTCGTGCCCTCGTGCCCTCGTGCCCTCGTGCCCTCGTGCCCTCAGGGGGCGATTGCGGGGCGCGCGAAACGGGGCACGAGGCACGACCAGAACTTGCTCGAAGCAGGCTTGAGTGGGTCCAGACTTGTCTGGACGCTTCTCGCTATCGACCGCGAACAGCGTCCAGACAAGTCTGGACCCACAAGAGCTCGCTTGCGTTATTGGTGCCGACGTGCGCCAGAAACAGGATCCACGACAAACTTGGTGATGTTGCGGCTCTGGCAATTGGCGATGAAAAGCAGCGTGCCAGCGGCATTGTTGGTCAGTCCGCAGCTCTTGGCGCCGCCGGAAACGAAGGGTGAGCTGACCGCAGAGGTGATCGTGGTGGCGCTCCCCGATCTGGTGATCCGAGCGGTGGCAGCTTCATGTCAGGCAGGGTGTTTCTCGTCCACCGGCAAGGTCACCACGAATTTGGTGCCGACACCGGGTGTGCTGAATGCCTCGATTGTGCCGCGGTGACGCTCGACAATTCGCCGCACGATCGCCAAGCCGATTCCGGTGCCCTCGAACTCGGTGCGAGCGTGGAGGCGCTTGAATGGGTTGAAAATGCCTTCAGCGAATTTTTCCTCGAAACCGATTCCGTTGTCAGCGACTATCAGGCGGCATGCAGGCGCTCCATCCAGGCTGACGGACTGTGCGACAACACTGATCTCAGGTTTGCGCCGCGCATCCAGGAACTTAAGGGCGTTACTCAACAGATTCTGAAACAACTGTCGCATCTGGGTCGCATCGGCAGTAATGGTCGGCAATCCTTCCTCAACAATCTTTGCTCCGCTCGCCAGAATCCGAGGCTCCAGATCGGACAGTACTTCGCGGCAAACCCGAGCCAGATCTGTCTGGCCTGATGGTTGTGCTCCCTGCGCAGTGCGAGAGTACTCCAACAGATCCTTTATCAATGTCTGCATGCGCGTGGCGGCGTGATTCATGCGGTCCAGATAATCAGCCGCCTGCCCGTCGAGTGAGTCGCGATATCGGGTCGCGAGAAGCTCGGAGAATGTTCGAATCTTGCGCAGCGGTTCCTGCAGATCGTGCGACGCTACAAATGCAAAATCTTGAAGTTCTCGATTACGATGACTCAACTCGACCAGAGACGCCTTTAAAGCAGATTCAGCCTTGCGTTGTTCACTGATATCCGACATGCCGCCGAGCATGCGAATGGCAACTCCGTTCTGGTCGCGGATCACAATCACGCGATCCCAAACGTGCGCGTAACTACCATCCTTTCGGGCAAACCGGTAGGTGCCGGTCCAGACCTCTTCGCAACTCTCGATGGTTCCCTGAAGTTGTCCGACGATGCGGTCGCGATCCTCGGGATGAATTCGTAGGGACCAGGAATCGAGTGAATTTCCCAGTTCGTCACGCGAAAACCCGAACAGGGTCTCGATCCCATCATTCCACCAGACCTGGTTGGTTCCGATGTACCAATCACGGACCGCATCATTGGTGGCCTTCGCCAGCAAGCGAAATCGTTCTTCGCTCTCACGAATGGTTTCCGCTGCCAGGTGTTGCTCCGTTATATCCTGAAAGCCGCCCTGAACCTGACAAATCTGGCCATTTGTGTCGCGTACCGCCTCACCAATTGAACGCACCCAGAGGCGGCGACCTTTGGCCGTGATCAGCGGGGACTCAAATTCGTAGGGCACTCCCTCGCGCACCAAGGCTTCAACACGGGTCCGTACTTGCGATCGATATTCGACAGGGTAAAAATCATACGCCTCGTCCAGATTGGGCCTGTATCCAGGGGGAACTTCGTGGATATCGCAGATCTCATCGGACCACGTCAGAGACAAATCCGCGATGCGCAGACTCCAACCGCCAACGCGCGCCAATCTTCCCGCAATCCGCAACAGCGAGGAACTCAAGGTCAAGCTTTCGGTGGTTTTCCTCAGTTCTGCTTCGGCAATTGTCCGATCGGTGACGTCGTGGCAAGTGCCAAGCGCACGAACTGGATTGCCAGCAAAGTCCCGGAATACGCGCCAGCGTTCGTCGACGAATTTGATCACGCCGTTGGGGAGGAGCAGGCGATGCTCCAATGCGTACGACCCGATTTCATTCAGTGACTCCTGGAAGGCCCGGTCGACATTTTCGCGGTCCTCCGGGTGCACCAAGGCCAGAAATCCTTGGTGAGTCGGCGTGAAGGACCGTGGATCCGTCTCAAAAATACGGTGGGTTTCATCCGACCATTGCACCATGCCGGTCAGAATATCGGTCTCCCAGCTGCCCATCTTGGCGAGGCGTTGGGCGTCCAGCAAGCGCTCTCTTTCCAGATCGAGGCGCGACTCGCTCAAACGCAAGGTCATTTCTACTTGATTGCGTTCGACCAATTCTCGTTGCAGCGCAAAGTTGGTTTCTTCGAGCCGCGCCGTCTTCTCCTCAAGTTTGAGGCTTTTCTCCTCGAGCTTGCGAATCAGTGTCTCGCTGTAATTTCGCAAGAGCTCACTTTCATCGGTAGTTCCGCGGAGCAAAGATGTTTCCGCAGGTGGCCGATTCTGCGCCGCACGAATCTTGCGCAGAAATTGATCCGGCTCTTCAGGCTTCAGGATGAAATCATCTGCGCCCAAGTCGAACGCAAGCTGTTGATCCTTGTCGTCGCGGTAAGTGGCGGTGTACACGACAAAGGGCACATTCTTGAGTTGATCGTCGGTCTTCCAGTGGCGCAGCAACGTATAACCGTCCATCACTGGCATCAACAGATCAGAAACAACCAGATCGGGAGGCTGTTGACGTGCTTTCTGCAAAGCCTCGACACCATGGCGAGCAAGGTCCACGGTAATTCCATTCGCCGTCAACAAGGCGCGCAGATAGTAAAGATTCTGCTGGTTGTCATCGACTACCAGGATGTGCGTCATTGGATATCATCAGCCAGATATGAAGCAGCGTAGGCCGCGACCTCGGCTACAAAACTCGCCGGGTCGATCGGTTTTTCGATATATCCTGTGCAACCAGCAGCCAGTGCTTTTTCGCGATCTCCCATCATCGCGTAGGATGTGACTGCCACGATCGGGACCGTCCGCAATGAGGCCATTGTCCGTAGTGCTCGGGCGACTTCATGACCATCCATGGTCGGCAACTGGATATCCAGCAAGATCACATCCGGGTCGACCTGGGCAGCAAGCTCCAGCCCGGATCTGCCGTCGTTCGCGGATATTACAATATAGCCTTGCCGCTCCAACAGGTAGGTGACCAGATAGCGGTTTTGCTCGTTGTCTTCGATCAATAGAACTGTGGCCATCTCATTTTCCATCAATCGGAAGGGTCAATGTAAACTCGCTGCCTTTTTGCCACTGACTGACTGCGGTAACTTCGCCTCCCATCAATCCGGCCAGTCTGCGGCAGATCGCCAGACCCAGCCCGGTACCTTCGTGCTGCCGAGTCAGCCCGGAGTCGATCTGATGGAATGGTTGAAACAGCTTCTCGACATCATCTGTTTTGATGCCAATGCCGGTATCGCTGATTGTGACCTGCAGTTCGCGCCCTGCGGACGCGTCGCCACGGATGTCGGCATTCAGTTTGACATGACCGTGGTCGGTAAACTTGATCGCATTGTTGAGTATGTTGAGCAGTATCTGTTCCATGCGTCTACGGTCACCAATCATCTCGCCGATGTCGTCCGCAATCGTCGTTGTCAACTCAAGACCCTTGGACTTGGCGTGCAGCCGTACGCTGCCGACCGCGCGTTCAATCGCGGCGCGGGCGTCAAAGACTTCCTTCCGGACCTCCAGTTGACCTGCTTCGATTTTCGACAGGTCGAGAACGTCGTTGATCAGATCCAGCAGGTGCCGTGCGCTGCCGCGCACCATGGTCAACTGTTTGTTCTGCTCATCGTTGAGAGGACCGGCCAATCCCTGCAGCACAATGCCGGTGAAGCCGATGATGGAATTGAGGGGAGTGCGCAACTCATGTGACATCGTCGCCAGAAATGCGGACTTGATGCGATCGGCCGCCTCGGCGCGCTCCAGTGCGGCGTGCAACGCGGTGGTACGCTCCACTATCTTTTGTTCCAGGTTTTCGTTCAACTCGCGCAACGCCAGTTCGGCCTGCTTGCGTTCGGTAATTTCCACCGATAACACGTAAATCCCTTCCGGGGCAGGATGCACGGTCACATCAAACCAACCGCGCAAGCCATCCGGGAAGCCGAAGCTGATTTCCTGGCGATTGCTTTGGCGTGACTTCATGCATGATTCAAAGAGGGCGAAGACCTCGGTGTGCTCAATTCCCGGCCAAGCGTCAAAGATCGTTCGGCCCAACACTTCAGAATTTGGGCGGCGGTTGTTCTTTTCCGCCGCCTCGTTGAGGTATAGATAGGTCCAGTCGAATGCGAACAGTTGGCAGCTTTCGATGATGCGATCGAGGGTCTGGCGGTAACGTTCCTCACTGTCGCGCAACTTCTTTTCGGCACGGAGACGATCCGAGATGTCAATGCCGACGCCGACCAGGCAGGCCCGTCCATCAAGTTCGATACGTTTTCCGGTGAAATAGTGCTGCGTCGTGCGGCCATCCTTCGCGGTGAAATTGGCCTCTACGAATGCTTCGCCGTGGCTGAATACGGACTCGATTCGTGATTGCACCAACGCCTTGTCCGGTCCTGCAAAGAAATCGATCGGATGCATTCTTGATATTTCTTCGGCGGAATATCCGGAAATGATCTCGAAGTTCCGATTCCAGCGCAGAAACTGTCCGGCCGAGTCATAGAAGTAGAGTATTCCCGGCAACGAGTCGATCATTGATTCCGAGAATTGTCTTTCTCGTCGAGCTTGCGCTTGTGCGAGTTCCTTTTCCTGGTCCAGCTCCAACGCGGAGAGGGCGTAGGCAATATCGCCGGCAGATTCTGTCAATAACCGGAGTTCGGGTTCCTTGAAGTAGTCTGCTTCTGTTGCGTAGACATTGAGTGTCCCGCGGGGGCCGCTGGGGCCCATGATCGGGAATACGGCCATCGATCGGAGTCCGCTCTGAATCGCCGCCTGACGCCAGGGCAAGATGGTCGGTTCGGCCTGGATATCGTTGCAGACATAGGGTAGTGCGGTCAGGAAGCTGGTGGCACTCGGTCCGCGCATCCCGGGTTCGGTCTGCGTGCTGATGCGCAGGTTGTCGAGATAGCCCAGATCGTCGCCCGCCTTTGCGACTGGCATCAGGATATTCGTATCGGCGTCGTGCCGGGCAATCCAGGCCAACCGAAAGCCGCCGTGTTCGGTCAGGGCAATGCAGATACGATCTAGCAATTGATCGCGGTCTACCGCCCAGACGATGGACCGGTTGATCTGGCTGCGGGCCTCATGGAGCCGTTGGAGCCGTTCAAACTCGACCTGCTGGGCGAGTCGCTGCGTGATGTCGCGCAGAATGATGGTGGTTGCCGGGCCACCAGGTGCGTCAGTGCAGGATAAGGAGGCCTCTATCGGAACCGCGGTGCCATCGCTGCGGCGCCCAACGAGCGAAAGCGAGTTCTGTTTGGTGACGGCCGGGAGTTCCGGCAGGTAGCGCGTGATCAGCTCACCCCTGGCAGTCTCCTTTTCGCACTGGAACAGACGTTGTGCCGCGGTATTCAGGAACACGATTCGGTGGTCGGCGTCAAAACTCAGAATCGCGTCGGTGGCGGTTTCCACGATCGCGCTGACCTGCGCTTCGCTGAGGCGCAACTGCGCATCCTTGGATGCGAGTGCGGCAAAACTGCGCTCGATGGTTGCAAGCGTCTTGAGCACCATGACCCACAACAAGGCCGAGGTTACCGCGACAAACGCCAGACCCTTGAAGGTGCTCCATTGGACCAGCAGATTGCGATCCGAGAACAGACTGGCCAGGACCGCATCGGAAAACAGAATCCAGAGAGTCGCCACCGCGGCGTAGACAGCCACGATCGGCAGCGCGCGCTTGTATCGCGACGGCGGCTCGATTGGCATCGATATGTCGGCACCGGCTTTCGGATCCGCAAGGTCGCTCATGTGTTCCGACAGGAGCCCTGATCCGCCATTGTCAGTCCATGGCCGGTCAGTTACAACCGCGGCTCTTAGAACCCCAGCGGAATGGCGAAGGTGAAGAACGCGATCAGCATGGCGGTCCAGGTCAACAGGAAGGCGATCGAGTAGGGCGCCATCAGCAGGATCATTTCGCCGAAACTGAGCTCCGGCCGATAGCGCCGCATGAAGGCGAGCACGATGCCGGCGTAGGACATCATCGGCGTGATGATGTTGGTGGAGGAATCGGCCACGCGATAGGCCGCGGCGACCAGATCTGGCGTCATCGCCGGATTGACCTGATAGAGCATCGGCACGAACAGCGGCCCGAGCAGCAGCCATTTCGAGTTCAGGCCGCCGACGAAGAGATTGATCACAGCGGTGGTCAGCACGAAGCCGATCAGCAGCAGGACGGGGAATTCCGCGACGCCGGCGGCGAGCAACACTTGTGCGCCGAGATAGGTGATGAAGGCGCCCAGTCCCGAGTAGGTCAGCAGGGCCAGGAAGTTGTAGGAGAAGAAGGTGAGTACCAGGATGTAACTGGCGGCGCCCATCTGTTTGGTCATCGCCTTGACCACATCGGTCAGAGTGCGAAAGCGCCCGCTGGCGAAGCCGAAGGCCATGCCGACGATCACGAAGAACAGCGAGATCATCAGGATGATGTTGTTGACGAAGGGCAGCACGCGCTGGCCCTGCGCGTTTTCGTAGGGCGCCAGCGGCCCGTAGGCGAAGCCGGCGATCACCGCCAGCGCCACCAGCGAACCCAAGCCGGCCCATATGAGGCCGCGGCGCTCGCCGGCATCCAGTTCGAACTCGCCAAGGTCCAGGTCGGCGGGCACGCTGTACGGCCAGTTCGCCAGCTTCGGAATGATGAAGCGCTTGGTTACGAAGGCGCCGACCAAAGCCAGCAGCACGGTGGAAGCGACCATGAAGTAGTAGTTCATCGTCGCCGGATTCAGCGCCTCGCCGGCGGCATTGACGAAGGGCACGCCTTGCGCTTCGGCAAAGATCTTGGCGTTCATGCCGACGATGACGTCGGGTGGCGTGGCCGGAATCAGGTTGGCGGAAAACCCGGCCGATACGCCGGCGAACGCGGCAGCCATGCCGATCAGCGGATTCTGCTTCAGCGCCGCGTACAGCAGGCCGGCCAGCGGAATCAGGATCAGGTAGCCGGCATCGGTGGCCAGCGAGCTCATGATGCCGAGGAACACCAGCATCAGCGGCATGTACGCGAGCGGCACGCGGCGGCCCGCCTTCTTGATCAGCGCGCCCAGCAGACCGGCGTGCTCGGCGACGCCGATCGCCAGGGTCACGATCAGGATCACGCCGAGCACGCCGTTGCCGAAGGCCAGCCAGTTGGTGACCAGCGCGTTGTCGAAGATCCAGCGGATGTGCTCGGTTTCCAGGATCGGCTTGATCGTCTGTGTCACCGCCACGCCGCCGGCGCCCGGCGTCTGGAACTGGTGACCGCCGAGCAGGGCAGCAACGACCAAGGTCAGCACGAACATGCCGGCGAACAGCAGCACCGGATCCGGAATCATCCGGCCGAGGCGTTCGATGCGGGACGAGAAGTCCGATTGGCGCGGCGATTCGCTCATCGTCAGGGCTGGCGATCCAAACCCCGGTTTCTCGCATCGGATCTGTGCAGGAAATGTGCAGACGCCGGAATTTCGTCCCAGGTGCCATGGGTGCTGCGCGCAAACAGGATTCGCCAGCGACTATGCTCGATGCATCCCTCGCGCACAGGACCTCGATGTGGCCAAGCGATTTTCCGCTGCAACCTGCCTGGTTGCCGCCATCAGTACGGCGCTCGGCAGCGCCTCGGCGCTGGCACTGAATCCTGTGCCGCTGCCGCTGATCGGGGCGCTGCTGCCGAGCCAGGACGAGGAATCAGAGTTTGATACCGATTCCGACGAGTTCGCCGAGGACGACGGTGGCGAACAGCTGGCTGGCGATGAAACCGAGGATTCCGAAACAGGTGAACAAAGCGCCAGCGACGAAGAGTCGGATGAGGGTTTCGCCGAGTCCGACGAGCAGGAATCGGAGCCAGAGTCGGAGGACGAGCTGCAGGAAGAGCCAGAGCCCGAGCCGGAGCCAGAGCCAGAGCCGGAGCCAGAGCCAGAGCCCGTGGAAGACGCACCCGCCGCTCCAGCACCGCCCGAGCCCCCGGCGCCTCCGGCACCGCCTTCGCCGCCACCCGCCCCGGCGCAGCCTGCCGCGCCCATTCCGGTGACACCCAGCAGCCGATCGACGGGTTGGGATAACCCCGAGGACACGACCATCTACAAGGTCGTGATGAACCACGAGGAGCAGTACTCGATCTGGCCGGCGAATCGCGAGATTCCGCTCGGCTGGAACGATGTGGGCAAAAGTGGTTCCAAGCAGGAGTGCCTGGACTACATCGAGGAGGTGTGGACCGACATGCGCCCGATGAGCCTGCGCAAGAAGATGGAAGAGATGGAACGGGAGCGGCAGAGCCGCGGCGAGTGAACCTGATCGGTCTCTCCGCCGGTTACCACGACGCCGCCTGCTGCCTGCTGGTCGATGGCGTGCTGGCGGCGGCGGTCGAGGAAGAGCGCTTCACGAGCGTCAAACACGATCAAAGTTTACGATCTCGGCAGCAATGGCTGGAATAGCGCGTTCGATTGCGTTCTGGAAGTTCTGTAGTGCGTTGCATTCAGGTTGCTGGATGAATCGGCGTTTTGTTTCGCAAGGCTGCGTTGCTCGTCGCCATGCCGACGAATCCTTCTCCGCAGGCACGACCCGTGACTTCCCTATACTCTCCCGCCTTTGTTCCCTGTCAGTCATCCGCTTCGTTCGCAATGTCGATGCTGCCTACCGCCCACGAAGAAGCGGCTGAACCCGCTCGGGACGACCGATTTGCGGAAGACTTGTCGCCGCTTCTGTACGCCGAGCTGAAGGCGCTCGCGGCGCGAGCGATACGCGGCGAACGCAGCAGCCACACGCTGCAAACCACGGCCTTGGTGCATGAGGCGTGGCTGCGGGTCGCCGACCAACGGCGGTTGGATCCGGTCAATCGTGGACAGTTTCTGGGGCTCGCGGCGCAAATGATGCGCCGCGTGCTGGTGGACCATGCCAGGCGTCGGGCGGCAGCCAAGCGACCAACCTCGGATGAGCGAATACCGATCGAGGAGATCGATCTTCCGGGCAGCGATCCGCATCGTTCCGGTTTTGACAACGGCGCAGACCTGATTCAGCTGGACAGTGCGCTCGGGCGTTTACACGAGATCAGTTCACGTCAGGCCAAGGTCATCGATCTGAAGTTCTTTGCCGGCCTTGAGCTGGAAGAGATCGCCGATGTACTTGGCGTGGCGCGGCCCACGGTAGTACGAGATTGGCGCATGGCGCGAGCATGGCTGCAACGTGAACTCGGCCAGGTCTGAGCCAAACTATGCTCGGGCGCAGCAAGTCGTCCACGAGGTGTTCGAACTGCCCTTGGGCGAGCGTGTCGAGCGCATCGCGTTCCTGTGTGGCGGCGATTCGGCGCTTGCCGCGGAAGTAGATTGGCTGATCAAGGCGGTGGAAGACGATGCCTTGGATATGGTGCCCGAGTCGGTCGGCGCCGTCGCCAGGGACATCGCCAACGAATGGCACTTTGCTGCGACGATCCCTGGCAACTATCGCCTGCTCAAGGCCATCGGCGAGGGCGGCATGGGCGTTGTGTGGCTGGCAGAACGCGAGGTCGGGGGCGCGCGGCAACGTGTTGCTCTCAAGAAGCTGCACACCGGTGCCGTAGCGCACCGCTCCCGACTGATTGAAGAGCAGCGCATTCTTGCCACGCTTGCCCACCCCAATATTGCGCGTTTGCTCGATGCTGGCGAGGATCGCCACGGCGCACCGTTTCTGGCGATGGAGTTTGTCGACGGCGAGCGTATCGACCATTGGTGTTTCGCGCGGAACCTCGATCTGCGGGCACGCATCGCCTTGTTCATCAAGGCCTGCGCGGCGGTTTCGTACGCCCATCAACAGCTGGTGATTCACCGCGATTTGAAGCCGTCGAACATTCTCGTCGATGCCAGCGGCGAACCGAAGCTGCTCGATTTCGGCATCGCCCGACTGATCTCTACCGAGGCGGCGCAGCGCACAGCCACGCGCTTCATGACACCCGCCTATGCCAGTCCTGAGCAACTCGAAGGCCGACCGCTCGGTACGGCAACCGACGTATGGTCGCTTGGTGTGATGCTGTACGAGTTGCTGTGTGGCGCGCGTCCGCTGCAACTCTTCGATTTGGACCACGCGCAAGCACTCAGGGTCATGTCTGGCGGCGTTGCCAGCGCAGACGAGTCCATGCAGGCCTCGTTCCGTGCGGACGAGGCCGTCGCTGCACACGGATTGAGCATTCCCGCAGATGTCGACGCCATCGTGCGCAAGGCATTGCGGCGAGAGCCGGAGCTGCGCTACGCCTCGGTGCGTGAGTTGGCCGAAGATCTGGAGAATTTCCTCGCCGCCCGTCCGGTACTTGCCCGACGCGGTGAATGGAGCTATCGGGCCAGTCGCTTTGTCTATCGCAATCGATGGCCGATGGCGGCGGGAATGACAGCGCTGATAGTGGCTTCAGGTTTCTTCTGGCGCACTGCCGTGGCCGAACGTGAGGCCAGATTGCAGGCGCAAGTTGCCGGTCGCACCACCGAGTTCCTGATTTCGGCTTTTGCCTTGTCCGATCCGACCCAGGCGGGGCGCCATGACTTCAGTGCGCGCGAAGTGCTGGATCGAGGTCGGGCGCGCATTGATCAGGAGCTGGCCGATCAACCTCTGGTGCGTGCCCGCCTGCTGGAAGCCATGGGAACGGCCTATCGGGGCATCAACGAAGGCAGCGCGGGTGCGCCCTTGCTGGAAGCAGCAGCAGAACTTTATCTACATCCCGGGATTAACCAGCCGCTCGCGGCCGCGCGTGTCTTGCGCGCCAAGGCGGCGGCCATTCTGGACAGTAGAGGATCCACGCAAGCCGCCTTGGTCGCTGCACAGCGTGCCTTCGATCTGGTCCAGGTGCATGCGCCGGATGATCTCTTGCTGCTTGCCGATGCGCATGGCGCATTGGTGCCAGCCTTGAACGCTGACGCCAAGGAGGACCGTGCTGTGGCCACCGCGCGCGAAGCCTTGCGGCTACGAGAGCTTGGCACAACCGATCCTGCGGCGCTGGCCTCGGGCAACGTCGAACTGTGCGCGGCGTTATCCAGTTCAGGCGATTCGCTGGCGGCGCTGCCGCACTGCGAACGCGCGCGGGCAATGTATGCCAGCGCCGGCCAAACGCGCAGCAACGCTTATCGGCACGCCTTGCGAAATCTGGAGTCCGTGCTGGCATACCTTGGACGGCACGAGCAGGGCATCGCCATGGCGCGAGAGCGCATCGCGTTGACCGCCGCGCTGTTCGGCGAGGACAGTGCGGTACTGGCCTCCGAGCGGGTGTGGCTGATTGTGCGTTTGGGCGAACACGGATTGTTTGAAGAGGCTTCGGACTTGCTCACACAGGGCATGCCGGTGATCCTGGCGCGCAACGGGAAGAACAGTTCCCAGTACGCCCGGGCGCTGTTCTGCCAGGGCTGGCTGCACTATCTGCAGGGGCAATTCGACCTCGCCCTGCCACCGATGCGCCTTGCCGTCGAGATTCAGACCCAACAGGTGGCTGGACGCGATCTCGGGACCTTGCACGTCTTGCGCACCACACTGGCGCAGGTATTGATCGAATCCGGGCAGGCCAATGCCCAGGCTCGCGAACTGCTGGAGTCCGTCATCGCCGAACGCAATCAGGCTGGAAGCACGTCGAATGCGCTCGCGTACGCGCGTTTGCCGTTGGCGCAGTGGCATGCCGCACACGGAGAGGCTGCGGCGGCACGCGTGTTGTTGGATCAGGTGAGCGCAGTAGGCGCGGGAGTGGAACAGGAACTGCACGCGCGGGTTGCTGCGACCCGCGCCGCACTCTTCGCCGGTGAAGGGGAGTTCGTCAACGCTGAAATCGAGGCCAGGTCTGCCTACGAAATCATGCGTGCGGACCGCGGTGACAATCATCCACGCACCGTGCTCTACGCTCTGGCTTACGCCCGGGCCGCGCGTGCGGCAGGCGAGCTGGCCGTGGCACGAGCGCTCGAGCGCGAGTACCAGCCTGAACTGACGCGCGTGTTTCCGGCCGAATCGGCGTACCTGGAGCAAGCTGCGGCGGCCGTGCAACCGCAATGACGCAGTAGGCGTCGCGTTCGTGGCCAGCAGACTGCTCGCAACAGTGATGCCCGTGGCGCGAGCGCCAGCATCCGGCGCTTCATGAAGTCTTCGAAAGACTTTTCCGCCGAATGATCCTCGCGCCGATCGTCTTGCGCGTCTGTCCGGAGAGCACCTCGCCGGCCCATCGCACGGAGTTCTCAGCGGCAGAACGCCTGAAAGGGGCGCTTCTTGACACCCATCACGATGATGCAAAGACGCAAAGGACAGTTATGAACTCGCTCAAATACTTGACCGCATTGATCGCCCTGAGCTTCGCTTCAAGCGCGGCCGCCCAAGTCACGGTTGCACCATGGCAGATTCACGAAGGCAATGAAGGCGTGGTCAGTCATTCCAACCCGGTCAATGGCGATCGAAGCGCTTACCGCAAGGCACAGATTCCGGCAGAGAACGATGCGGGTTGGGCAGTGGCGCCGACCAACAGCGCCGGAGATGTCTTCATCAAGCGCCGTTCCACCCTGCGCTGTCGCGAGCAACTGGACTTCACCTATTTTCAAACCTCGGTGCTTATTCCAGCCAACACCAAAATCAACAGCTTCAACGTTGCTTACGATAGCGCCGATGATGGTGCACGCATTTACATTTTCAACGCCGCAAATCCAGCAGGGACCTACGATGAACGCGCCGATCTGGTGATCAGCCAAGGCCGCAACAGCGTCGGCAATGTCGATCTCAAGGACAAGATTGCCGTTGGTGCCAACCGTATCGTCATCGCCCAGTTCGACGATTGCGCCGACGGCAACAATCTCTCGGGCATACGCGTTCGCGTCGATGGCCAGGAAGTTCAACCGGAGCCAGCAGCGACTGCCGCGGAGCCGGCACAAGACCGTGGCTCCCCTGCAACGCTCTTCGAGCACGTGAATTTCCAGGGCAAGAGCCAGGATCTGGTCGATGGCTTGAATGCCGGTCCGCTCGCGCTGGGCAACGATGTTGCAAGCTCGGTGCGCGTGAGCCCGTGTTGGAAAGTCACGTTGTTTGAGCATGGCCCTGGGAGAGGCCGCACGCTGGAGCTCAGCGCAGACGATTCGGATCTGCGCAACGCCGGGTTCAACGACATCGTTTCGAACGTGTTGGTGGAGCGTGATCCGAACTGCGGTCGCTGAAGTCTGAAATAGCGGAGCGGTGACTGCAGTCACTGCGGTTCATCAAGCAAGATGCCTTCCGCCTCCGGGCGGAAGGCGTTCAAACACCAGGATGCGCGAGTCGTGATGAACGATCGGGGACCAGGCGATCAGGGACAGACCTGAAGCCCCGGGAACCGCCCACGGCCGTCGGCGCTTTGGCATTTGCGTATGGCAGGCTATGCATCCCCGATGCCGAAACCGCCTGGGCACAGCCCGATGAAGCACATGCTCAGCAGCCTTCTGGTCACCGTCGTCGGCATCTACCTGGCACTGTGCGTTTTGCTGTTCCTGATGCAGCGGCAGATGTTGTACCTGCCGCAATACACGCGCGTGGCGGCAACAAGCACCGACTTCGAACTGCTTCGCGACGGCCTCAAGTTGCGCGGTTGGCGAGTCAATCCGGGGCAGCCGCGAGCGCTTTTGTTCTTCGGCGGCAACGCCGAGGAGATCGGTTATCAGCGCGAGCGCTTCGCACGCTGGTTTCCGCGGCACACGATTTACTTGCTGGCCTATCGCGGCTACGGTGCCAGCGACGGCAGTCCCTCGGAGGCAGCGCTGAAGGGCGATGCGCTGGCGCTCTACGATCACGTCGCGCCCGCATACCTCGGTGTCGATGCACTCGGTCGCAGCGTCGGCACGGGTGTCGCTTTGCATGTCGCGGCGCAGCGTCCGCTCGGGCGCCTCGCGTTGATCACGCCGTACGACAGTCTGGTTGCCGTGGCCAGCCATCACTACCCGCTGTTTCCGGTGAACTGGCTGCTGCGCGAGCGATTTGAGGCCGCGCTCGACGCCGCGAACGTACACGTGCCGACCTTGCTGCTGCTGGCGCGTCAGGACGAAATCATTCCGCCGGCGCGCGGCGAGGCATTGGCGCGGGCATTTCCCCAATCACCCGTGCTGCAATGGCTGGATACCGATCACAACACCACCGAGATGGACGCCAACTTCGTGCTCGCGCTGCAGCGGTTTTTCCGCGTTGGCGCCGTGCCGGAGGCGTCAACGGCAGACTGATGGCAGCACGCGATCGCCGACCGATGTGCGGTCTTCGCCGACCGCCTCCATGCCGCTGGGCGCTTGTGCTCTGCCGCAGGACCACGAGACCGGACTCATCGGACTGCCGCTGACCACCAAGGGCCGGATCGAGATCACCTGGCCGCTCACCGCTGCATTGACGCGATTGCCGAAGCGCACGTGCATGGCGCCGTTGGCGATGTCGATGCGGTCCACGTAGTTGCCGAGCAGTTGTTCCGGCGCCGGCATGCCGCCATCGGCATTGTCGCTCGGCCAGCGACCGCGTGCGCGGTAGTGTTCGAGCAAGCGCGCCTTGAGTTCGCCGGTCAGTACCAGCGACTCCGCCACTTGCGCGCGCACGGTGTAGTCCTGGTAGGCGGGAATCGCGATCGACGCCAGGATGCCGATGATCGCCACCACGATCATCAGTTCGATCAGCGTGAAGCCGGTCTGCCGCGGGCGGGTTGTCATGGGCTGAATTCCAGTGAGGTCGGGAAAGCGTGGCGTCATATCACCACCGCGAGTTTGAAGATCGGGATGTAGATGGCGACGATCAGTACGCCGATGACGAGGCCGAGCAGCAGATTGACGAGGAAGCCGACCAGCTCGCGCTGCCCACTGGCGCGGATCGGAAGTTGCGACAGATGCGCATGGATCTGGTGCGAGAGTTCGCCTTCGAGGGTGCCGAGGCGACCGGCGATCGCCAGTTGTCGGCGCAGTTCGCTGCGCTGCGGTCCGGCGCAAGCGCGCGCCGGCGGCCAACCGTCGACACAGCGTGCAGCAAAATCGAGCGCCGCCGCAGCGCTCATGCCGGATCGCGCCGCCGCGTGTCCCAACGTCATTTCCAGCAGGCCCCAGTACTCGTCGACCGAGCGTCCGAGGAACCATCGCGTCAGCCGGGAACCGCCGGCTGGCTGAATCAGCTCGACGGTCCGTCGCACGCGTCCGGGCAGCCAGAACAGTGCTATCGCGCAGCCGGTCAGCAACAACAACAGCAGGGTTCGCGGCACGGGCGACATCGCCATCCGTGTCAGCGCCGGCAGCTCGCCACCCCAGTTGCCGTAGATCGCCTCGAACTGGGGCACCACAAACAGTCCGATGGTCATGAACAGAAACCATGCGAAGGCCGTCACCAGCGCGAAATGCACGGCGACGCCGTGGTACGAATGCCAGATCGGTCGAAACGCCGTTGCTACCTCCCGGTTCAGGTCCGTCAATGCGGCATCGATTCGCGGGTAGTGATTGCCGAGTTCGGCTTCGAACCCGCGCAGGTGTCGCTCCAGCGCGCTTGCGGGCGCGCGGGCGAGGTCATTGACCTGCGCTGTCGGCAATTCGACACCGAGGCGCGCCAGGGCGTCGTCGCGACTGAGGCCGCCGCTTTGCAGCAAGGATAGTTGGCGCTTCGCGAATTCGGATTGGCTCATCGGCTGGCCCGGCAGGTGGAGGGCAGTAGTTCGGGGGCGACATTGGTGAGGTTCTGCGGTTCCGACAGGATCGCGCCTGCAGGCGGCTGCGCGTAACCGCAGACCCAGAACTGAGTGGCGCCACCCTTGGATGTGGCGTGGCGCCAGGAAACTTTGCCGGTCAGCGCGGAAGGACTTGCGGAACTTGCGCCGAGTGCTTCGAGATCGAAGTGAAACGAGCTTCCGTCGACGCCCATCACAGCGGTGTCCGGGAAGAATGCCGGCACCTTGCGAGGAGGGTCTGTCCGGGCTTGCGCCGCGCGCAGCGTCGCCAGTCGCGCCTGATCCGGACCGCGGCCGGAAAATGCGCGTTCCACGGCAATCTCGACCCGTGCCTGTGCGCTCGGCGCCATGATCCATCCCAACAGGCGGACACGATCCCGCAGCACCGCCCAACTTGCCAGCGCGACCCCGCTCAACACCCAGACGATCAGCCACGGCAACAACCAGCGCAGCGGCTGACGCGTCAGCGCGCCATGGTCGGGCAGGGCGCGAAGTTGGACTGCAGGGAAATCGGCGGTCGGCATCGCAATGAGCTACTCATCGCAGTTGGCGACGACCCGATTCTGTCACAACTGTAACGTCCGCGGCGCGGCGGCGCGGCTGGCAGCTTCGCAGCGATATCTGAGTTAATTGGTTCCAGATCGACGGCACTATTCGCCGAATGCCATGGCAGCATCGCGCTTCAGTTTCCGCATGGTCCCGACCCGCCATGAGCGCACGAGAACTCGCCGCCCGCTGGTCGCGCCTGGATGCACCGACTCGCGAGCGCGAACTGGCTGAACTGCGCAGTCGCGACCATTCGCTGGCGAGCGAGGTGGCGGCATTGCTGGCACCGGCGACGATGGAAACCGCGGCGCCGGATGGGTCTTTCGCCGAGCCGCCCGCGGCGGATCTGGAACGCATCGGGCCGTACCGCATCCTCGAGCGCATCGGCAGCGGCGGCATGGGCAGCGTCTATCTCGCCATCCAGCCGAATCCCGAACGCCGCGTCGCACTGAAGACCATCCGCCAGGAACTGAGCAGCCCGCGCCTGCGCGAGCGCTTCGCCCACGAGGCGCGTTTCCTGGCGGCGTTGGAACACCCCGGCATCGCTCGCGTCTACGAAAGCGGCAGCGCCACCACCGCCCACGGCGAGGTGCCGTACCTGGCGATGGAGTACGTCGACGGCCGGCCGTTGCTGGAGGCTGCCGACACGGGTGCGTGGTCGCTCGACAAGCGCCTGCGAGTACTTGCGGCGCTCGCCGAGGCGGTGCAGCACGCGCACGTGCGCGGCATCGTGCATCGCGATCTGAAGCCCGCGAACATCCTCGTCGATGGCAGCGGCCAGCCGAAGATCCTCGATTTCGGTGTGGCCCGCGCGATTGATGTCGAACCCTCGGCCAGTGCGCGGCTGACCTTTGTCGGCGAAGTCGTCGGCACGCTGCACTACATGAGCCCGGAGCAGTTGAGCGGCGACCCGACGCGCGTCGACGCGCGCTCGGATGTCTACGCGCTCGGCGTGATCGCCTACGAGCTGCTGAGCGGCGAACTGCCGTTCCCGGCCAGCGACAGTTCGTTGATCGAGGTCATCCGCAGCCGCGACACGACGCCGCCTCGGCAATTGTCGTCGCTCAAGCCGGAGTATCGCGGCGAGCTCGAGATCATCGTCATGAAGGCGCTGGCCGGCGACGCCCAGGCGCGCTATCAGAGCGCGCAGGCGCTGGCCGACGATCTGACGCGTTATCTGGAGCATCGACCGATCCTGGCGCGGGCGCCGAGCGGTTGGTATCTCGCCAGCAAGTTCGTGCGCCGCAACCGCATTGGCGTCGCTGCCGCGGCGATCGTTGTATTGGCTTTGCTCGGCGCCACCGTGTTCAGCCTGCGCGCCGCCGATCGGGCGCAGCGCGCGCTGGCCGAAGCGACTGCGCGCGGCGTCGAGTTGTCGGCGGTCAACGGTTTCGTCGAGCAGATGCTGGTCAGCGCCGATCCGGAACTTGGCGGCAGCCAGGACCGGCCTTTGCGCGAAGTGATCGATGGCGCCGAGCGCGCACTCGACACCCTGCGCGAACCACGCACGGCGGGCCAGGTGGCGCTGCTGCTGGCGCGTACCTGGAGCGGCCTCGGCGACAGCGAGCGTGTCGACAAGCTGCTGGCGCGCGCCGAACCCTGGGTCATGACAGGCTTCGGTGCGCACAGTCCCGAGCACTTTCAGCTGCAACGGTTGCGCGCCGAGGAACTCGGCAAGCGCGGCGAACTGGATGACGCGCTTGCCGCCTACGATGGCCTGATCCGCGACATGCGCACAACGGGCCTCGATCCCGGTCTCGAGGCGGAACGGGTTCGGTTAGCCACGGCGCAGTTGATGCAGGCGAAGGGTGAGGCGAACGCCGCGGTGGCATTGATCAACGAGGTGCTGGCGCGCAGCGGCGCGGCGCTCGAACGCGAGGCGCCCGATGAATACGACGGTGCCCGCTACAACCTCGCTTTCGCACAGTTGTTCCTTGGCGATTTCCCGGCGGCCGAAGCGCTGCTGCGCGACGTGATGGCGCGCGAGACCGAACGCCTCGGCGCCGATCATCCGCAGACGCTGTACACGGTCAAGGCGCTCGGCCAGTCCCTGCACCGCCAGGGCCGGCTTGCCGAAGCCGAGCCGCTCTACCGGATGGTCTACGAAAAGCGCAAGGCGGCTTATGGCGAGGACCACCGCACCACGCTGAACGCCGCCACCCAGCTTGCCGCGGGTCTGGTGTCGCTGCAGCGCGCGGCCGAGGCGGAACCGATCCTGCGCGAAGCCATCGCCGCGATGGAAGCGCGCGGAGAACAGCGCGCGCCGCAGTTCGTTGCCAACCTCAACATCCTGGCGGGCGCATTGGACCAGTTGCAGCGGCTCGACGAAGCACTGGCGCTGACGGCGCGCGGAATCGCCATCGAGCGCGATGTCGGCGCGCCGAATCAGGACACGCTGGCCGCGCGCAACTGGCACGCGAAGCTGCTGCTGCGGCTGGGTCGTGTCAGCGAAGCCAGCGAAGAATTCGCCGAGTTGCTGCCGCTGGCGGAGCAGACCCTCGGCCGCGAACACGTCAACTTTGCGATCTTCAGCAGCGATGCCGCTGCCTGCGAGTTGGCGCAGCAGCGCTTCGATGTCGCACGCGAGCGCCTGGAGGCGGTGTTGCCGGCGCTGGAAGCACGCTTCGGCCCCAGCCATCAGCGCACTCGCGATGGCTACGGACGGCTCGCCGAGGCTTACGCCGGCCTCGGCGACAGCACTCGCGCCGCCGAGTTCAAGGCCAAGGCCGAAGCGCCGGCCGGATGATGCCGTTGGTGTGCAGCACCGATGATTGGCGCCGCGCTTCGATACGGCGCGTGCTTGTGCCCTTGTGGGTCCAGACTTGTCTGGACGCTGTTGATCCTGGCACGTCGACGAAGCGTCCAGACAAGTCTGGACCCACCAAAGCGAGGAGAAATCGGCAATCGCGGATTCTCCGTGGATGAATGCATCTGACAGTGGATGCTGCGGTCGCTTCTATTGTCCTGGGCGCGACGACAGCCTCACTATTGCCGGTCGCCGGTCAGTTGATCTTCAGCAGTTCCACCTCGAAGATCAGCGTCGCATTCGGCGGGATCACGCCGCCGGCACCGGCGGCGCCATAGCCGAGGTTGGCCGGGATGGTCAGACGGTACTTTGAGCCGACGGACATCAGTTGCAGACCCTCGGTCCAGCCCTTGATCACTTGATTCAGCCCGAAGCTGATCGGCTCGCCGCGATCGTAGGAGCTGTCGAAAACCTTGCCGTTGGTCAGCGTGCCCTTGTAGTGCACCGTCACCGTATCGGTGGGGCCGGGCTTGGGACCGGAGCCCTCGGTCAGAACTTCGTATTGCAGGCCGCTGGCGGTGGTGATCATTGAGCTGTTTTCCTCGGGTGCGGTGGTGGCTGTGGTCGTGGCAGCAGCGACCGGAGCAGGGGGCGCGGCTGCGGGCGCGGGGTCATTGGATTGAGTGCAGGCGCTCTAGGCGATGGCGACGCCGAGCGCTGCCGGGATCAGGGTCTGTTTCATGCTGGGTTCCAAAGTTGTCTCGCCGAATTGTCCGGCAGCTTCGATGCTGCCGCTCGGCCGCGTAGCCTACCCGCAACGAGGGCAGGATGTGCATGGCGCAGCGATGCTTCGGAATGAGCGGCTTGACAGCGCGCTTTGCATGCACTGTACTATGCACACCAGTACAGTGCAGACACTCCAATCATGTCACGTACCCAGCCCCTGATGATCCAGATCGCCACCGGCGATCCGCGCGCGATCAGCAAGCAGATCGTCGACGGCGTGCGCATGCAGATTGCCACCGGCGAGCTCAAGGTCGGCGCGCAGTTGCCGAGTGTGCGCGGTCTGGCGCAGCAACTGACGATCAACCCGAACACGGTGGCCAAGGCCTACGCGGAACTGGTTGCCGAGGGCTGGCTGGAGGCGCGCCAGGGTCTCGGGCTGTATGTCGCCCCGCCGCGGCAGCGGCTCAGTGACGCCGAGCGCGATCGTCGCCTGGACGAGGCTTTGCAGCGACTGGTGCACGAGACGATTGCGCTCGGCATTTCCGGTGAAGAGGTGCTGGTGCGACTGGCCGCGGAATTCCGCGCGCTGGACTTGAGGAAGAGCGCATGAACAGCGAAACCGTCATCGAAACCGTCCATCTCTGCAAGCGCTACGGCGCCACGCTGGCGCTGGACAATCTGGACTTGCGCATTGGGCGCGGCGCCATTCACGCCATCGTCGGCGCCAACGGCGCCGGCAAGTCGACGCTGTTCCGCATCCTGCTCGGTTTCCTGCCGCCAACCAGTGGGCAGGCGCGAATTCTCGGTCGCGATTGCCAGGCGTTGACTCCCGACGATCGCGGTCGCATCGGCTTCGTCAACGAGGAACATACGCTGCCGGCATGGATGCGCGTGTCGGCGGTCATCGACATGCAGCGCCGCCACTATCCGCGCTGGAACCCAAAGGCCTTCGACGGCGTGATCGGCCACTACAACGTGCGCCGGGAACAGAAGGTCAGCCAGTTGTCGCGCGGCGAACGTGCCGGTTTAAACCTCGCGCTGGCGCTGGCGCAAAGCCCGGAACTGCTGGTGCTGGACGAGCCGACGCTGGGTCTGGACGTGGTCGCCAAGCGCGCGTTCCTGGAGTCGCTGCTGTACAGCAACGCCAGCGACACCTGCACGGTGATCTATTGCTCGCACCAGATGGACGAGGTCGAGCGCGTCGCCGAGAACCTGATCATTCTCGAACGCGGTCAATTGAAGAACATGTCCGCGCCGGACGACTTCTGCGCCCGTGTCAGCCACTGGATTGCCGACATCCCGTTCCAGGGCCCGCCGCCGGAGCGCGTGCCGGGACTGCTGCAGGTGCAACGCATCGACGGCTTGCACCATTACCTGGTGCTCGATCAGAACCAGGATTTCGCCGAGTTCCTGCGCAGTTGCGGCGCGCGTTCGATGCGCAGCATGCCGGTCAGCCTGGATCGCGCGGTCAACGGCTTTCTCGCCAAGAATCACGCCGCGCCAGTCGCGGCCTGAAACCACCCAGGATCGCATCGTGAGCAATCTCTTCTTCGCCGAACTGCAGCGCTTTCGCCACTGGGCCCTGCTCGCGCTGCTGGTGCACCTGGCGGTGCTCGGCTTTCTTGCCCGCATGGTCGATCCGCTGCAACAGCCGCTGTTCGTCTACCAGGTGGTGGCCGCGGTGTATGGACTGGCAGGGCTGCTGCTCGGTCTGTACCAAATGGGCGGCTACCGCAAGCCGAACACCTGGCTGAACCTGTTGCACCGGCCGGTCCCGCATTTCCAGATCGTCCACGCGCTGGCCGGCGCGGCCATGCTGTTGCTGGCGATCGCGGTCCTGCTGCCGTTGCTGATCGTGATCACCGCGCAATCGACCCTGACGGCGCGGGTGGTCGATCTGCGTCACTGGGGCTTGCCGCTGGCCGCCTGGACGATCGCCTGCATCTGCTATCTCGCTGCCGCCTGCGCCATGCTGGCGCCGCGACGGCTGGCGCTGTTCGCGCTGGTGCCGATCAGCGTGTTGCTGTTCAGCAAGACCAGTGGCATCTGGGCCTTGCTGCTGCAGTCCCTGGTGCTGGTTTGGCTCGGCGCCATGCTGGCAGCGCTGTTCAAGCCCGACCTCAGCGCGCCGCCGCGCTTTGCGCTGGGCGAATGGCTGCTGGCGCTGCCGCTGCAATTCGGCGTCTGGCTGTTGCTGACGCTGTTGACGCTGCTGTACCAGACCGGATGGATGCTGCTCGGCACGCATCCGCTCAACAGCACGCCGCCGGTTGGCGGTTATGTCGAGGCGAGTCGTGCCGATGGCGCCGACTTGCTGCTTGCCGGGCTGGCGGTCTCGGCGCATCCGGACGCCGGGCTGTGGCGCGAGCAGGTGCGCTTGTCGGAGGTATACGGCACGCAAGTGCAGATCGAGGATTTCGCATCGCGACAGCAGTTGACCAATCCGATGCCGATGGAGTTCGACGACGATGATCGCCGTACGCGCTTCATCTTCAGCCACGACGACCTGCGTTTCCATGGCGTGACGCTGGCCGACGGTCGCCGCGCCGGGGTGCTCGGCGTTGGCGGCGAGCACGCGGCGTTCGATCTGGCGCCGCTGCCACTCGGCGCCAGCGCGCTGGCAACGGCGCACGCGGTTTACAGCTACGACAGCGAGTCCAGCCAGATACACCCGCGCATCCTGCTGCCCGCGGGCGAGACGCTCGCTGCGCTGCCGACACCGGCCGGCGAGTCGATGACGGTGCTCAGCGACCGGGCGCTGTACTTTTTCGACGCGCGCAATCTCGCCAACGCGCAGGGCGTGCTCGATCCACGTACGCGACTCGGGTTGCCGGCGCCGATCGGCAGCCTCGATCGGGTCGACCTGATCGAATTGCTCGATGGTCACCTGGTCTCGCTGGTGTACGGGCGCGGCAGCATCGACGGTCCCGGCGAGGCCTGGCAGCAACTGCTGATGGTCGATGCTGGCGGCCACGTCACCACGGTCGCTCGGCGCGCGCTGACGCCCGATTTCCCGCTCTGGCTGCGGCATTACGATTGGTGGTTGTCGCCGGCGATGCATCAGTCGCGCCGGGCGCTGGCCGGGCTGTTCGCCGAGCCCGAACCGCTTTACGAACGTGGCCCGGCGCCGCGGCCGGCTTCGATGCAGATGCTGGCCGCCGCACTGATGCTGGCGTCGTTGCTGTCGGCGTTATGGCTGAGTGCGCGCCAGGGACTCGCCGGCCCTCGGCGCTGGTTGTGGGTGGCTGCCTGCGGTGTCGTCGGGCTGCCGGCGCTGATCGGGTTGCGCTTGATGCACCTCGATCGCGAGGCGCCAGAGCCGTTGTAGGAGCGACGTGCACGTTGCGACCGCTGTTCTAACGCCGCGGCTGACGGTCGCGTCGCACGCGACGCTCCTGCAACAGCGTCTGGGCAACATTTTCCGGGTATGGCAGATGGTCAGGTCCGAACTTGAGGGTCGAAAGATGTCCAGAATCCACTCGATCCGCGCCCTGCTGCTGGCTGCCCTGCTGATCGTCGCGCCATGCGCGGCGCTCGCCGATGCGCTGGCGCCGATCCGCGCCGCAACGCAGTCGCAGCTGCCCGCGCCCATTCTGCCGCGCGAGGGCTTCCTGACACAGGCCACCTTGCGCGAGGTGCGCCTCTCACCCGACGGTCGCCAGTTGGCTTTCGTGCGCGAGGGCAATGGTCAGCGCAGCCTGTGGCTGCAGCGTTTCGACGAGGATGCGCCGCGCCGGGCACTGCCCAGGGTCGATGCCGATACGCTCATCTGGTCGCGCGACGCCCGGCACGTGTTTCTGGTATCCGCCGATCAGGTAGCGCTGTTCAATATTGACGGTGGCGTCGGTTCCGGGCGCATTGCCCGCCTCGGACAGGGTGTGCTGCACGAGGTCGTCGGCGTCGATCCAAGCCAGCCTGCGGCGCTGCTGGTGCTGGAGCACAGTCTGCCGGGAGCGGCGCAAGCGCACTCGCGCCTGCTGCGCCTCGAAGCCAGCGGCAAACAGGTTGAACTGCACGTCGATACGTTGCCGCTCGGCGATGCCGCGTTGTCGACCGATGGCGCGCTGCTCTATCTGCGCCGCATCGAATCCGGGCGCCACGCGATCCTGCGGCTGCCGCCGGGCGGCGCGCCGGTCGAGGTCGCGCGCTGCGTGAATCTCGAGCGCTGCCAGTTCATCGGCGTGGACGAATCCGACCAGGGCCTGTGGCTGAACTCGGATCTCGGCGGCGGGTTCGCGCGTCTGCAGCATTTGTCCGGCGATGGCTCGCGCCGCGATGTCCATGCCGACCCGCACCGCGAGGCCGACCTCGGGCACATCGTGATCGACCCGATCAGCGGCGAGCTGCTGTTGGCGGATTACCGCAGCACCGTTCCGCGCTTGCACGGCCTGAGCTCCAGCGCGGAAGCAGACTTGGCGCACCTGCAAGCCTTGCTGCCCGAGCGGGACCTCGACGTTCAGGTCGGGCATGGCGCGGACGCACGCTGGCTGGTCGCCGAGCGCGACAGCCAGTTGCCGCAAGCGCGCTGGTTCGTCTTCGATCCGCGCAGCGGCGAACTGCGGCGAATCCTCGATATCGACGCAAAGTCGCCGCTCGACCCGGCGCACCTGGCGCGCAAATGGCCGATCAGTTGGAGTGCGAGCGACGGCATGCGTCTGCACGGATTCCTCAGTCTTCCGCCCGGTCGCGATCCAGGCAGGTTGCCGCTGGTGGTCAGCGTGCACGGCGGGCCGTGGTCGGCCAGCGCGCCGGGTTACTCGGCGATCACCCAGTTCCTCGCCAATCGCGGATACGCGGTGTTCGAACCCAACTTCCGCGGATCGACCGGCCTCGGCCGCGACTATCTGTTCGCCGCCAATGGCGATTTCGGCAACGGCCGCGTGCAGTTGGACATCATCGACGGAACCCGTTTTCTGCTCGACAACGGCATCGGCGATCCCGAGCGGGTGGCGATCCAGGGCGCATCGTTCGGCGGCTACGCCGCGCTGCAGGGCGTGACCTTTCACCCGGACCTGTATCGCGTCGCCATCGCCGGCGTGCCGCCCACCGACTTTGGCTGGGCCCTGCGTTGGGCCGTCACCCAGAGCGACCTCAGCGACCAGTTGGGCACGCCGCTGGCCACGCGTTTCAAGTTGCTGGGGGTGGATCCCGACGACTCCGCGGTAATGCTGCGCTTGCACGCGCAATCGCCACTGGCGAATGCCGCGTCGTTGCAGCGTCCGGTCGTCCTGTACGCCGGAGGCCGCGACGAGCGTGTCGCCATCCGCAGCGTCACCCACTATGCGGCAACGCTGCGGCGGCTGGGCAAATCGGTCGAACTGCATGTGGAAAAAAGCGGCGGACACGCGCTCGATGAGCCGCTCTCGCGTGAAGCGTGGTTGTATCTGCTGGAGCAGGCGCTGCACGAGCACCTCGCTGGCCCCGAACCCGCGCCGCCGAGCGCGAGCCTGCGCGCGTGGCTGCAAAGTACGCGGCGACCGGACTGATCGAAGGTGTCAAGACCGCTGCGGGCAACTCGACCTGCGCGCCTGGAGGATTCGACCGTCAGCTTGTCGCCGGGACTGGACGGATTCTTCGCCATTGGCAAAGGATCCACGTTAGGCCGCTGGAGATCGCTGCAACAACCAACCCACCGGCACGCACAGCGCCAGGAACACCAGTGCCGGGCCGGTGTCGCTGACCGGAGAGGCGTAGACCACCCACAGGCTGAACAGCATCGCCGCCAGCGCCAGCAGCCGATAGCGTCCGGGCTGCTGGCGATCGAGCAGCAGCGCCAGCGCGCACAGGGCGTAGACCGCCAGCACCCACACGACGACCACGTTCAGCAGCAGGTTGAACTGCGCATTGATGGTGGATGACATCGTCGCGATCGCGACTGCGCTCATCAGGATCGCCAGCACGATCAGCCCGCGGCGCGGTAGCTGGTTCGGATCCGATTCGGAAATGAAGGCCGGCAGATAGCCCGCTGCGGCGCCGCTGCGGCCGCATTCGGCGTTGACCAGGAACCAGCCGGCCACGGTGCCGCAGATCTTGACGATCGCGCAGACGGCAATCAGCGCGCCGGCATTGGCGCCGGCGATGCGCGCGACCACCTCGGCGAACGGAGCCGTGGAGGACTGCAATTCGGTCGCCGGAATCACGCCCATCACCGCAATCGAGGCTGCGACGTAAATCACGCCGGCCAGGCAGACGCCACCCAGCGCGGCGATCGGCACATTGCGCTGCGGATTGTCGACCACCGCCGCCGCCACCGCGGCGCTTTCCAGTCCCAGGAAGGCCCAGAAGATGATCAGCAGCGACGGCGGTACGGTGTCGAGCAACGGCTTGCCAGTCACATTCCAGGATGCGCTGAAGGTCTCCGGCGAGAACGCGCCGAGGCCGAGCACGATCGCGGCGAATATCGGCAACAGGCCGATGGTCAGGGTCAGGCCGCTGAAACGCGCGACCACGCGCGCGCCGAACAGGCACAGGCCGGTCAATAGCCAGATCAAGGCCAGTGTCATCAGCAGCGCCATTACCGGTGTCTTCAGCGCTGGGAACAACAGGCTGAGATAGCCGACTGCTGCCAGCACGATGCCGACATTGCCGGTCCAGTTGGCGGTCCAGTAGGAAGCCCACGCGACGAAGCCGGCAATCGGATGCACGCGTTCGGCCGGCCAGCGCACCAGGCCATCCGGATTCGCGCGCGTGGCGCCGAGCACCGCAAACATGCCGGCAATCAGTAGCGCGCCGCCGAGCGAAACGATCCAGCCGAGGAGCGTCGACGAACCGATGCGGGCTAGCGACGCCGGCAGCAGGAAGATTCCGGAGCCGATCATGTTCCCGGCGACCAGGACGGTGGCCAGCAGCGGGCCGATGCGACGGGATGGGCTCATGATCGCGTTTCCGAATTGCGCCGGGCGACCGTATGCCGATCGGTCGGGCGCCCGCCGCAGGCATCATTGCGCGTCGAGGTTAGCCCACTGTACTCGGGATGCCAATCGCCACATCACGCCTGGAATGGGTTTCCATGCGCCACGCACACGGGCACTCGGGGATGCTTGCGTCAGCGAATTGCGGAGTACGAACATGCTGGGTTGGAAGGCAGTTGCGGTGGCGCTTGTGGCGATGGCTCTTGTCGTGCGCCCAGGGGTGGTGATGGCAACCGAGCAGGTCCCGTACACGGTCGAACGCACGCTGGAATCCGGCGTCGAGATCCGTCGCTATGGCGATACCGTGATCGCGGAAACCGTGATCGAGGCGGGAAGCTATGGCGACGCCGGCAACGAGGGTTTCCGCCGTCTCGCCGGTTACATCTTCGGCGACAACCGCGGCGAGCAGAAGATCGCGATGACCGCGCCGGTGGCGATGGCGCCAGATCCTGGTGAGAAGATCGCGATGACCGCACCCGTGGCTGCTCAGCGCGACAGCAGCGGCGGCTGGCGCGTCGCGTTCTACATGCCCGCCGAATACACCCTGGAAACGCTGCCGCAGCCGCTCGATCCGCGCGTCACCCTGCGCGTGGTGCCCGGCCGGCTCGTCGCGGCGCTGCGTTTTTCCGGACGCGGCACGGCCGAACAATTTGCCGAGCACACGGCGGAGCTCACCCAGGCCCTGGCGGATGCCGGCATCGAATCGGTTGGCGCACCGTGGACCGCACGCTACAACGCGCCGTGGGTGCTGCCACTGCTACGCCGCAATGAGGCGATGATCGAGGTGGTTGAAGCGCCCTTGTAGGCATTTTTGTGGGCGTGGCGGCGCGTTTGATTGCGCAGCGATGCTGTGGGAGCGGGTTTATCCCGCGAAAGCTCTCGCGGAGTAAATCCGCTCCCACCTCGAAGACGACAAACCCTCACGGCAGTTTCGGTGGCAGCCATGTGCCCGCCGCTACGTGGGTATCGCGAAAAGTTCCGGCCGCTTCTTCGCCACGATCGCCACGCGCCCCTTGTCGCGACCGCCAGTCGGCAAATTCATGAACTCGTTTACGACCAGGTCGAAGCCTGCAGCGTCGAGTAGTCCAAGCAAGGTCTCCGGCGGATGCGAGTCGTAACAGAACTCGCGATCGAACATCGTATCGGTGAATGCCGGATGCGCTGAACCCCCGGAGGTCAGCATCAGCCGGCCCGCGGGTTTCAGCATCGCGGCGAAACCCGCCAGCAAGCGTCGATGCCGGGCACGGTCGATATGGAACAAAACGTCCCAGCAAAGGATGCCGTCGAAGTGTTCATCGCTGGCGTAGTCCTCGATGGTCGACTCGATCCAGCGGGCTTGCGGAAAGCGCTCGCGGGCCAGCGCCAGCATCGCTGTCGACTGATCGACGCCGGTCACCCGGTGGCCCGCCGCCAGCAGGTACTCGGCCAAAGGTCGGCCACTGCCGCACCCAAGGTCGAGCAATTGCGCGGGATCGGGCAGGCCGTCGAGGAAGGCGTCCAGGTAGGTCTGTTCGCGGGCGACAAAGCCTGACCGGGCAGCGTTCCAGCGGCTGGCGATGGCGTCGTAACTGTCCCGGTTCTTCCGATTGAATTCATCCATGCCAGAGGTCGCCATCGGCAACCACCGGGCATGCCGCAATCGGCGTCGGCTCGGTCTGCGTCGAGTCGAAGGTCCAGCAGTCCTTCAGCACCGAGCAGTAGCACACCAACACCTTGAGATCGAAGCGCCTGCGATTGAATTGAGCCCAGACCTCGGCGTCGTTGTCCTTCTCGGTCATCAGCAGGAAACTTTCTTTGCTATCGGCGGCCAGCACGCCGGAGCCCGCAGAGGTGACGGTACTCATCGCCTTGTTCTCGGGATTGCAGCACGCCACCAGCAGCTTCCCGGCGTCGTATTGGGGCTTGCCGTCGAGCAGTACCTGAATGCTATGGACGCGTGCCGGGCCAATGCCGCCGTTGTAAAGCGACAAGGTGATCGCCGATTGCCCGTCCTCGGTGCGGTTGCCGGTGCCGTACTGCAGGAACGGCCAGGTGCTGGCCGCCAGCAGGCGTTCCTGGGTGCGGTTGGCGCTGATCGCCAGACCCAGCGAGATTGCCGATATCAGCACCGCGGCGGCGCCGATCATGATGTCGGCGCTGCGTCGGCGCGGCGCGGGTGCAGCATTGTCGTCAGCCACGCATTTCGCCTCCCTGATCGCGACCAGCCGGTCGAATGATGGCCGACAGCGGTCCTGTTTGGACGATCATGCAGGCGCAAGGGTTACGCGGTCTGGATGTCGAGCGCATCCGCCGGCGGTACACTGGCGATATTCCTTCGTCGGAATCAGTCCCATGGCCCGCGTCAACCCTGTCGAATCTGCGCTGACCTACACCGATTACCTGGCGCTGCCGGACACTGGCCCGCGCCTGGAACTGATCGATGGCACGACGGTAGCCATGGCCGGGCCGGGAAGGTTGCATCAGGCGGCGGTACTCTCGGTCGCCGCACAGCTCTACAACCAGTTGCAGGGCAAACCGTGCCGTCCGTATGTGGCCCCGTTTGACGTGCGTCTGTCGCAACCGGGCGAGGCCGAGGGCGAGGAACGCAATGTGCTGCAGCCGGATGTGTTCGTGGTTTGCGACCGCAGCAAGGAGCGCGAGCGCAGCCTGCTCGGTGCGCCGGATTTCGTGCTGGAAGTGACCAGTCCCAGCACCAGCAGCCGCGACCACATCGCCAAGCGTCGCCTGTATGAGGCGGCCGGCGTGCGCGAGTACTGGTTGTTCGATCCGGACACGCGCCTGCTGCATCTTTACCGACGCGAGGAGGGACGATTCGGACGACCGGAAGTCGTGCTCGGCGTGGGCGTGCAGCCGCTGTCGTCGCTCGACGGAGTGGTGATCGATTTCGATCTGATCGAGAAGCCGGAAGGGTGGCAGTTGCCGACACTGGACTGAGCGGGAGCACGATATTGCTGAAAGGTTCCGGTCGCCCTGGGGCTCGCTTTTCGTGGGTTCGGACTTGTCCGAACGATTCTGCTTTGGCTCTTGGCGCCGGTGTGCGGCAAGCCCGGAGCGCACCACGGTGAACCGCAACCGCAACCGCGTTCGGACAAGTCCGAACCCACGAAAGCTGTGCGGCGTAATCGATCAATGTATTGCGCTGTGTTTGCTGAGGGTGACGCGCAGGTGAACGGTCGCGAATCGCCCTGAATTTTCCCGCCCTTGCAGGTGCAGGTGCCTGATCATCCTGGTCCTTCAGCACCGCGATCGCCACCGTGACCGAACCCGCCAGCGTGCATCCATTGCGCCGCCTCTACGCTTATGCCGCGCCATTTCGGGCACGCGGCGTCCGCGCGTCGATTTATTCGGTGCTCAACAAATTTTTCGACGTGCTGCCGGAACTGCTGATCGGCGTCGCCGTCGATGTCGTGGTCAACCAGCGCGAGTCGTTTCTGGCCAAGCTCGGTTTCGTCGAGCCGATGACGCAGTTGTGGTTGCTGACCGCGCTGACGGTCGTGATCTGGTTGCTGGAATCGCTGTTCGAGTACCTCTACGCATTGAACTGGCGCGGGCTGGCGCAGGACCTGCAGCACGGCCTGCGCCAGGCGGCCTACGAGCATCTGCAGCAACTGCCGCCGGACACGGTGACGCGTGCGCGCAGCGGTCGGCTGATGGCGCTGATGAACGAGGACGTCAACCAGATCGAGCGTTTCCTCAACACCGGGGCCAACGATCTGATCCAGGTGTTCATATCCTCGATCCTGGTCGGCGCGGTGTTCTTCGTGATGACGCCTACACTGGCACTGCTGGCGATCCTGCCGGTGCCGCTGATCGTGATCGGCGCGTTCTGGTTCCAGACCCGGCTGGCGCCACGTTACGCCGCGGCGCGCGAGGCGGCGGCGACGCTGTCGACGCGCCTCGACAACAATTTGCGCGGCATGGCGACAATCCAGGCCTACACCGCCGAGCGCTTCGAGGCCGAACACTTGCGCCTGGCCTCGGACGGCTATCGTGCGAAGAACGCCGAGGCGATCCGCTTCGCTGCCGCGATCACGCCGGTGATCCGCATCGCCATCCTGATCGGCTTCGTCGCCACGCTGCTCTACGGCGGCTGGCTCACGCTGCAGGGGCAGCTCGGCGTCGGCAGCTATTCGGCGCTGGTCTACCTGACTCAGCGCCTGCTGTGGCCGATGACGCGACTGGCCGACATGACCGATCTCTACAACCGCGCGATGGCTTCGGTGCAGCGCGTGCTCGATCTGATCGATACGCCGGCGCCGCCGCGCGCGACCGGCGCGCTGCCGCAGCCCTTGCGTGGCGCATTGCGATTCGATCGGGTGCGCTTCGCTTACGCCGAGCGCCCGGCGCTGGACGGCGTCAGCTTCGAACTGCCGGCGGGCGCCACGGTCGCGTTGGTCGGCAGCACCGGCAGCGGCAAAAGCACACTGCTGAAGCTGCTGCTGCGCTTCCTGACGCCGCAATCCGGATCGGTGTTACTCGATGGCGCCGATATCTCGGGCATCGATCCGACCTTGTTGCGCTCGCGCATCGCCTATGTCGGCCAGGAGCCGTTCCTGACCGACGGCAGCGTCGCCGACAACATCGCTTACGGCGACTGTGCGGCGGTCCCGGCGCGCATCGAGGCCGCCGCACGCGCCGCCGAAGCGCACGAGTTCATCGCCGCACTCCCCAACGGTTATGCGCAAGCGGTGGGCGAGGGCGGTGCCGAGTTGTCCGGTGGACAGCGCCAGCGCATCGCCCTGGCGCGCGCGCTCTACCGCGACCCGTTGATCCTGGTGCTCGATGAGGCCACCAGTGCCATCGACAACGAGACCGAAGCGGCGATCTCGCACTCGCTGCGCAGCGCAGCCCGCGGCCGCAGCGTGCTGGTGGTCGCGCACCGGTTGTCGACCGTGCGCCACGCCGATGCCATCCATGTGCTGGAACAGGGGCGCATCGTCGAGTCGGGCACGCACGAGGGACTGCTGGCGCTGGATGGCCAGTACGCGCGGCTGTGGCGCTTGCAGACCGGGGAGTGATGCTGCCGAGAGCTCAGCAGCAGACGGCGATGCGGCAAGCGACGTCCTGGCTGCTTGCGGCCCGCCTTGCGGGCGATCTCAGCCGCCCACGTCGCCGCGGCGGATCGCGTCCGCGCGCTCGCTCACCGCACGCTTTTCCAGATCGCTCAGGCGTGCCACATTTTTCACCTGCAGTGCCATGCGCGGATTGCGCGCCAGCATCGATTCATGGCGCATCAGGAAGTCCCAGTACAGCGTGGTGAACGGACAAGCCCTGTCGCCGGCACGCTGCGCCGGGTCGTAACGGCAGTCCTTGCAGTGCGGACTCATACGCTGGATGTATTTGCCGCTGGCGATGTACGGCTTGCTGGCCATCAGACCGCCGTCGGCGTACTGGCTCATGCCCAGCGTGTTGGGCAGTTCGACCCACTCCACCGCATCCACGTACACCGCCAGATACCAGGCGTGGACCTGCTTCGGTTCGACGCCGAGCAGCAGCGCATACAGGCCGGTGACCATCAGTCGCTGGATGTGATTGGCGTAGCCGTGCGCCAGGGTTTGCGCCAGCGCATCGCGCAGGCAGGCCATGTCGGTGTCACCGGTCCAGTACCACGCCGGCAGGTCGTGCCGGGCACCCAGGGCATTGCGTTCCAGGTAGGCCGGCATCTGCGTCCAATAGATGCCGCGCACGTATTCGCGCCAGCCGAGGATCTGGCGGATGAACCCTTCGACGCTGGCCAGCGGTGCGCGCCCGGCGTGGAACGCGGCTTCGGCCGCAGCGACCACCTCGCGTGGGTTGAGCAGCTTCAGGTTGAGCGCTGCCGCAAGATGCGAATGGTAGAGCCAGGGTTGGTCTGGCCAGATGGCGTCCTGGTAGCGACCGAACAGCGGCAGGCGCTGCTCGATGAATGCGTGCAGCGATTGTTGCGCCTGGGCACGATTGACCGGCCAGGCGAAGTCTTCCAGGCGCCCCGGATGCGCTGCGAAGCGGCTGTTCACCAGTTCGATCACCTGTTCGGTAATCGCATCGGGCGCGAAGGATGTGCGCGGCGGCACCACTCCGGGACCGGCCGCGCCGAACGCTTCGCGATTGTCGGCGTCGAAGTTCCATTGGCCGCCGATCGGCTCATCGCCGTCCATCAGCACCTGGTGGCGCCGGCGTTGCTCGCGATAGAAATACTCCATGCGCAGCGATTTGCGGCCTCGGGCATGCGCCGCAAACTCGCGCACGCTGACGAAGAAGTGATGGTCCTCGCAGATGTCCAGGGGCAATGCGTGGGCCTTCGCCACCGACTTGATCGCCTGCAGGACGCGCCAGTCTCCCGGTGCCGTCAGCGTCAGACGGCTGGGTCGCAGGCGTTCGATATCGGCGTGCAACTGCGCCGCCAGACTGCCGCGGTTGTCGGGCGCATCCAGCGGCGTGTAGTGCAACGGCCGGCCGGCTGCCCGCAATGCCAGCGCGAAGTGGCGCATTGCGGCCAGGAACATCGCCGTGCGTGCTTTGCTCGACCAGACGTGGGTCGATTCTTCGGCCACTTCGGCCATCCAGACAGCGTCGCGCCCGGCTTCGAATCCGGAGAACGCGAGCGCCTGCAGATCGAGCTGGTCGCCCAGCACGATCACCAGGTTGCGCAGCTCAGACATGTGCGCCCTTTTTGCGTCGGCAAGCGTCCGAGCAGTACTTGACCTCGGCCCAGTTCTTCGCCCAGCGGCGTCGCCAGGTCATCGCCAGCCCGCACACGGCGCATGGCTTGCTCGGCAACGCGGACTTGTTGCCGCGAAAGCCCGCCCGACTTTGCCTGATCGACATGCGTGAATGCGGCTGGGGGAAGGCGCCGTATCGTAGGCATGCGCTCGTGGCTCGTGCGTGAAGCCGGCGCCGGCATGCGCGCCGGCGTCGATGTTGTCGTCGAACAGCCGCGCCAGGACGGCGCCGGCGATCAGGATCATTTGTCGCCGAAATAGAGCTGGTCGAAGGGCGCGTTGGCCAGTGTTGGCAGCGCATCTTTCTGTGCGCGCGTCAGCGCCTGGCGGCCAAGGTTCGAACTGCTGACCTCCCCCGCCTTGCTCAGGATCCATTCGCGCGTCTGCGCGTGCTGAATGCCGTTGAGCTTGATCCGCTGGCGCAGCTTCTTCACCCCGGGATCGGCAGCCTGGGTGGTGTCGTCGACAATGAACTCGCCCTCGATCTCCCAGGCCAGTTCGTTGTCGTTCAGTTGGCGGATCGATCCCGGCACCACCACGAATGCATCGATGCGATAGACATTACGCGGGTCCACCGGCATCCAGCCGCCCGGGTTGTCGCGCATCGCCTGCAACGTGAGCGCGTGCAGGCGGCCGGCGTCCATCGCCGCGCTGGGGCTGGCGCCATCCAGCGACTTCCACCCGTAGGAGAACAGCCGGTCGAAGGTCCATGGATCGCTGGCCGCGCCGCGCTGATAGATGACCAGCGCATTGAACTGCTGGCGCGAGCCGTCCGGATTCTGCTTCTCGGCGACGATCGCCTGCTTGGCCAGGTTGGCAAAGGTGTAGCCGCTCTCGCGCTCCATCTTCCAGCCGCCGTCGATCTCGACCCGGGTGACACGGCCGTTGGTCACCGCGGCGCGTGCGTCACGTTCCACTTGTGCGCCGCTCGGGAAGTCGTTGGCCTTTGCGCTGCCGGCATGCAGCAGGCCCACAAGCAGCAGGGTAGCGAACCATCGGTACATGAAATTCTCCATCGGGTCAGGGCTCGGCCGCGACCACCGCCGCCGATGGATCGCAGGATCGCGGCGCTTCGCAGGCAAGACTTGCGGGGAGGTTCAGCAACTCGTCAAGATTCGCTCAAGGCGCCGGTTTGCGCGTTTTGCCAGCGGCAGCAGAGTCCAGTCGGCAGGTTAGACTGCGGCGATGCGCTATCGCTTTGGTGAGTTCGAACTCGACACCCAGCGTGAACTCCTCATCGGCCCGTCCGGTGTCGTCAGTCTGCGCCCGCAGGCCTTCCGGCTGCTGCGTTACCTGGTCGAGCGTGCGCCAGCACTGGTCGCGCGCGACCAGCTGATGGACGAGTTGTGGGGACACCACGCGCTGTCGCCGAACGTGATCCCGCAAACCGTCAGCGAGCTGCGCCAGGCGCTGGGCGACGACCCTCAGCAGCCGCGCTTCATCGAAACCCGCCATCGGCGCGGTTATTCGTTCATCGGCGCCATCGAGGCCGTGGCGGAAGCCATACCCGCCCCGGCGAACTTGCCAACTGCCCCCACGCCGGAGCCGGCCGATACGCTACCGGCGCCGACGCCCGCAGCGACGCCGGCCAGGGCATGGACAGCCTGGCTGGCTGCCGCCGCGATACTGTTGTTCGCGTTGGGGTGGATGGCGCTGCGCTCGCTTCCACCCCGCGAGCAGGTATCTCCGCCTCCCGCAGCCGCCCCGATGGCGATCAGGCTCGACCAGGCGCCGCCTGCGCTGGGCAGTTACCTTGGGCTGCTCGCGCGCAGCGGGAGCGACTGGGTGCTGTACCAGCCCGGTGCTCCTGCGCTGGCCGACGCCTGGACGCTTGCGATGACCACCGATGGTCGCTGGCACCTGCGGGATGAGCAAGGCCAGTCGCGCAGCAGCGGAGTGCTGCCGCAGGCCGATGCGGCGACTCAGGCACAGACTCTGCTGCGCGCGCTGGAGGCGCCGCTCGGACGCGTCGGGCTGGCACGCGATCCGCCCGGCTGGCCGGTTACTCTGGAGGGTCGGCAGGCGCTGGTGGACGCGGCGCTTGCCGCTGCAGAACAGCGCGAGGGCGACGCCCTGGTCGCCCACGAGCGCGCGGCAGAGGCGTCGTCGGGCCCGGGCTGGCCCATGCTGCTGTACGCCGAGGCATTGGCGCGCAGTGGCAACTGGCGAGCCGCCAGTGAGCGCCTTGCGAGCCTGCGCGGGGACGTGGATCGTACGCTGTCGCTGCAGATCGAAGTCCTGCGTGCCCGTTTGCGCGGTCGTCCCGCGGACATCCTCGCGGCCCAGACTGCCTTCGTCCTGCTGTTGCCACCAGCGATCGACGCTCGCCTGGAGGTGCTCGACCTGCAACTTGCGATGGCGGCATGGCCGGCGGCCGCGGATTCGCTGGAGGCGCTCGGCGCAGCACTCGGTGAGAACTCGCCGGCGCTGGCGTGGCGCCGCGCTCGATGGCTGGGCGCGATGCAGCCCGGCGATGCGCCGGCCGCGTTCGACTGGGCGATACGGCGAGCGGACGAAGCCGGCGATTCACTCAGCCTGCACCGCGCGCGGCTGGAGCTGGCGCGCTGGCAGCTCGGCCGTAGCGACCTCGACGCGGCGGAAGCAGCGTTGCAAGGACTGACCGAGGATCCCGAGGTGCTTGAACTGCGCGCGCAACTGGCGCTGGAGCACGGCCAGCTCGCCGCCGCGCGCAGTCAATTCGAGTCCGCCGAAGCCATCTGGCGCAGCCGCAGCCTGCATGGCGACGCGCGCCGCGCGCGCCTGGGCCTGGTCGAGGTGGCGCTGCGAACTGGTGCGCACGACGAGGCGAAAGCCACCGCCGAAGCGCTGGTCGTCGAGGCCAGCCGCAGCGGCGACATGCGTCTGGACGGCGGGCTGAATCTGGCGATCGGCCGGGCACAAACCGGATCGGGTCAGTTGGAGCTGGCGCGTGTGCATCTGCAGCGCGCGATCGACCTTGCGCGCGCGGCCGGCGATGTGGCGGGAGAGGCGCACGCGCGTTATCGCCTGGGCAATCTGCACGCCATTGAGCGGCGCCCGCACGAGGCGGAGCAGGCTTACCGCTTGGCCGCGGAGTCTTATCGCAGCCTGCGCGACGACCGCGGCGAGGCGTCGGCTCTGGCCAATCTGGCGCTGATGGCCGAACGTGCCGGACGCCGCACGGATGCGCGTGAGGCCTACCGTGACGCCGTTGCCAGGCTGGAAGGACTCGGCAACCAGCGCGAGATCGGGCGCGTCACCTTCAACCTGGGTGTATGCGAGCGCGACCTCGGTCAGCTGGCGCAGGCGGCGCTGCATTTCGATGCGGCGGCCGCGGCACTGGAGCAGGCAGGTACCACCGACATCCGTGTCATGGTCGCCGCGGCGCGCGCTGATCTCGCGCTGCTGCAGGGCGATCCGGTCACCGCGCGACAGGCGCTCGACGCGGTAACCCACCTGCGCGCCGAGTCGGCGTGGTTGCCGCAATCGGCCGGGCTCACCGCAATGGCGCGACTGCGCGAGCTGGCCGGAGATCTCGATGATGCGCGCGAGCTGCTGCGCGAGGCTCTCGCCATCCGCGAGCGCGCGGCCTTGCGCGTGGCGATCCTCGACGTGGAACTGCGTCTGCTGCGTCTGGACCTCGCCAGCGGCCGATCGGCCACCCAGTCCCGGTTGGCGGCAGAGTCCATCGAAAGCGAGTTGTTGCGCCTGGGCGAGGCCGGTTACGCGCTGGGTGCCAGTCTGGCGGCCCTGGAGGCCGCATGGTACATGTCCGATGTCGCCGCGGTGCGCACGCGCCTGCAGGAATTGCGTGTTCCGGTGCAGAGCCGCGGCACGCGCACGCAACAGTTGCAGTTCGAATGGCTGCAGGCGCTGGCGGGAGAGGACGACCTGCGTCGCGGACGCCTGGAAGCGCTGGAGCGCGCGGCGGCGGCCGACGGCTACAATCTGCTTGCACGGCTGGCGCGCCGCGAACTGCTGGCGCCGGTATCGCCCGAGCGTGTTGCCAGCGACAGCGACCTGGCGCGCGATGGCCTCGCCGGCGCCGCGCGCACGCCGACGGCGGCATTCTGATCGCAGTTGTCTTGCCGGGTTCGCCAGCATCCGCAGGGAGGCCGGCAACTCGGCCTTTCAAAATCAATGGCTTGACGGTTTACTGACAAGTTCCGCGGCGGTTGGCTGCGCGCCTTGAGCATTTGCTGAGCGTCCGCGGAGCTTCCCTGAAACACTCTCCCGATGTCCGCCGCGACACTGTCCGCGAACCGTGGATCTCCCCACCGGACCGGAGTCGTGCCTTGAAGCTGTCCCCTATCCTGCCTGCGCTGATGCTCGTGTTTGCCACGCACCTGCATGCCGGCAGCACCGCCGACATCATCCTGCTGGCGGCGCCATTCAACGACCAGACCCTGAATGCGCAGATCGGCACCGGCGGCGCGACCGCGGGCCAGCCGGTTTCGATCGCCAGCCAGTTGCAGGCCTTCGTGATGCCGGCCGGCGTGCTGCCGTCGCCCTCGCTGCGGATCACCCCGATCGCCAGCGGCTCCGCCCGCTTCGTGGTGTTCGGATTCCTCGATGACGAACAAGTGTCGGCGGGCGAGGTCCGCATCGGATTCGTGCTCAAGCCCGCGCAACTCGACAACTTCCTCATCAATGTGCGCGAGCGCGACGGCGCCGCCAACGACTATGCAACGCTGCGCCTCGGCAGCGGCGGCACTATCGCGATCGCCGATGCGGCGTCGCCGATTTCGGCAGCGATCGGCAACTACAGCGCCGGTGCCACGCTGGTGTTCGAACTGCGCTTCCGTATGGCCTCCGGGCGCTACGACATCTATCTGAATGGCGTGCGCATCGCCGCCGATCGCGCACATGGGCTGACCACGGCCGGAGTGGGGTCGCTGTGGTTCGGCAGCGACAGCAGTACGGCCAGCGGCAGCAGTTGGTTCGTCGACGATGTCTACGCCTACCGCCCGGACGAGTTCTTCAGCGACGGCTTCGAATGAGCGGCGGACACCAGTACGGTTGGCGATCGTGCGGCCGCGCGTCGATCACTCAGAGCGGGTTTCCGGAAAGATCCAGGTTGTAGGTGTAGAACGCGTGCTCGCGTTGCCAGCCGGCGCGCGCGTACAGCCGCTGCGCCGAAGCATTGTCGTGCGCCGTCTGCAGCATCAGCCAGGCGGCGCCGCTGTCGCGTCCATGGGCGGCCGCGGCGTCGAGCAAGGCTTCGCCGACGCCGTGTCCGCGCGCGTTCGGATCGACGAACAAATCGTTCAGCAGCCACGCGCGACGCATCGAGACCGACGAGAAGATCGGATACAACTGGCAGAAACCGGCTGGCCGGTCAGCCATCGCTGCCAGCAGGATGACCGACTCGCGCTGACCCAGGCGTGCCGCCAGGAAGGCTCGGCCGGCCGCGATGTCGGTGGGTTGGCGATAGAACTGGCGGTAACCATCGAACAGCGGCGCCAGCGCGTCGAGGTCGTCCAGCGCTGCTTGGCGAATGTGGATCATCCAGGGAACCCGGTGGAACGGCAGAGGCGCGGACGATAGCCGAGCGCAGGCGATCGATGTGCACGCAGCCGTCCCGCACCTTGGCCGAGTTTGCGTCCAGAATAGGCCGCATTCCCGCAGCCGATGGGGATCGGCGCGGCGGGTCCGTGGTCTGCAGGGGGCAATCAGTGCAACTGGCCGGATACACCGTCAACCAGGTGATTTATGCCGTGGGCGAGACTGTCGTCGCCACGGCCAATGCCGCTGGCGGCGAGCGCGTCGTGCTCAAGTACCTGGACAGCAGCCGGCCGGCTCCCGAGGTGAGCGCGCGCTGGCGCCACGAGTTTGCGGTGCTGCGCTCGATCGATTCGCCGTTCGTGATCAAGGCGCGGTCGCTCGAGCAGGTCGGGCGCAGTTCGGTGCTGGTGCTGGAGGCTTTCGCATCAACCAATCTGGCGCAGTTGATCGCGCGCCAGACCCTGGACTTCAGCGATCAGCTGATCCTGGCGATCCGCCTCGCCAAGGCACTCAGCGCGGTGCACCAGCACGGCCTGATCCACGGCGACGTTGCGCCGAAGAATGTGCTCGTCGACCCGACAACGCTGGCGCTCAAACTGTGCGATTTCGGCCTGTCGACGTGGCTGGATCATGAGCAGCGCCATGGACAGGACATCTACCTGCGCGGCACGCTGGACTACATGTCGCCGGAACAGACCGGTCGCACCAACCTCGGCATCGACTATCGCAGCGATTTCTACTCGCTCGGCGCAACGTTTTACGAGTTGTTCTCCGGCCGCAAGCCATTCCAGTCGGGCGACCCGATGACCTTGCTGCACGCGCAGATCGCGACGGTGCCGACGCCGCTGCACGAGCTCGATGATGCGATCCCGCAGCCGGTTTCGGAACTGGTCCAGCGCCTGCTGGCCAAACGGCCCGACGACCGCTACCAGAGCAGTTTCGGCCTGCTGCAGGATCTTGAAGCCTGCGCCGAGCGCTGGCGCCTGTACCGGCGTATCGAGGGCATTGAGCTCGGCAGTGCCGATGTGCCCGAACGCTTTTGTGTGGCGCAACGGATGTACGGCCGCGAAGCCGAGTGCGCCGCCATCCTCGAAGCGTTCGAACGGACCAGCGTCGGGGCAGTCGAACTCCTGCTGATCAGTGGTTATTCCGGCATCGGCAAGACCGCGCTGGTCAGCGAGCTGCACCGTCCGGTGCTCGCCCGGCGTGGCTATTTCGTGCGCGGAAAATGCGATCAGTACAGCCGCAACCAGCCGTTTGCGGCGATGATCCAGGCTTTCCAGTTGCTGATCCGGCAACTGGCGGTCGAGGGCTCCGAACGGCGTCTGTACTGGAAGTCGCGACTGCAGGCGTCGCTCGGCGCAAATGCGGCAGCGCTGGTCGAACTGATTCCGGAACTGGCGGCGCTGATCGGTTCGCCGCCGTCGCTGCCGAGTTTGCCTGCAGCCGAAAGCGAGCAGCGCTTCCATATCGCTTTTGCGCAGTTCGTTTGCGCGCTGTCGGCGCAGGGACACCCGCTGCTGGTGTTTCTCGATGACCTGCAGTGGGCCGACGTGCAGACCCTGCGCCTGATCGAACACCTGGTTCGCAACGGTCACGATTGCAGTGCGTTGATCGTCGGCGCCTATCGCGACAACGAGGTCAGCGCCGGCGATCCGCTGAGCCTGACGATTGCCTCGATCGCTGCGGCTCAGGGGCAGGTCGAGAACCTGAAACTGAAGCCGCTGGATCAGGAGCAGGTCGTCCGGCTGGTCGCCGACACCCTGCATTGCGCCCCGGAAACGGCAGCGCCGCTGGCGACCCTGTGCATGGAAAAGACGGCAGGCAATCCGTTCTTCCTGGGTCAGTTCCTGCGCAATCTGCACGACAAGGGGGATATCCGCTACCTGCGCAAGTCCGGCGTCTGGCAATGGGACCTGACGCAGATCCGCCAACGCAGCATGACCGACAACGTGGTCGGGCTGATGCTGCAGAAGCTGGCTGAGCTGGACCCATCGACGCGCGAAATGCTGGCCCTGGCGGCGCACCTCGGCGACGGTTTCGACCACGCGCAACTGATGACCGTCAGTGAACGCGACGCGCCGGCAACCGCCGCCGTGTTGCGGCCGGCATTGCAGGCGAATCTGGTGGTTCCGCTCAACGAGGACTACAAGTTCGAGCACAGCCCGCAGCAATTGCAGGGCGCCCGTTACCGCTTTCTGCACGATCGCGTGCAGCAGGCCGCGCATGAGCTCACGCCGGAGGCGGAGCGCCCTGCGTTGCGCTTGCGCTGTGGCCGCCGGCTGCTGGCGGCCAGCAGCAGCGACGACCTCGACGAGCGGCTGTTCATCATCCTCGATTCGCTCAACGCAGGAATCGGTCTCATCGACGATCCGGCCGAGCGCGCGCAATTGCTGCGACTCAATCTTCGCGGCGGCGAGCGCGCGAAGGCGTCCTCAGCCTTCGCGGTGGCCGTCGAACTGCTCGGCAAGGGCATCGCCCTGCTGCCGCCAGACGCCTGGCTCGCGTGTCCGTCCGAGACGCTCGCGCTGTACCGGGAGCTCGCCGAAGCGCAATACCTTGCGGGCGATTTCGAGTCAGCCGAAGCGCTGCTGACGCAAGCCATTGGCGCGGCGCCGAGCGCGATCGCCAAGGTCAGATTGTGCCTGGTGCGGGTCGACCAGTTTCATATCCAGGGTCGCTTTGGCGACTCGTTCCCGGTGTTGCGCGACGCGTTGGCCTTGCTCGGCCAGGATTTTCCCGAGACCGAGGAAGAAGCCAAAACGCGTTTTCCCGACGAGTTCGCGGAAACCGAACGGCTGCTGGCGCAGCGCAGCAACGAACAGTTGCTGGCGCAAGCGCCGATGCTTCAGGCCGAGCACCTGCTGGCGATGCAGGCCTATTTCGCGCTGTCGTATTCGACCTATCAGAGCGGTCGTTTCGGCGGCTTCGTGCTCGACGCCTGCCGCATGGTGCAGACCACGTTGCGCCACGGCCAGGGAGATCTCGGTTGCGTCGGCTATGTGGCCTATGTCACCGCGATGAGCGCCATGCGCCGTCCGTACCCGGACTGCTATGCGATGGGCAAGCTGGCGTTGACCCTGGCCGAGCAGCGCAGCAACCAGTATTTCCGGCTGACCGTGTACCAGTATTTTTCGCCGTTCTATCAGCACTGGTGCGAGCCACTGGCGAACACCCTGCCGAATCTGGAAAAGGGCCTGGAATTCGGCCTGTCGGGCATCAATCCGCTGTCAGCCGGTTTCTGCGCATTGCTGCGTTCGGTGACCCGCTTCCTGATGGGCACGCCGCTGGCCGAGCTGGTCGTCGAGTGCGAACAGGGACTGGCGTACCTCAAGCGCAGTCATCAGCCGAGCATCGAGGCGATGTTGCGTTTCGGCGTGCTGCAAGGCGCGTTGGCGCTGCTCGACAAGGTGCCCGACGTGCGTTTTTTCGACACGCCCGAGTGCGACGTCGGCGGGTACTTCGCGCAGGCCGGCGAGACGCCGTCGATCGTGCTTGCGTTCTACAGCGCGGCCATGATGCGCCACGCCTATCTGCTCGACGACCGCGAGCAGTGGCGGGCCTGCGCGGCGCGCCTGGGCATGATCGGCATGTTCCTGCCGGATAGCCCGACGATGGTCGAGGCCACCTTGTTCAGCGCGCTCGGCCTGCTCAAACCGGGTTTCGTCGATGCCGATGGCCAGCAGGCGGCATTGGCCGACGCCGAGAAGCAGCTCGATCGCTTCAACACCTGGGCCGAACACTGTCCGGCCAACTTTCGCCACAAGGCGTTGCTGATTTCCGCCGAGTTGGCGCGTGCGCGCGGCGATGAGCGCGCCGCAATGGAGCTCTACGCGCAAGCGATCGACGCCGCCACGCAATCCGGTTTTGCCCATCACGAGGCGCTGTGCAACGAGTTGTATGCGTTGTTCTGGGAGGCCCAGGCGCAGAAGCAGTTGTCGAGCAATTTCATTCGCGAGGCCTATTTCCATTACCGCCGCTGGGGCGCAGCCGCCAAGTGTCGGCAGATCGAGGCGCGTTGGCCGCATATTCCGTTCCGGTCCATCGAATTGCGCTATTCGTCGCTCGATCAGGCCAGCAGTTATCGCCAGGGTTCGGAACAAGCGGGCTTTCTCGACCTGCAGTCCCTGCTCAAGGCGAGCCAGTTGCTGGCCCAGGAAATTCATCTCGAGGCGCTGTTGCAGCGCATGCTGGGCGTGCTGCTGGAGAACGCCGGCGCCGAATTCGGCGCCATCGTGGTGGTCGACGAGGAGAGCGACGAACTGGTGGTCGAGGTGCTGGGACGCCTGAGCGGCGGTCGCCTGATCGATTGCAGCCGGATCGGCCGGCGCCTGGCCGATACCCGCAAGGACGAGCATCCGCCGCTGCCGAGCGGACTGATCGAGTACGTGCAACTGGCCCGCAGCGCGCTGGTGGTCAATGACCCCGCCGGCGATGAGCGCTTCGGTCAGAGTCGTTATCTCGACGAGCGCCGGCCGCGCTCGGTGATGTGTCTGCCGGTGGTGAGCCAGGGCAGGCTGGTGGCGGTGGTCTACCTGGAAAACAACCTGACCGAGAACGCATTCACCAACAAGCACCAGAAGACGCTGGAACTGCTGAGCACGCAGGCGGCCATTTCGCTGGTGAATGCACAACTGATCGAGAGCCTCGAGCGCAAGGTGCAGGCGCGCACCGAGGAATTGCGCCAGATGAGCATGAAGGACGGGCTCACCGGCATCGCCAACCGGCGCAGTTTCGACGAGCGCCTCAGCGCCGAGTGGCAACGTTGCCAACGCAGCGGAGCGCCGTTGACGCTGATGATGATCGACATCGACCACTTCAAGCTGTTCAACGACCATTACGGCCACCACGATGGCGACCGCTGCATCCGCGCCGTGGCGCAGACGCTGCAGCAGGTGGCCAGCCGCCCGAACGATCTGGTGGCGCGTTACGGCGGCGAGGAGTTCGCCGTGCTGCTGCCGGATACCGACGATGTCGCCGCGACCCGGATCGCCGAGCAGTGCCTTGCCGCCGTTGCTGGAATGGCAATGCCGCACGCGGTGTCGCCGGTCGGCGCCAATGTCAGCATCAGCATCGGCGTCTGCACGCTGCGGGTGAGCGAGCAGGCCACCCCCGATCTGTTGATCACCCAGGCCGACCAGGCGCTGTATCAGGCCAAGCGCAGCGGTCGCAATCGTTATTGCCGGTATTGAGTCGCCTGCGAGGGCGGCGTGGGCCTCGAACCCTGTGGGAGCGACCTTGTGTCGCGAGCTGTGACTGTCAGAGCTCGCGACACAAGGTCGCTCCCACGGCCGACCTGCGGTTTCGCGTCACCGGATTACGCAGCGTTCAGATACTGATGCTGTTCGGAATGTGCGAAGGCAACTGGAACGGGTAGGGCATCGGCCGGGTCTGGTTGCGCTTGCGGATCTCGATCTCGATCAGCGCCAGATCGTCCTGCAGGTCGGCGACCAGCGGCTGCACGCGCGGATCGGTGAAATACGGGTCGCGCGGATTGTGCTCGAAGTGGCCGAAGGTGTCGTATTGCACGCTGCTCAGCAGGAACTCGAAGGAGAAGGTGTACAGCCCGACATCCAGCGGCGGGTACCACGCCATGCACTCGTCGATCGACTTGATGACGCTGCTGCGCGTCGGCGGCGCCTGGTAGATGGTGCCGGCGACGCTCGGCATGTACGACATCAGCGGGTACTGCGCGTAGTTCACCGAGGCATGCTGCGGGCCGGCGCGATAGATGATGTGCGCGACCACCTCGATCAGGTAATCGAGACTGTCGATGACCAGCCGTCCGCTGCCGTCGGCCGCCGGCACCAGGCCGCCGAGCCCCTTGAATCCGCAATAGAGCGGCGACGTCAGCTCATGGATCCAGCCCTGCAACTCGCTGTCCTCGCGCACGTCCTGGTCGCTCGTGTAGTAGATGCGCAGATAAGCCGACACATAGCGTTTGACCGCGGCCCACAGCAGCAGGGTGTCGTCGCGGAACGGAAACACCGCCAGCCGGTCGATGCCGCGCACAGCGAACACCTGATCCGGACTGTTCTGATCCCAGCGCCACGCCGCGTGCGCCGACGCCACCAGTTGCCGCGTCGATTCGATCGCCGGACCGACGTTGGTGGCGACCACGCCGCCCGGGATGATCAGGCTGTGGATGGCGTCGTCGTTGATGTTGATGGTGAAGCGGAAGTGCGGCAGCAGCAGCTTCAGCAGCGGATGCTGGTCGGACAGTTGCCGGTGGCTGGCGACCACCATCGGCTCGATGATCAGGTGGCAGTCGCCGAGATGGGCCACGGCCTCGTGCTGGATCGCGCAGACCACGTTGACGATGTACTTGGCGATGCGCCACTTGAGCAAGTTGGCGTCATTGCCGCCGGCGCTGTTGTTGGGCGTGTACAGCGGCGCCGCTTCGGCGTCGAACTGCTGCGCCAACTGGATCGCGATCGGCTGCAGCGCACCGCCGGGCGGATAACCCGGCGGCGGTGTCGGGTTCCAGTAGTAGAGCGCGATCGGCGCCGCCAGATAACGCTGTTCGCCGTGGAAGCAGTCGGCGGTCGCGCCTTCGAGCATCGAATAGTCGCAGACATACAGGCGGTGCTCGGCGATCGCGTGCGCCAGCGTGATCTCACTGTCGCCGAGCACGCCCTGCAGCAGAGCATCATTGACCGGCATCTTCTGCTGCAGGTCGGCGAGCGCCACCGCCTGGCTGCCGGTCATGCGCTCGGCGACCACGCCACGCAGGTTGGTGGTGTTGAAGCCGGCGATCTGCAGATGACCGAAGAACCAGTCCTGCTCGCAGGGTTTGCCTTCGGCCGGCATCCACGGCTGACGCTCCAGCGCCAGCATCAGCGGCGTCGGCAGCGACACGAACAAATCCTCGTAATCCTTGATCGACTGCGCCTTCAGGTAATCGCGTCCGTGGGTCTCGTTGAGCATGTCGAACAGCGTCGACTTCAGGAAGGCCGTCGGGCCGGTGGCGAGCAGTTCCTTGAACACCTCGGCCAGGCCGGTGATCATCTTCTCGACATCCGCGGGCAGGTTGAGCAGCCCTTCGAAGGCCTTGGGCAGCGCCGCCAGGCTCTCCAGAAACGCATGCAGATCGCGTGCGTCGCGCGCCGGGTGCAGCAGGCTGAACTCGCCGGTGAGCTTCTCGAATGCCGCTTCCACGGCGCGCAGTGCGTCGGTCGGCAGATCGTCCCTCAGCTCGCGCTCGAGCAGGTGGGCGACCGCGCTCTTGAAGTTTTCCATCAGCGGGACGAACACCTTGATCACCTGCGCCTCGAAATCGAGGCTGAACTTCTCCGCGTCGGGCAGATCCGCCGACATCGGCACCTGCTCCAGATAGCTGCGCATGTAGTTGTATTCGGTGCGCGCCAGCGTCAGCTGGAACTCGCGCGCCTTGCGCGCATCCGCTGTCGAATGTTGCGGCAGCGACGGAACAATGGGCGCGGATGTCTTTGCCGGCATGGCGGGTGCCTTCGGGTTGAGTGGACCAGAGGCCGATGCTATCGGGATTGGGCGCGCGTGAGGCGCTATCGCGTGCTCGCGCTCGGCGAATGGTCCGCTGCACAGCTTCCGGTCAGCCGCTGCAACGGATAGCTGCCGCTGCCCTGGTCGAAGTCGTAGTCGAGGCGCGCCTGGGTGCACGATTGCCAGGTCAGTCGCGCGTTGCCGACCAGCGGCAGTTGCGCCGCCGGACCGGCACGGAAGCGCCCGCCCTGCGCGCGCAGGATCTGTTCGAACTGCACCTCGTCGTCGACGATGCGGCCGAGCAGCACGTACCAGCGCGGCTCGCCGCTGGCGTTGTAGGTGTACCAATAGGCGATGGCGCGTTGCTGCGCGTCGAAAATCTCGATCTGCAGTCCCTGACCATCGCTAGCCGGCTCGTAGTAACTGCCGTTCAGCGCCGCGCTGATGCGCCGCGGCAGTGCCGGCAACACCTGTTCGCGCAGCAGCGTCAGCACGCCGGGTCCGCTGTAGGAATAGGAATCGCCGGTGCTGACCACGATCAGTTCATCGTCGGGACAGACGATCAGGTACTGACGCCCGGCGCCATTGGCATACCAGCAGGCGTGGCGCTCGCCGTCGGCAGCGATCATTGCGCGAAACCACCACTGCTGGCCGTAGCCGAAGTCCTCGGCGCCGGCGAAATAGGCATCGCTGCTGGCGTCGCTGTAAGTGGTCCAACTGCGCGCGATCCACTCGGCATCGAGCAGGCGCTGACCGGCATGGCGTCCATCGTGCAAGTACAGTTCGCCGACCTTCAACAGATCGCGCGGGCGCAGCCACAGGCCAACGCCCAGCGGGGCATCGTCGAACGGGAAGCTGCGTTGTCCGCTGCCGGGTCCCTGAGGGCTCCACAGCTCCCAGTCCCAATGCTCGATGCCGAGTGGCTGCGCCAACCACTGCGCGAACAATTGCTGCGGCGATTGCCCTGCGCGCTGGCGCAGCACGCCGCTCATCAATGTCGATACGCCGGTGCTGTAGGTGAAGCCGACACTGGCGCTGCGCGGACGCGTCAGCACATTCAGATACCAGTCGCCGCTGGCGAACATCTGCACCGCGGAATTGCGCGGATCGGTAAACCCGAAAGTGAACTCGTCCCAGGTGATGCCATGACGCATACGCAAGATGGCGTCGAGGCTGATGCCGGCGTTCGCTGCCAGTGCGGGTGCCTGCCAGTGGTACTGCGGCAGCAGGCTGGCGATCGACTCGTCGGTACGCAACAGTCCGCGGCGCTCGGCAATGCCGATCAAGGTTGCGCCGATGCTCTTGGTGACCGAATTCAGCAATTGCAGATCGTCGCTGTCGCTGCCGCGGAAATAGCCCTCGTAAACCATTTCCCCGCGATGCTGCAGCAGCAGCGAATTGACCGGACCGTAGGTGCCGGCGCGCAAGTCGGCGTCGATGGCGGTGTAGTCCTGTGCGTCGACGCCGCGAGTACACAGCAGGGTCACTGCAGCGAGCCAGCAGCAGTTGCGCGCGCAAGCTGAGTTCATCGTGCTTCCTCCTGCAGTCGATCGGGTCGCCGCGGCATGCATCGGTGGATCGGGCCGTGCGCTGGGCGAAACTCAGGCAGACCCTGCAACAGGATGCGCTGAAGGGCGCGCGGGTCGCAGCGGGAGCAAAACGGCGCATCGCGGGCGCTCGCCGCGTGAATCCTGCGAACCGGCCTCGGTGCGCAAACTCCAGGAACAACGCTGCAATCGGGTCAACGGCGCAACCCGTTCAGCCAATGACCCACCAGGCTGGATCAGGTTGCCTTCTTCACGAACTCCGACTTCAGGCCCATCGAGCCGATGCCTTCAATGCGGCAGTCGATGTCATGGTCACCGTCGACCAGACGGATGTTCCTGACCTTGGTTCCGACCTTCACCACCGATGACGAGCCCTTGACCTTGAGGTCCTTGATCACGGTGACGCTGTCGCCGTCCTTCAGTTCATTGCCGACCGCATCGCGCACCACGCGTGCGGATTCGCTCGCCGCAGCCGCCTCTTCGCGTGGCCACTCATGGGCGCACTCGGGGCAAACGAAGTTGGGGCCGTCTTCGTAGGTGAAGGCGGAGTTGCATTTGGGGCAGTTCGGGGGTGTGTTCATGTGCGCACGATACGCGCAGTGCGCCCTCAAGGCACCCGCGACTCGACCAGCCAGGTGCCCCGGCAGGACATGGCGCTGCGAAGGACAAAATCGACTACCAGGGAATCGTCTTGCCCTGGAAATCGAAGAAGCGGCCGTTGTCGGCAGGCCCGAGTTTCTCGATCAGCCCGACCAGGCCGCTCACGCTCTCTTCCGGCGTGTAGGTTGCCGCCGCGCCGCCCATGTCGGTGCGCACCCAGCCGGGGTGCACGACAACGCAGACAAAGCCCTCCTTGGCCAGCTCGACGCTCAGGGTCCTGGTGATCTGGTTCAGCGCGGCCTTGCTGGTCCGGTAGGCGTACCAGGTACCGGTGGATCCGGCAATGCTGCCCAGTTGCGACGACATGTTGACCACCAGCTTGCGTTGACCCTGGCGCAGATTGGGCAGCAGCGCCTGGATCATGCGCAGAGGGCCCAGGGTATTGACCGCGAGAGTCTGTTCCATCTTTGCGAAATCGACCTTGTCGATGCTGGTGTCGCCGCGATCGAAGATGCCGGCGTTGTTGACCAGGATGTCGATCGGCTCACCTTCGAGGCGCTTTGCGAGCGCTGCAACGCTGGCGGCGTCGCTGACGTCGAGTGCTTCGACGCGTTCGGCGATCGTTGCCAGCTCCGTGGCGGCGGCTGGATCGCGCGCGGTTCCGATCACTCGATAACCCTTGTCGGCGAACTGGCGTGCGTATTCGAGGCCGATGCCACGATTGGCGCCGGTCACGAGTACGGTGAGTTGATCGGTGGCCTCGCTGGACGGACTGCTGGCGCCGAGGATCAGTGACATCACGATCGAGGGGATAGGGTTCATGGCTGCTGCGTCGAATGGTGGCGACGTGCAGTTTCGCGATGCCGGTGTCCGCACGCAAGCGAGAATCCGGACTTGGACCTGGTGGGTCCAGACTTGTCTGGACGCTTGTGATTCTCAGGAGCAAAGGCAGAAAGCCTGCAGGCAAGTCTGGGCCTGCAGGAGCAAAGGTCTGAAGCGTCCAGACAAGTCTGGAGCCACAAGGGCAAAGGCCGAAAGCGTCCAGACAAGTCTGGACCTACAAGGGCAAAAGCCTGAAGCGTCCAGACAAGTCTGGAGCCACAAGGGCAAAGGGCTGAAGCGTCCAGACAAGTCTGGAGCCACAAGGGCAAAGGCCATGCAAGGCCAGCCGAACGTCTGTCGCGCCATGCAAATTTGCTTGCGGGTAACGATTACTTGTGTAATCCTAGCTTCCGATTACACATGTAAGCGAAAACTCCGCATGTCGACACCCCTCATCAGCGACGCCGAATCGGTAGTGATGGCGATACTCTGGCAGCGCCACCCGGCGACTGCCGAAGACATCATCGGAGCGCTGGAAGGGGAGCAGGACTGGCAGGATGCCACCATCAAGACCTTGCTCAACCGTTTGCTCAACAAGGGGGCGATTCGCGCCGACAAGGATGGTCGCCGCTACTTGTATGCGCCGGTGCTGCAGCGCGAGGAATGGCTGGCGCAGCAAAGCGAGAGTCTGCTCGATCGCTGGTTCGGTGGCCGCGTGGCGCCGTTGGTGGCGCACTTCAGCAAGCAGCGCAAACTCAGCGAACGCGACATCGCCGAGCTCAAGGCGCTGATCGAGGGCATGCGCGATGATCAATGAGCTCGAAGCGGCACTGCTTGAGGCGCTGCTGGCGCTGACTGCGGCGCTGCTGCTGGTGCTGGCGCTGCGCGTGCCATTGCGGCGCTGGCTGGGGGCGCGCGTGGCTTACGGCCTCTGGTATCTGCCGTTGATCGCGATGGCTGCCAGCGCGCTGCCGGCACCGCAGCGCGCGATCGAAGTCGAGTGGCTGATGCCGATGGCGAGTCTCGGCCCGATCTCCACCGTCGCCATCGCCGATGTCGCGGCAGCGCGTTATCCCGACTGGCTGGCGTGGGTCTGGATCGGCGGCACCTTGCTGCTGGCCGTGATTCTGCTGGTGCGCCAGAGACGGTTCATCGGCTCATTGCATCCGTTGTTGCCGCATGGCGATCGCAGCTTTCTCAGCGCGCATGTCGGCGGGCCCATGTTGGTGGGTCACTGGCGGCCGTTCATCGTGTTGCCGCTGGACTTTGCGCAACGCTACACGCACGAGCAACAGCGGTTGATGCTCGACCACGAACGCGCGCATCTCGGCGCCGGCGATACCGGCGCCATCGCGCTGGCCCATGCCGTCGCCTGTGCCGCCTGGTTCAATCCGGTCGTCTGGTGGGCATTGCGACGGTTCCGTTTCGACCAGGAGCTGGCCTGCGATGCACGCGTGCTCGAGAACCGGCCGCGGGCGCGCCGCGCTTACGCCGACGCCATGCTGCAAACCCAACTGGCCGAGCAGCGCCGACCTGCGCCACTCGGTTGCCACTGGCCCGACGGCCACCCATTGAAGGAGCGTATCCAGATGTTGAACCAAGCCTTGCCAGGCCCGACCGGTCGCCGCCGGGGACTGCTGCTGATTGCGCTGCTTTCGATGCTGCTGTCGCTGGCGGTGTGGGCGGCGCAGCCAGAGCGCGCGGTCGCCGCAGGCGATCGCCTCTACGCCGTGCGTTTGCTGTTGACGCAACCCGGACAGGCGCCGCAAATGCCGAGTCTGATCGTCGCCGAAGGCGAACTCGCGGGAATTCGCAGCGACGACGACGAAGTCGACCTCAAGGTCAACCCCGGCGCCGACGGCATGCTCTACGTCGCCAGTCGAATCCGCGTTGCCGGCAAGGACATCGGATCGCCGACCATTGCGGTCGCGCCCGGCACGCCGGGCACGATCTCGATCGACGCCGACACCCAACCGGCAATCAGCGTCACCTACTGGGTCAAGCAACATCAAGGTGCTCCCGGTTCCGGCCTCGATGGCGGGTCCGACCGACTCGCCGACGTGCGCACGCCGCCGCGTTATCCCAAGTCGGCGCTGGACAACCGGATCGAAGGCGAGGTCGTGCTCGACCTCGACGTCGACGCCAATGGCGTGGTGCGCGACGTTGCCGTGGTGTCGGCAACCCCACCGGGTGTGTTCGACGCCGCCGCGGTTGCGGCTGCCCGCGGCTGGTGGCTGAATCCGCAGAACCATCCACCCGGTGCCCTGCCGGCCCGCATGCGCGCGCCGGTCAAGTTCGAGCTCGACCAGGAGACACCGCCCGCTGGGTAAGAAGGCCGTCCACTTTCGGACTTTGCTGTCCGAAAGCGATGAACTCGGCTGTCTGAAAGCGATGAACTCGGCTGTCCGAGAGCTGTGAAATCGGAGCAGGGCAGTGGCTTTGGTGGGTCCAGACTTGTCTGGACGCTTCTGGCAGGTACACCCAGGAGAGCGTCCAGACAAGTCTGGACCCACCAGATCAAAGGCGATCGGGCTGGCACTCGGGTCAACGTCGCGCTCCGGCACGACCCTTGCGTGTGTGTTGCCCCAAGACCACATGTCGGAGTCACCGATGGCCCTCTCCAGCCTGCGCCAGAGTCTGCGTTTCCTTGTTGCCAATCGCGCCTTTTCGCTGGCGGCGATTGCCACGCTGGCGCTCGGCATCGGCGCCAACGCCGCAATCTTCAGCGTGGTCAACGGATTGCTGCTGAAACCGCTGCCGTATCCGGACGGCGAGCGCCTGGTCGAGGTCTACAACAGCTATCCGACCAGTGGTCTCGATTACGCCGGCAGTTCGATCCCGGATTACCTCGATCGCAAGCAGGCGCCGGGTCTGGAGGACCTTGCGCTGTATACGTCGGGCAGCGTCAACATTGCCGACGAGTCGGGGCCGGCGCGCCTGGTGGCGGTGCGTGCGACGCCAAGCCTGTTCACCACGCTGCGTGTGCAACCGGCGCAGGGACGCCCGTTCACCGAGGACGAGGCGCGGATCGGTGCCGACAAGGTGGTCGTGCTCAGCCACTCGACGTGGCAGACGCACTACGCCGGCGATCCGGCGATCATCGGTCGCGACGTGCGCCTCAACGACGAACCGTACCGGGTGATCGGCGTGATGCCCGAGGGTTTCGCGTTCCCGGATCGGGAAACGGCGCTGTGGACACCGTTTGCCTTCACCGATGAACAGCGCAGCGACAACGAACGCGGCAACGAATTTTCGGCATCGATCGGGCGCCTCAAGCCGGGCGCGACGATTGCCGAGCTCGATGCCCAGTTCGCGGCGCTGGTGTCTGCCGCGGCGGACCGGCTGGCCACTACCGAGGACGGCGCAGAGCGTGCCGCCTTCATTCGTGGCGGCGGTTTCGCCGGCCATGCCAAATCGCTGCGCGAGCAGTGGGTCGGGCAGATGAAGGAGGTGCTGCTGCTGTTGCAGTCGGTGGTGGTGGTCGTGTTGCTGATCGCCTGCGCCAATGTGGCCAACCTGTTCCTGACGCGCCTGTCGGCGCGCCGGCGCGAACTCAGCGTGCGCACCGCGCTCGGCGCCGACCGTTGGCGCCTGGCGCGGCAACTGCTTGGCGAAGCCCTGCTGCTGGCGATGATCGGGGGGCTCGCTGGCGTACTGCTGGCGTATCTCAGTCAAGGCTTCCTGCATTTGCTCGGCCTGGATCGGACATTGCTCGGCGACAGCATCGGTATCGACGCCAACGTGCTCTGGTTCACCTTCGGCGTCGCCTTGGTCACAGGTCTGCTGTTCGGTACGCTGCCGGCGCTCGGTCAGGACGGCATGCGCGCCTCCGAGGTGCTGCGTGAGAGCGGCCGTGGCGGCGGCAGCCGGGTCGGCCAGCGCCTGCGCAGTGCACTGGTGGTGGTGCAGATCGCTCTCGCCGTGTGTCTGCTGGTAGGCGCCGGCTTGCTGTTGCGCAGCTTTGATCGCGTGCACCAGCAGGATCCCGGTTTCGATCGCCAGGGCGTGGTCAGCGTGCGCATGGCGTTACCGCGCTCACGTTACGCCGATGCGGCCGCGCAAACCGACTTTTACCAACGCCTGGGGGCCGAGTTGCGTGCTGTTCCGGGCATGCGCGAGGTCGGCTTCATCAGCAACCTGCCTTTCAGCAATGCCAACTGGACCGCATCGTACGAAATCGTCGGCCGCGAGACGCCACCGGGAAGCTCCGGTCCGCATGGCTATGTGCACATCGCCGACGCTGGCTACTTCAAGGCGATGGGTATCCCGCTGCTGCGCGGGCGATTGTTCGACGAGCGCGATCGCGCCGACAGCGCTCGCGTGGTTCTGATCGATCAGTACCTGGCCGACAAGCACTTTCCGAACGGCGATGCTCTCGGCCAGCGCCTGGAGCTGCCGGGCATCGGTGGCGCTGAAGACGTCGAGGGCGAAATCATCGGCATCGTCGGCACGGTCAAGCGCGGCCAGCTCAGCGAGCAGATCACCAAGGAGACCTACTTCCTGGCCATGTCGCAGTACGGCAGTGCCGGCGCCATGGCGGTGTTGAAATCGGATCTCGACGCCGCGGCAATGTTGCAGCCGATCCAGGCCACCGTGGCGCGAGTGGATCCGCTGCAACCGGTCTTCGACCTGCAATCGCTCGACGCACGCATCACGCTGAGCCTGGAGGGGCGCATGGCGCCGCTGGTGCTGCTGGTGATCTTCGCGGCTGTCGCTCTGCTGCTGGCGGCGGTTGGCATCTATGGCGTGCTCGCCTTCGCGGTGCAACAACGGACTGGCGAGATCGGCGTACGTCTGGCGATCGGCGCCAGTCCGAGCGATGTCCAACGTCTGGTGATGCGCCAGGGCATGACGCTGGCCGGCATCGGCCTGGTGGCCGGCGCGGTTGCCGCGCTGATGGGTGGCCGCGTGCTGGAGTCGCAACTGTTCGGCGTCGACAGCAGCGATCCCCTGACGCTGCTCTCCGTGTTGCTCACGCTGGGTGTCGCCGCGCTGCTGGCCTGTTACATGCCGGCGCGCAGGGCGACGCGAGTGGCGCCGTTGACGGCATTGCGCAACGAGTAGTCGCTTGTTGCGGTTCGGAGCGATCGCTTCGTCAGCATCCGGGTCGTTTCCGTACCCCCGCGTGCGGGGAGACGGAACCAGGAACGGCCCTCGGTCAGCGAGCAGGAACGCCGCCCACCGGGCCGATGTACGACGCCCGAACAACTTCACCGGCAGGCGTGACCAGGACTGTCAAGGTGCCGCTACCTTGAAGGTATCGCAACTCTCCGCCTTTCCGCTGCGGAAGCCCTGGGTGAACCAGCGCACACGTTGCTCGCTGGTGCCGTGGGTGAAGGAGTCCGGCCGGACCTGGCCGCGTGCCTGCTTCTGCATGCTGTCGTCGCCGATCGCGCTGGCGGTGTTCAACGCCTCTTCGATGTCGCCTTCCTCCAGCCACTGATGGCGCGCCTGCGCGTGATGCGCCCAGACGCCGGCATAACAGTCGGCCTGCAATTCCTGGCGTACCAGCAGGCCATTGTCGCCTTCGACATCCTGGCCGCTGCGCCGCGCGTCGTTGACTCGCTTGGACACGCCGGTGATGGTCTGGATGTGGTGTCCGACTTCGTGCGCAATCACGTAGGCTTCGGCAAAGTCGCCACCGCCGCCCAGGCGCTTCTGCATTTCGGAGAAAAAGCCGAGATCGATGTAGACCTGCTGGTCGCCCGGACAGTAAAACGGGCCCACCGCCGAGCTCGCCTGTCCACACGCCGAGTTCACGGCGCCTTCGAACAGCACCAGGGTCGGTGCGGGATACCTCTGGTTGCCGAACATCTGACTCCATACATCTTCGGTCTCGCCGAGGATGCTGGCGACGAACTGGCGCCGTGGATCGTTGGCGCGTGCCGCTTCGTCCTCCGGTGAGGATGCGGCCGAGCGGCTGGCGCCCGGTTGACCCTGCTGGTTCGCCAGCAAGCCAAGAATCTCCATCGGGCTCACGCCCATGAACCAGCCCACGATCATGGCGATGACAATGCCGCCGATGCCGAGTCCGCCGGCGCGCGCCACGGTCCTTCCACCACCACGGCGATCGTCGATGTTCTGGCTCTGTCGCGCGCGTTGCCATTTCATGCTGATCTCCCGTTTCGTTCGCGGTTCGGCCGAGCATAGACGTGCTTCGGCTCCGCCGCTGGAGCAGGTTGATCGGCGTGGCGTCGGGCAATCCGAAACTGCACAAAACGCTGCACTTCGATGCACGCAAGGGCTCGCGGCCGTTGTGCCGGGCAGGTACGCTTGCCGCGGCGACCGCATAGCACGACGCGATGGGGTTTCTGCGGTCAGGCGGAACCGACCGAAGCACCGCAACTGGCCATGAAACAACGGCTGTTCTCGACCGCGCTCGCGCTGGTCGTGTTGACCGTCGTCAGCTGCGCGCAACCCAGCGATCCCAATTAACCGGCGGCAACTGCGCCAGCCGCGACCGAAATCCAGGAGAACAGCAAGATGATCACCACCGCCAGTGGCCTGCAGTACGAAGTGCTGTCCGAGGGTTCCGGTCCCAGGCCCGGCGCTACCGACAAGGTGACCGTACATTACGAGGGCACGCTCACCACCATCCCGGCCATTCTCGGTCATGGCGCCGCCGGCGCGGGCGGCGTGATCCCGCCGAATGCAACCCTGACTTTCGAAGTCGAATTGCTGAAGATCAACTGATCCGGCGCTGCGCGCGGCTTGTTCCGATCATGGAGATTCGAGGCCTCGGCTTCGGCATGTCGCTGTGCATCGTGCTGCTGTACGCGATGCTGGCGCTGGTGGTGGCGCGCGTGGGCGACTCGCCGGCTTACCTTGCGCTACGTCACGGTGGTATAGCCAGCGCCCTGGGGCTGGCCATGAACATGACCCAGGGGATCGCCCATCCCTTGTTGCCGTTCGTGCTCGGCAATACCCTGGTGGTGCTGGCCGGCGGCTGGTTCTGGGTGGGTACCCGCCGCCTCGCCGGGGCACGGCCACCGTTATGGCCGATCGTGTTGCTGGCCGCGCTGATGGCAATCAGCGGATTCTGGTTCACTTTTGTGCAGCCGAGCTTCGGTGGCCGGCTGACCAGCAACGCCATCCTGCTCGCGGCAGCCACCGGAATGACCGCCGCGGGCCTGCTGGCGACTGCCAACGGTCGCGCGCTCGGGCGCATCGGATGGGCGCTCGGCGCCCTGCAGTTGATCACGACGCTGCTGCTGTTGACGCGCGTCTACGTGCACTGGCGCTTCGACATTCCGGTTGCGACCATCATGGAAGGTCAGCCGCTGAACATCGCGACCTACTTCGGCATCCTGCTCAGCATCGTGATGTTCGCCATCGGGTTGAATATCCTGGTGGTGTTCCAGCTGGTCGACGGCATGCTCGAACTGGCTATCCGCGACGCCCTGACCGGAACCGCCAACCGCCTGGGCTTGCGCAGGGCGCTGGATCAGTCGTGGTCCGACTGCGCTGGCTTGCTGATGATGGATCTGGATGGGTTCAAGACGGTCAACGACATCCACGGGCATGACGTCGGCGATCGCCTGCTGCAACGCTTTGTCGCCGTCGTCCGCCGGCACATGCACGAAGACGATCAACTGGTGCGCATGGGCGGCGAAGAGTTTCTGCTGCTGTTGCGCGGTACGCATGAGGACCCGGCGGCGCTGGCCGAGGCAATCCGCCGCGACTTCGCCAGGATCGAAGCCGGCCTGCCGGCCGCCACGGTGTCGATCGGTGGCGTGCGCCTGACGGGGCTCACTGCGGCGAGCTTTCGCAGTTTGCTCAAGGTCGCCGATCGCGCGCTGTATGCGGCCAAGGATGCCGGTCGCAATGTGGTGCGCTTTGCTGCTGCGACCGATCAACCCTCGTGACGCAGCGCCGTCAGCGGATCCGCTTTGGACGCCCGATATGCCGGCCACCAACTCGCCAGCAGCGCGGTGATGGTCATCAGTGCGATCACCGTCGCGAGCACCGGCAGCGGTGCGCGGTCGGTGCCGGGTAGTTGGTTGGCGAGCACGCCCAGCGCAACCAGGCCGAGCAGCGACCCGATCGCGGTGGCAACACCGGCCGTGATGCAAGCATCCGCCAGCACCTTGTGCCGCAACGTCGATCGCGCCGCCCCGAGCGCCAGCCGCACACCGAATTCGCGATACCTGCGTCGCACCAGCAGATCGAATACCGCATAGATCCCGGTGCCGGCCAGAAACAGCGAAAGTCCCGCCAGAGCTGCCGTCAGCGTCGCCACCAATCGGCGGCGCGCGGTCAGGCCCTGGTAGCGTTGCTCCATGGTGGCGGTGTCCCACAGCGCGAGTTCCGGCTGCACCTGGCGCAGCGTTGCGGCCACCGTCGGTGCGAGGCTTGACGCCTCGATTCCGGCGCGCGCGCGGACGATGACCATGTTGTCGTTGTAGCTGGTCTGCAGAGCCGACAGATAAACCATCGGTGCGGCGTCGGCTTCGAGATCGCTGTCGACAACGTCGCCGACCACGCCAACCACGGTGGCGCCTGCAGGATCCTCGGGGAAGCCGATGCTGACCTTGACCTTGCGGCCGAGTGCCGATTCATTCGGAAAGTAGCGGCTCGCTGCGCTGGCGCTCAACAGCGCCACCGGGGCCGCGTCCGCGCGATCGCGTTGATCCAGATAACGACCTTCGCGCAAGGGCACACCGAGTGCGCCGAAATAGTCGCCCGAGACCATGTTCAGCTGCACCGACCAGTCGGCGCTGTCCACCCGCGGAACGGCTTCCAGACTGACGCTGTCGCAGCCTCCGCTGAGCGGCAGGCACGCTGCGGTTGCAGCGCGTTCGACGCCGGGTGCGGCGCTCAGCGCTGCCGTCAAGCGCGACAGGAATCCGCCCACGCCGTCAGCGGGTTGCAGCGCATCGGGCATCGCGATCTGCGACGACAGCAGCTGGTCGGGCGCGAAACCCAGCGGTGCCTGCAGCGCGCGCCAGGCGGCGGTCGCTGCGACGCCGGCGCCGATCAGCAGCATCGTCGCCAGCGCGAATTGGGTGCCCGCCAGCCAGCGCCGGTTGCGCAGGCCGCGCGCCGGCGGACTTGGACGCAGCGCACTGGACGCGCTCAAGCGCAGCGCCGCGCGTGCCGGTCCGGCAAGCACGCTGAGCAGCACCAGGGCCGCCAGCGCGACACCGAAACCCAGGCTCGCCGCGCCCAGGCGTACATCGGCAAGGCCGAAACCGGCGACCTGCACCAGCTCGCCGAAGTTTCCGAGCAGAGCAAGACCGACGCTGCCGAGCAGCCACGCGAGCAACAGGCCGCAGGCGAAAACCAGCAGCATCTCGGCCGCCAGCAGGCGCAGCAGCGACAGGCGGCCGGCACCCAGGCTGATGCGCACGCCAAACTCGCGTCGCCGCTGATCCTGCCGCGCCAGCGCCAGCAGGATCAGGTTCACGGCGACGATCGCGAGCAGCAGTGCGACGCCCCAGCCTACTGCGCTGGCGGTTTGGCGCAGCGCCGGATCGACCCGCGTCGACGACCACAGTTGCGTATGCAGCGTGACCTGGGCGGGTTCGCCGCCGATGCGCAGGTCGATGGCGTCGCGCACGCGCTCGCCTGCGCCCGCCAGTCGTGCATCCAGCGCTGCTGCCTGACCGGGGTCCGGCACGATCATCACGGCATGCCAGAAGCTGGTGGCGCCCTCCAGGCGGTTGGCGAAGGTGACCATCGGCGCCGCGCTCATCGGAATGAACGCTGCCGCCTGCTCCGAAACCCCCTGAAACCCGGCGGGCAGCACGCCCGCGACCACGAAGGGCATGCCTTGCAGCGAAACCTGCCGGCCGAGCACGCCGGGGTCGGCAGCAAAGCCGTCGCGCCACAGGATATGGCTCAGCCAGACGCGCGCATCGGCATCCTTCGGGGTCGACGCAAGCAGATCGCCGCCCAGTGCCGGAGCCACACCAAGTGCGCTGAAATAGCCTGGCGCGATGATCTCCGTACGAATGCGTTCGGCGCCGCCAGCAGTCGCCAGTGTCAGCCAGAGAGGATGCCGGGTCACGGCGATCGCCGAGAATTCCGGCGCCAGCGCATCGCGCAACGCCTCATAGGCCGGGTATGACCAACTGGCCAGGCGTTGCTGCTGTCCGCCGGCGCGCAATTCGAGTTCGAGCAGGCGTACCTCGTCAGCCCGGGCAATCGAACTCGGGCGCAGCACGATCTGCTCGATCACGCTGTAGACCATGATTGCGGCTGCCAGCCCGAGGCCCAGACAGCCAATCGCCACCACCGTTGACAGCGGTGCCGCCCATAGTCGCAGCGCTGCCAGGCGCAGATCAGACAGCATGCTTTTCTCCCGTCGTTCGATCCCGCCGGAGGCAGGTACTGGATCCTCGAGTTGCACCATCCATGCCAACCCGAGAACCGTTGTGGTGTGGCTTGTCAGCGTCGGAGCCGCGCTTTGCTGCACGGAAGCGCACACTCAGGTCGCAGAAACGGACGCCCGCCGTTCAATCCCGATCTGGCGCCCCCAGCGGGAACAACGGGCGGAACGGCCGTGCCTCATCCACCGCCCGGGCGAACGACGGGCGCGCCAGCAGTCGCGCGCGGTATGCGCGCAACAGCGGATACGCATCGGCGATCCGGTGCGTCCAGTCCGCGTAGAACAGCGCGGGTGCGGCGGCGCAGTCCGCCATCGTGAATTGCGTACCGGCCGCCCAGTTTCGGCCCGCCATTTCGCCCTCGAGCCACGCATAGGCGCGCTCCAGCTTCTCGTTGGCCAGCGCCTGTCCGTCGCGGCGCTTAAGCGGATCGCCGGTCAACGCCCCGTCGACCGCATGCTGCGCCGCGTTCATCACGTGCAGATCGAAGAAGCGGTCGAGGAAGCGCACATCGAGTGCCCCCATCGGATCCGCAGGCAGCAGCCGCTGCGGTCCGGGATGCACCAGTTGCAGGTACTCGATGATGATGCTGGTCTCGACGATGCTTCGCTCGCCATCCACCAGCAACGGGAACTTGCGCAGCGGCCAGCGCCGCAGCCACTCGGCCGTGTGCGGCGCCGATTCCGGCCAGACGCAACGGAATTCGAACGGCGTTGCGTTCTCGTACAGCGCGATCAGGAGTTTCTGCGTGTACGACGAGAACGGGTGACCGTAAATGGCGAGCGACATGCCAAACCTCCAGGGACACTGTTGCGGACGTCGGCACCTAGTGTGGTTTGCCATTAATTCGTTGAATAATTTCCGCGCCTTTTGACCCGAATGCGTCGTTGTTCGTCGTCGCCATAGCCCTGCTATGACTCCTCCTCTCGCCTAGCCTCGAGCCAAAATGCATCGGAAATTTCTTCAGCCAATTAATGGCAAACCACACTAGAGCGGCGTTCAAACCGACAACACGCCGATCTGCGGGCTGCTCTGCTCTTCTTCGTCGCGAAATCCGGACACCTGCAGGATACGCTGGCCGGGTTCGGCGAGGCCGAGCGCGACCACGCGTTGACGCGCCAGCGCATCGGCCTGCTGCAGTTCCGCGGCTGCGGCTTCGCCGGGCACCACGCCCCATAGCAGGCACATGCGACGCACACTGCGCAGGTCGGACGAGACGGCAACGATCGGCGCTGCCGGGCGTCCGGACGACACCCGGCGAGCGCTCAGGCCGCTGGTGGAGACCACAAAGATCGCCCGCGCCTGCAAATCGCGCGACAGTTGCGAGGTCGCTTTGGCGACGGCTTCGGCGAGCGCGATCGGCGCTGGTCGGGGCGGGCCGTGGAGGATCGATTCGAAGGCGCCGTGGCGCCAAAGGTAGGCCTCGGTCTGCCGGGCAACCCGATCCATCGTCGCTACCGCCTGTATGGGAAAGGCGCCGGACGCGGTTTCCGCCGACAGCATGACTGCATCGGCACCGGCCATCACCGCGGTCGAGACATCCGACACTTCGGCGCGCGTCGGGCGCGGATTGCCGATCATCGATTCCAGCATCTGCGTGGCCACGATCACCGGCTTGCTGCGGGCGCGCGCGCGATCGATCAACTCGCTCTGGATGAACGGCACGCTTTCCGCCGGCAGTTCCACGCCGAGATCGCCGCGCGCAACCATGATGCCGTCGGCGGCGTCGAGGATTGCGTCGATCTCGGTCAGCGCCTCGGGTTTCTCGATCTTGGCGATGATCTGGGTATCGGCGCCGACGCCGCCATCGACGATCAGCGCGCGCAGTTCGGCGATGTCGTTGGCGTGACGCACGAACGACAACGCCAGGTAATCGACGCCGAGCGCCAGGCTGAAACACGCATCCAGGCGGTCCTGGTCGGTGAGCGCCGGCGCCGACACCGCGACATCCGGCAGGTTGATGCCCTTCTTGTTCTTCAGCACGCCGCCCTGCACCACGTGGCAGCGCACGTCCTGCCCGTCGATCGCCTCGACGCGCAATTCCAGATTGCCATCGTCGAGCAGAATGCGCGCGCCCGGCCGCACGTCTTCATGCAAGGCCGCGTATTGCGAGGGAATCAGGCCGGTGCGACCGAGCACCTGCCGGGTAGTCACCAGCACTTCGGACCCGGTGACCAGATCGATGCGATCGCCCTCGAACAAACCGCAGCGAATCTTCGGTCCGCACAGATCCGCCAACACCGCCACTTCGCGCCCGCAGGCGCTGGCAGCCGCGCGGATCGCCGCATACGCCGCGCGATGGCCGGCATGCGTGCCATGCGACATGTTGAGCCGGAACACATCGACCCCGGCGCGGATCAACGCCGCCAGCGTGTCGCCATCGCTTGACGCCGGACCCACCGTGGCCACGATGCGCGTGCGCCGTTGCTTGAGCAGCTTCTGCTGGATATCGATCGACATGCCGCGCCCCATCAGCCTATTCGTGAGCAGAGTGTAGATCCTCCGTTCGCCGTCAAGCAGTTTTCGGCGTTGGTTGAGGTATCCATGT
>CALEZI010000048.1 GCA_937928755.1 uncultured Rhodanobacteraceae bacterium | reverse complement strand
TCGGGTCAAAAGGCGCGGAAATTATTCAACGAATTAATGGCAAACCACACTAGGCTTCGGTCTGCGCGCCGATTCAACCTTCGGTCTGCGCGTCGACCTCGGTGCGCGCATGGACGCACACGCAGTCGCGACCGCCGCGCTTGGCGCGATACAGCGCGTCGTCCGCGGCAGCGTAGGCCTGATGCGCGGAGACATGCGGCAGGTCGGCGACAGCGCAGATGCCGACACTGATGGTCACGCCGATACGCTGACCGGCAACCTCGACCGTCGCTGCGCGCACCTGCGCACGCAGCGCGTTGCCGATATCGAACAGTTGCCGCTGATCGGCATCGGGAATCAGCACCATGAACTCCTCGCCACCGACCCGGCTAAGCTCGGCGCCTTCGGGCAGCGCCTGCTGCAGCACGCGCGCCACGGTGACCAGCACCTGATCGCCCACCGGATGCCCGTAGTTGTCGTTGATCGACTTGAACAGGTCGACATCGAGCAAGATCACCGCCTGGCGCCGGCCGGCCGCACTGGCATGCACGAGTTCATGCAGGCGCTGCATGCCTTGCGCGCGATTGTTCACCCCGGTCAGTCCATCGGTGATGCTGGCGCGGTACAGTCGTTCGGACTGCTCGGTCAGTTGCTGATTGGCTTGCCGCAGTTGCGCCGCCTGGGCCAGCACCACCTGGTTCTGTTCGTGCAGCAGTCGATACAGCCGCCGCGCGGTGGCATGGCGCCAGCCGAGCAGCAGCAGTGCAACACCGATGACGGCGGCGATCAGATAAATCAGCTTGAGCTGCTGGCTCTCGGCGCGCAGCTTGAGTTCGGTGACCGCCTTTTCCTGCGACAGCAACTCGCTGCGACGCCGTTCCTCGCCGAGCTCGAAACGGCTCAGCAACTCGCCCAGTTTTCCGGTCGCCTTGGCTCCGATCAGTTCGTCGCGCAGGCGAAAACGTTCGCGTCCAGCCTGCGCCGCGCTGAGCGGATCGTTCAGGCTCTCGTGGATCTGCTCGAGCAACGCGTACACCTTGACCAGGCGATGACGATTGGAGGTCGCCGCGTACAGTTCCCGCGCCGCGTGCACGCGCTCCAGCGCCAGCTTCGGCATGCCCTGCAACTGCGCCAGTTCGCCGTAACGCAAGAGGATGTGCGCCTGCATCGATTTGTGCTGCGCTTCGACGGCCTTCTCGAGGGCCTGCGCAAGCGCGCGCTCAGCCGAATCCAGGTGGCGCAAGTTCATCTGCGCACGCCCGACCTGCAGCAGGCCCGAGCTGATCTGCACGATGTCGCCGCTGCGTCTGACTATATCCAGCGAGCGCTCGGCCATCGCCAGTGCCTGCACCGCATCGGCGGCGCCGAAGTCGTTCAGGAAACCGGCGAAGCCGGCGAGCACGATGGCCACATTGGCCTCGTTGCCCTCGCGCTCGGCTTCGTCGAGCGACTCGGCATAGCGCCGACGCGCATCCTCCGGCAACTCCAGTTGCTCGTAAAGAACCGCCAGATTGAGCAGCGAACGCCAGACATTCGGCGGCGGATCGATGCGGCGGCGAAAATTCAGCGCCGCCTGTTCGTCGGTGAGTGCAGCGAGATAGTCGCCCGCCATGCGCTTGAAACGCGACAGCCGCGACTGCGCGTCGGCAGCCTCGGCCCATGCGCCCAGATGTTCGAAGGCCACGCTGGCCTCGCGCAGCCGGCGCTCGGCGAGATCGAGTTCGCCGCGATCGGACAAGGCTTTGCCGAGCCGCGCCGCGGACTCGGCGCGCTGGCGGTCCAGCCCGGCGCGCACCGCCAGCGCGTAGCGCGAATTCTCGACGGCGAGCGCCTCGTCGCGCTCCATCAGGCGCAACAGGTGGTCGCTCCACGCGCCCAGCGCCGTGGCCTCCGCGGCGACATCGCCACAGGCCTGGTGAGCCGCGATCAGCTCCTCCCAGCGCCGACGCTGCTGATCCGGCCTGTCCTGGTGGTCGCGAGTGGCCAGTTCGGTCAGTTCGGCCCGGCGCTCCGCCGACGGGCAGCCTTGGGGGACAACCGCGGGATCGGCAAATGCCGGGCCGGCGACCATCGCCAGAGTCAGCAGCAGGCAGCAGAACCAGCGGTGCATGTCGCAGTCTTCCCCCGAAGGTGCGATTCCGATCCCGGCGCCGCCGGGAGTGCAGACGATACGCCCGAAACCGCGTCGGGTCGTCACGCTTCCGACGGATGGACCTCGGCGGTCGAACTCGGCGCCGCAACCAGCTGCGCGTCGCCGTCGATGGCCTCGCCGCGGTTCCACGCCAACAGCAGCGTGAAGCCCACCGCCAACAGCACCGGCCCAAGAAACACGCCGAGAAAGCCGAACGCAACCACGCCGCCGATGACCCCGAGGAACACCAGCACGAACGGCATCTGCGAGCCGCGGCTGATCAGGTACGGCTTGACCACGTTGTCGATGCCGCTGATCACGAAGAAACCCCAGACGGCCATGAAGCCGGCGGCCAGATAGCGGTCGCCGCTTGCCAGCCAGACGACTACCGGCACCCAGACCAGGGGCGGCCCCATCGGGATCAGCGACAGGAAGAAAGTCAGCAGGCCCAGAAACAGCGCACCCGGCACCCCGATCAGCAGGAAGCCGATGCCCGCCAGCAGTCCTTGAGCCAGCGCGGTACCAAGAATTCCGTAAACCACACCCTGAATGGTGCCGCCGGCGACCGCGATGAACTGCCGCGCGCGCGGGCCGATCAGCCGAGTCAGCGCCTGCTGCAGCCCGAGTGCAAGTTCGTCGCCGCGACGAAACACGAAAAACGCAATGAACACCGACAGTGCCAGCTCCAGCGTGCCGCGCCCGAGCAGCGCACCGCCGGTGATCGCCGCTTCGCGCAGCGGGTTCAGGATCAGACGCACCACTTCGGTGACGCCGGCCGCGGTGTCCAGCGTGTTCCAGCGCGCCGCCAGATCGGTACCGAACATCGGCAGATCGGCGACCCAGTGCGGCGGCGGCGGCAGCCCGCGTCCGACCCATTCCTTGATCGCCTGCGACCACGCGCTGACGTTCTCGGCCAACGTGAAGCCGACGATGACGAACGGAAGCACCAGGATCGACGCCACCGCCAGGGTCATCAGCGTCGCCGTGAGCGTGCGTCGACCGCCGAGCTTGCCCTCCAGCCAGTGCGAGGCCGGCCAGGTCGCGTAACACAAGATCACTGCCCACATCAGCGCCGACAGGAACGGCCGCAGCACGAGGAAACAGCCGATGGCGAGAAAACTCAGCGCTGCCGCTGCGGAAAGCGATTCAATCAGGCGCTGGCGTTCCACCAAGGGCTCCGGTCAGATGCTCTTTTCCATCTCGTATTCGATGCCGCCGAAGCGCTTGGCGACCCAGTTGTAGGTCATCGCCAGGATGCCCCCCGAGATCGCGCCGACCGCTCCGAAAGTCAGCGGCGTCCACAGCAGCAGGGTAATCGTGTTGCCGCCCGGCGGCGGGTTCATGGGCAGCGGCAAGTCGATACCGGCGACACGCAGCCCGAGCGCAATGGCGCCGAGCACGAATCCCTGCACGAACAGCAGCAGGGCGAGCACGCGGGATGCGGACAGCGGATCGACTCGGGTGACCTGACGGCGCATGACATTCCCCAACGCATGGACAGAGGCCACAATTTAACAGCAAGTCGTCGGGATGGGGCACTCGGTGGCAGCCAGCCGTGGTGAGCGCAGACTTGTCTTCGTGGGTCCAGCCCTGTCTGTCTGGGTCCAGACCGGTCTGGACCCACAAAAGCCAGCCCCGGAAATACAAAACCCGCCGTGAGGCGGGTTCTGTTTGTCGTTCTGCAGGGCGCGACGACTTGACTTGTGTTTTGCCGGTACAGCGGTCGCGACGTACACGTCGCTCCTACATTTGCCGTGAGGTCGCGACGTACACGTCGCTCCTACTTGATCTTGTACTCTTTGTACTCGACGTGCTTGCGCACGACCGGATCGTACTTCATGAACGACAGCTTGTTCGGCGTCGTCTTCTTGTTCTTGGTGGTGGTGTAGAAGTGACCGGTATTGGCGGTCGACACCAGCTTGATCTTGTCACGCATGGCTCATCGCCTCCTGATCAGACTTTTTCGCCGCGGGCGCGCAGATCGGCAAGCACGGCTTCGATGCCATTCTTGTCGACCGTACGCAGCGCTGCCATCGACAGCCGCAGACGCACGAAACGGTTCTCGCCGGCCACCCAGAAGCGGTGCCACTGCAAGTTCGGCAGGTAACGGCGACGCGTCTTGTTGTTCGCGTGCGACACATTGTTGCCGGCCAGGGGGCGCTTCCCGGTTATTGCACATACGCGCGCCATGGTTCACCTCGTCCAAGTTGAGCTAAGCCCCGGCGGGGGCCGAAAGAGCCGTGCTTTATAGCCGAGCCGCCGACCGCATGCAAGCACGGCGTGCGCGTGTTTGGCTGCGAGTCAGCCTCGCCGGGCTGGTCGACCTACAACAGGCGCAACAACCGGCGTAGCTGGGGCAGGTTGCGACGACTGACTTCGAGGGTTGTCGGGCATCCGCGCAGGCGCACGATGATCTCGCCATCGGAATTCTTGGCGAGGCCCTCGATGCGTTCGCGCGACACCAGGCAGTTGCGGTGCACCCGCACGAAACGATCGCCGAACTCTTCTTCCAGCGAGACCAGCGAATCCTCGATCAGCACCTCGCCACCGTCGAAGTGCACTTCCACGTATTTGGCGTCGGCGAGGAAATAGATGATCGCGCTGATCGGTACCAGTTTCATCTCGCCGCGCACGCGGGCGCAGATGTGGCTGCGCTGGCGCACCTTGCTGGCGGCGGCCGCGACATCCCCATTCAAACGGCGCACCCGCTCGAGAGCGGCCAGCAAGCGTTCGCGCCGCACCGGCTTGAGCAGGTAGTCGATGGCTTCGGCTTCGAACGCGGCCAGCGCGTGCTCGTCGTAGGCGCTGCAGAACACCACCATCGGCGGGTCGTCGCGCAGGGTCAGCCGGCGGGCGACTTCCAGCCCATCGATCCCCGGCATGCGGATGTCGAGCAACACCAGGTCGGGATCGTGGCGGTCCACTGCCGCCAGCGCCTGTGCGCCGTCGGCGGCCTCGCCGATCACTTCGACGCCATCCACGCCCGCCAGCAGGGTCGCCAATCGGCGGCGGGCCAGAGGTTCATCGTCGACGATGAGCACCTTCATGATCGGCTCTCGCGTAACGCCAGCAGGGGCAAGCGCAACTTCACGCCATAGTATCCAGCCCGCTGCTGCACTTCCAGCGACGCGCGCTCGGAAAACGCATAGTGCAACCGGCGGCGCACGTTTTCCTGGGCCATGCCGTGTCCACCCGCGCGCGCCGGCGGCTGCAGCGGTCGCGGATTCTCGATCAGTACACGCAACTCGCCGGCGTCGGCCAACACCTGCAGCCGCAGCGTGCCGCCTTCGGGCAACGGCTGGATGCCGTGGTAAACGGCATTTTCCACCAGCGGTTGCAGCAACAACGGCGGCACCGGCAGGTCCATCGGCGCCGCGTCGACATCCCACTCGATGCGCAGGCGTTCGCCGAGACGCAGTCCCTCGATCGCCAGATAGCGGCGGCACAGTTCGAGCTCGCGCCCGAGCGGATGCGCGCGTTCGCCAGCGGCCAGCGCGGCGCGGAACAGGTCGGAAAGATCCTCGATCACGCGCTCGGCAAGATCGGCATCTTCATGAACAAGCCCGGCGATGGTGTTCATGCTGTTGAACAGAAAGTGTGGTCGGATGCGGGCCGTCAGCGCTTCGACTTCGGTGCGCGCTTGTGCCTCGATCTGCAGTCGCCATTGCACGTGCACATAACCGTAGCGCAGTCCCAAGGCCGCCATCAGCACCACCATGACGACGACGCCGATCACGAACTGGTCGCGATCCTGCTGCGCCGACAGAAATCCCCACTCGAGCTGGCGATCGAGCACGAAGCCGAGCCACGCCATCAGCCAGGACGTCAACGCCAGCACGGCGCCTACCGCGGCCAGCGCCAGCCCGCTGGGCAAGCGCACCAGACGCGGCCGAAGCAGACACAGCACGGCGATGGTGCTGAGCGCAATCCATTGCGCCAGCACGGTACCGGTGCTCAGCGCGCGCCACCAGGGGGTCGACGATTCCCCGGGCGAAAGCACGCCGATGACCACCACGATCTGCGCCAGCAGCATCGCCGAATACACGGTCGACGGCTGGCAGAACTGCGGCAGCCAGTCGGCCGTCGGCGGCAGCTGCAAACGACTGAGCTGGCGCTGCATGCGTCGGTCGCTCAGGGCTGCGCCAGATAGGCCGCACGCAGCGCTTCGCTGCGTTTGCGATTGACCCCGAGATCGGAGTAACCCACGCGCGAGCCTGAGCGCAGGTGGATCACCCGGTTGGCATCGTCGAAGCGCAGTTCGATGTCGTCGATGAAGCGGAACAATCCGCTGACCTGCAGCGCATGCCAGTAGTCGCCCTGCCGGCGCTGGATGCTGCTGCGCTCCAGTGTCGCCAGCGCGGCGGTCAGCGCGCGCTCGCTGGCCGCGCGGTCGCCGCGATAGGGTAGCGCCTCGATCACCTGTTCGCCCATGCCACCCTCGCTGCTGACACAGTTGGGCGAGCCCGGACACGGCCGCAGCTTGCCCTGCACCAGGTCCAGCGTCGGTGGCGACGAGCGCGACAAATAACTGCGTGTGCCGAACAACGCGACCACGGCGAGGACCAGTACCAGCAGCACGATAACGACGATCTTCATCGGGAGCCTTCCGCGTTGGGAGTTCCGGCGATCATGCGCTGGAGGAGCAGTGCGTGGGTAGGAGCGACGTGTACGTCGCGACATGAGTTCCGCCGCATCGCCGGTCGCGACGTGCACGTCGCTCCTACAACCGGGCGCCGCCTTTGCTTCGCGATGCCAAGCACTGCATTCTGCCCTCGCCTTGATCAGGATCGCTTTCGCTTGCTCAACCCCGGACACGCCCACCTGTGGTGGTGGTCCCTGCCCGCCGAACTCGCGCAGGCCGACGCCGCGGCGCGCTCGCGCTGGGTGTGGGTGCGCGTGCGTGCGTCGCTGGCACGATATGCGGGAGTCGACGACGCCGATCTGGTGATCCGCCGCAGCGCCAACGGCAAGCCCGAGGCGCCGCAACTGGCGCACTCTTTCAGTCTGACTCATGACGACGACATCGCGGTTCTGGCCATCGGCGCGACCAGGCAGCTCGGCGTCGATGTGATGAGCGACCGCGGGTTCGTCAATCCGCAGCGGCTGGCGCGCCGCCTGCTTACGCCACCCGAGTTGGCGCAGTGGCAGGCATGCAGCGACGAGCAGCAGTTGCAGCACCTGCGCGCACGCTTCTGCGCCACCGAAGCCGTGGTCAAGGCGCTCGACTGGCGCCTGTGGCCGGCGCTCGGCGGCATCCATTTCGTGCGCCAGGGACGCATCGCGCGGGTGCCGATCAAACGCGCGCAGTTGCATCTTGCCGACGGCCGTCGCGGGACTGCCAGTTATGCGCTGGCGAGCGATGTGGAGCTGGTCGCGGTCACCCACTTCGAGGGTTGTTTGTAGGAGCGACGTGCACGTCGCGACCGGTGACGCGATTTCCGCGAACAAACGGCGACCGACTGAGCGCGCAGTCGCGACGTGCACGTCGCTCCTACACTGCGTTTCCTCGACCAATAGCTAATTGTCGCCCGACCGCCCCGGATCGACGATGCCATCACGGTCGATGCGTACCTGCATCGCAGCCGCTGGGTACTCAACGGGAGGGGTGAATCATGGCAACGATGAATTGGGCCGCGGTCAACGCGGACCCGCGGTTTCGCGACTTGCACCGGCGCAAGAGCCGGTTTCTCTGGGGTCTGATGGCGATCTCGGTCGTCTACTACTTCATGCTGCCGATCGGGGCGGCTTATTTCCAGGATCTGTTCAAGACCAAGATCTGGGGCGTGATCAATTTCGGCCTGTTCTTCGCCTGGTCGGAGTTCATCGTCGCCTGGGGCATTGCCTGGATCTATGCGCGACGCGCCAACCGCGAGTTCGATGCGCTCTCCGCCGAGATCAATCGCGACGCGATGAAGAACGGAGGCAACCGATGAACACGAAAACATTCCTGATCGCCGCTGCAGCGCTGCTGCCGCTGCCGGCTCTCGCCCAGGGCGCGGTCGCCCCCGAGTACAAATGGCTGACCTTCCTGGTGTTCGGCTGCATCATCGCGCTGACCATGTTCGTGACTTACCTGGCCGCGCGCCGGGTCAAGAGCGCTTCGCAGTTCTACGCCGCCGGCCGGTCGGTCTCCGGCATCCAGAACGGTTGGGCGATCGCCGGCGACTACCTGTCGGCAGCCTCCTTCCTCGGCATCGCCGGTCTGATCTCGCTGTACGGCTACGACGGCTTCATGTACTCGGTCGGCTGGCTGGTCGCCTACATCACCGTGCTGCTGGTGATCGCCGAACCCTGCCGGAACATCGGCAAGTACACGCTCGGCGACATCCTCGCCTTCCGCAATGATCCGAAGAAGGCCAAAACGGTGGCCGCGGTCAGCACCATCGTGGTGTCGATCTTCTACCTCACCGCGCAGATGGTCGGCGGCGGCGTGCTGGTGAAGACGCTGATCGGCATCGACTACGAGGTCTCGGTGATCGCGGTCGGCGTGCTGATGCTCGCCTATGTGGTGTTCGGCGGCATGGTGGCGACCACCTGGGTGCAGATCATCAAGGCGGTGCTGCTGGTGACCGCGTCGATCATCCTGGTGTTCTTCACCTGGCTGCCATACGGCTTCAGTATGCCGGCCTTCCTGCAGGCCGCGGTCAACGACCCGATGATCCAGGCGCAGGTGGCCAAGCTGCTCGGCGACCCGGCCGCCAACATGACGGCGAGCGAGCTCGGCCAGCGTTTCCTGGAGCCCGGTTTGTACCTGAAGAACCCGATCGACCAGATCTCGCTGGGCATGGCGCTGGTGCTCGGCACCGCCGGCATGCCGCACATCCTGATGCGCTTCTTCACCGTGCCGACGGCCAAGGACGCACGCACCAGCGTGTTGTGGGCGATGGGCATCATCGGCGGGTTTTACGTCCTGACGCTGTTCCTTGGCCTGGGTGCGGCGATGAATGTCGGTTCGGCGACGATTTCCGGCATCGATGCTGGCGGCAACATGGCGGCACCGTTGCTGGCGCAGTACATCGGCGGTGGCGCGAACTCGGTGATGGGCAATCTGTTCCTCGCCTTCGTCGCCGCCGTGGCCTTCGCCACCATCGTCGCCGTGGTCGCCGGCCTGGTGCTGGCCTCGGCCTCGGCGATGAGCCATGACATCTGGGTCGGTGTGGTCAAGGGCGAACACGCGACGCAGGAAGAAGAAGTGCGCGCCGCGCGCATCTCGTCGGTCATCGTCGGCGTGGTCGCCATCGCCATCGGCATCCTGGCCAAGGGGCAGAACGTTGCTCACCTGGTCGCGCTGGCCTTCGCCGTGGCAGCTTCGAGCAACCTGCCGGCGGTGCTGATGACGCTGTACTGGAAGCGCTGCAATACCAAGGGCATCGTGCTCGGCATGGTGGTCGGTGCATTCAGTGCGATCGGACTGGTGATGGTCAGCCCGAACATGACCTACCCGATCCAGGTGCGCGCCGCCAACCAGTTGATCATCGATGCGGCGCCAGCGAAGATCGCTGCGGCGGAGGCGACGCTGGCGGCAGCGGTGGACGACGCAGCCCGCGCACTGGCGCAAAAGAGCGTCGATGCAGCCAAGGGCGTGCTGGCAGGCGCGCAGGCGAAGATCGCCTCGGTCGCCGGCAGCGATACCAGCATCGTCGGCTTGACGGAGCCGCTGATCTCGCTCAGGAACCCCGGCATCATCTCGATCCCGCTCGGTTTCCTGTGCGTGCTGCTGGGCTCCCTGCTCGGCCGCGAGAAGCGCGCCGAGGACATGTGGGAAGAGCTGTACGTGCGCCAGAACACGGGCATTCATGCCGAGGGAGCGACGGCGCACTGATCTGAGGTTGCGGTAACCGAACCCGCGCTGGGTCCTCCCACCAGCGCGGGTTCTCCTTTTTTGGAAAAAGGAAAAAGGAAAATGGAAAAGGGAAAAGGGGAGAGCCAGAAGCGACTTGCCGCGAGCTGGTGGTCTTTGCACCCGCAGGCGACGCCTTGGACGGCCGTATGCCACGAGTCAAGTTCGCGCTCTTCCCTTTTCCTTTTTCCATTTTCCCTTTTCCAGATCTTCCCCCTTTTCCTTTTTCCTTTTTCCCTTTTCCTGCTCTACTGGGCGACACGATCCAACACCGCGCGCACCTCATGTTGCTAAGAATCGCCACCCGCAAAAGCCAGCTCGCCCTGTGGCAGACCGAACACGTCGCCACGCGCCTGCGCGCGCTCGACCCGTCGCTCAAGGTCGAACTGGTCCCGCTGTCCACGCGTGGCGATGAGGTACTCGACCGCTCGCTGGCGGCGATTGGCGGCAAGGGATTGTTCCTAAAGGAACTGGAGCTGGCGCTTGAGCGCGGCGAGGCGGACATCGCCGTGCATTCGCTGAAAGACGTGCCGGTCGAACTGGAGCCCGGCTTCACGCTGGCGGCGATCCTCGAGCGCGAGGATTCGGCCGATGCTTTCGTCAGCAACCATTTCGACGACCTCGATGCGTTGCCGCATGGCGCGATCGTCGGCACTTCGTCGTTGCGTCGCCACGCGCAACTGAAGGCCCGTCGGCCGGATTTGCAGGTCCGCGACCTGCGCGGCAACGTCAATACGCGGCTGGCGAAACTCGACGCCGGCCAGTACGACGCCATCGTGCTCGCCGTCGCCGGCTTGAAGCGCCTCGGTTTCCACGCGCGCATCCGCTCACGCCTGACTGCCCCGGAATGGCTGCCGGCCGCAGCGCAGGGCGCGGTGTGCATCGAGACCCGCGCTGGCGACAGCGCCACCCTTCAACGCGTGCGCGCGCTGCACGATGCCGACACCGCGCTCGTCATCAACGCCGAGCGCGCACTGAACAAGGCGCTCGGCGGCAGTTGCCAGGTGCCGATCGCGGCGCTGGCGCTGCGCACTGGCGATCATTTGTTCCTGCAAGGCATGGTCGGCCACGCCGACAGCGGGCGCCTGCTGCGGGCCGAGGCCAGCGGATCGATCGATGCGCCGGAAACGCTCGGCATCGCCGTTGCGCAGGCGCTGCTGGATGCTGGAGCAGGCGAGCTGCTGGCGTAGCCCGGCGTTCGCGTGCCGCGACTTGCCGCGTTCCTGCCGCTCAGCGGCTACGCCTACAAACGCGTGATGTAGGGCCGCCCGGCCTCGTCCGGGTAACGGCGTGCTGGCGCGGAAAAGAATCCGACGACAAACACGGCGGCGAACAACAGATCGACCGCGCCTGCCACGAGTAGCGCCATGCTGCCGGCCCCGGCCAGATAGAGCGCGACACTGGCTACGCAATAAGCGGTCTTGCCGATCGCACCGGCCATCAGCACGGCCCTACGCGATTCCGCCATGACCGCCGCAAACGCATAGGCCAGGCCCCAGGCGATCACGTTGATCCAGGTGCAGCGATAGAAAAACAGGGCCAGCGGATCGGCGAGCGCAAGCGTCGTCGTGTACAACAGCCCGGCATGCGCGCCTGGGTCCCACAACGCAGACAAACCACCGAGGATGTTCCAGGCTGCCGCAAGGGCCAGCCAGCGTGTTGTCCAGCGCGCGCTCATCGGGATTCCCACCGGGACCAGGCGCGCATTAGCGCAGCAATCGGCCCCTGGTCGCAACCTCCACGTCGCTGCAGACTCGGCGGAAGCAAAAAAGCGCTTGCCGACCGCGCTATCGTGCGCCTCCGCCCCGCACTCGCCAACGACCCCAGTGACCGATTCGCCACCCAATCTGCATGCACTCGATGCGCGCGCGCGCATCTGGCTTGGTCTGATGGCATTGATGCCGGGCGGGGTCGGTTCCGATGTGCTCGATCGCGTCTACCGCATCGGCTGTTCCGCGCCGGCCTCGCCGAACCACCCGGTGGCGCGCGAAATCACCGACGAATTCGCGCGACATGGCATCGCGTTGGCGCAGGTTCCGAACGCCGGCATGCAGCTCAACGACCCCGCCTGTCGCCGCGTCGGCCTCGACCACCTGGTCGCCAGCGAGTTCGCCGCGCGTTGGCTGCAGAAGTTCAAGGTCGAAAGCCTGGAATTGCTGTGGAACCGCCATCATTCCTACATGTTGCCGCGCGTTGTAGTGCTCGGACTGCGCCTGGCAATGCTGGCCGGCGGCGATCGCAAGACCCTCGCCCGTGCCTGCGCCCAGTTCAACGGCTACGAAGTCGAGAGCGCGCTGGTCGCCGCAAGCTTCGAAATCCTGGTGGCGCCGGTCGACGATGCGCAGATGCTGCGGCTGCATCCCTCGGTGCGCCTCGACATCTGCATGCGCCAGCTCGCGGCCGAGTTGCGTGCGCCGGACGCCGGCAGCAGCTTCTGGCATCGGCATGCACTCGTCTGCGTCGACCAGATGGGCGATCCGCAACCGGCAAATTTCGTGCTGGCGCAACACGCGCTGTTGCGCATGGATCTGGAAGAGGCCGCGCGCTTCGGCGGTCCAGAAGTCGCTGCGCTGCGCGCCGGCCTCGAGGCTGCCGTGCACGGCGAGCGCGCCGAGGCATTGGCGCTGCTGCAATCCGCCTGGGACGCGCAACTGGCGCGCCCCGGACATTCGCGCCCACCGTTGTTCGGCAGCGTCGGCCTGTTGCACGCACTCGCGTTGGCTGCCGATCCGAACGCGGTCAATCTGGCGCGTCTGAACAAACTGGTGCGCGGCTACGAGCCGGCCGCCGGCTACGGCCTCGGTGAGGCGGCGACCGAGATCAACGCTTTCGCCCGCCTCAGCGCGCAGGCGCTGCCGTGGGCACCGAAGCCGGCGCTGAGCGAACAGCGGCTGTTCGTCGGCTGGGTGCAGTTGCTGCTGTGTCACTGGAGCGGGCAGGCGCTGCCGGCGTCGCTGGCAGCGTGGGCGGCGCGGTTGCTGCCGCAACTGGTCGAGTCGCGCTGGACCTGGATCGCCGCGCATTTCTCCGCCGCGCTCGGCGACGATGCTGCGGCGGCGGGCGGACCGTGGTCATGGCGGCAGCCGGAGGCACCCTGGCAGCGCGCGTTGCGCGCGATCGAGGCCTACGTCAAGCCGGCCGGCGAGCGCGTGGTCGCCGGCAAACACTCGCGCATCCGGGTGAAGCTCAGCCACCACTATCGCGGCGACCACGGGGTCGGCATCGAGGTGCGCGAGCTCAAGCCGACCGCGAAGGGCGGCTGGACCGGCGGGCGCCTGCTGGAAAATCCGCGTGCCGCGGAAGACGCGAAAAGTCGCGTCGACCCGGACGATCTGCGCACGCTGGAAGTGCTCGGGCAGTGGCGGCGCATCGCCAACAGCTACGACGATTTTGTTGAACTCGGCTCGCCGATGCTGGACGCGCTGGTCGACTATCCGCACGTGGTCACCGGTGGCGACGACCGGCCGCTGCGCGTGCTCAAGCAGGCGCCGCGGCTGTTGATCCGGCGCGACCGCGACGGCCGCGCCCGGGTGCAGATCGAGCCGCCGCCGGGCGCCGATTCGCGGCGCGCGGCGGAATGGTCGCGCGATCAACTGGTGCTCACCGATTTCGACAGCGATACGTTGAAGCTGGCCAGCGCGCTCGGCGGCGAAACCACCTTTCCGGACAGCGCGCTGCCGGCGCTGCTGGCGTTGGCACCGCAGTTGTCGCGGCGCATCGAGGTCGATACCGATTTCGGCGCCGCCGCCGTTGTCGCCGATGTCGACGCGCGCATCCATGTGCTGGTCGAACCGCTGAAAGAAGGCCTGCGCCTGCGCCTGCGCACGCGGCCGCTCGGCGTCGACGGCGTGTATTTCATCCCCGCGGTCGGCGCCACCGAGATCCTCGGCCTGCGCGATGGCACCCCGGTGCGCGCGCGTCGCGTGCTCGCCAACGAACAGCGCGAACTCGAGCAGTTGCTGCGCGACGCGCCGCTGCTGGCCGGCGGCGAAAGCGGCGAGGACCTCGACATCCCCGCCGCCGATGCCGCGCTGGAGGCGCTGTCGCAACTGGTCGAGCTCGGCGAGCGCGTGCTGCTCGACTGGTCCGAGCACAAGCGCTGGTCGCTGACGCGGCGGCAGAACGTCGGCCAGTTGCAGCTCAAGGTGCGCGCCCAGCGCGACTGGTTCCACGCCGAAGGTGGCCTCAGGCTCGACGATGGTCAGGTGGTGTCGCTGGCCAGCCTGCTGGAAGCGCTGCCGTCGTCGCAGGGACGCTTCGTGCGCCTGGCCGACGAGCGCATCGTCGCGCTCAGCCAGGAGCTGGCGCGCCAGTTGCGTCAGGTGCGCGCGCTGGCCGACCAGCGCGGGCGCCTGGAGCTGGCGCCAATGGCAGCGACGGCGCTGCAGCCGCTGATCGATGCCGGCGCCGATGTCGACCTCGACGCGGCGTTCCAGACGCAGCTGCAGCGCATCGCGGAGGCCGGCGACATCAATCCTGAGGTGCCGGCGAACCTCGACGCCGAACTGCGCGATTACCAGATCGAAGGCTTCCGCTGGTTGATGCGCCTGGCCAGCTGGGGTGCCGGGGCGTGTCTCGCCGACGACATGGGCCTGGGCAAGACGCTGCAGGCGCTGGCGTTGCTGCTGGCGCGCGCGCCAGTCGGACCGGCCATCGTGGTTGCGCCGACCTCGGTGGTCGCCAACTGGCGCAGCGAAGCGCAGCGCTTCGCGCCGTCGCTGGAACTGCGCGTTTATGGCGATGGCGATCGCGCCGAGGCGCTGGACCAGCTTGGTCCCGGCTGCGTGATCCTGATCAGCTACGGCCTGCTGACCTTGAACATCGACACCTTTGCCGAGATCCGCTTCGCCACGCTGGTAATGGACGAAGCGCAGGCGATCAAGAACGCCGCGGCGCAACGCACGCTGGCGATCCGCCGGGTGCATGCCGATTTCCGCATCGCCACCACCGGCACGCCGATCGAGAATCACCTGGGCGAGTTGTGGAGCCTGATGCGTGTGCTCAATCCGGGCCTGCTCGGCAGCCAGGAACACTTCGCCAAGCGCTTCATGGCACCGATCGAGCGTAACTCGCGCGGTCCCGAGCGCGAGACCCTGCGCCGGCTGATCGGCCCGTTCATGTTGCGCCGGCTGAAGTCGCAGGTCCTCGCCGAACTGCCGCCGCGCACCGAGATCGTGTTGACCATCGAGCCCAGCCCCGGCGAAGCCAAGCTGCTCGCCGCGGTGCGCCGCCAGGCGATCGAGCGCCTCGACAGCGGTGGCCTGCCCGAGGAAGCCAAACGCTTCCACGTGCTCGCCGAGATCACCCGCCTGCGCCGCGCCGCCTGCCACCCGAGCCTGGTCGCGCCGGAACTGAACCTCACCGGTGCCAAGCTGGAACAACTGCTGGAACTGGTCGCCGAGCTCAAGGAAAACCGCCACCGCGCGCTGGTGTTCAGCCAGTTCACCGATTACCTCGCGATCGTGCGCAGCGCCTTCGACCAGGCCGGCATCGGCTACCAGTATCTCGACGGGTCGACCTCACCGAAGGCGCGCGAGGCCGCGGTGAACGCCTTCCAGGGCGGCAGCGGGGATGTGTTCCTGCTCAGCCTCAAGGCCGGCGGCGTCGGCCTCAACCTCACCGCCGCCGACTACGTGATCCACCTCGACCCGTGGTGGAACCCCGCCGTCGAACAACAAGCCACCGACCGCGCCCATCGCATCGGCCAGACCCGCCCGGTCACCGTCTACAAACTGGTGGTCAAGGGCAGCATCGAGGAACAGATCCTGGCGCTGCACGGCAGCAAACGCGAAATCGCCGACAGCGTGCTCGCCGACCAGGACACCGCCACCCGAATGAACGTCAACGAGCTGATCGGGTTGTTGCAGATGGGGTGAGGCGACGAGAAGCGTGGGTCCTCGTCATTGCGAGCGCAGCGAAGCAATCCAGTGACACTGCCTGGTTTTCTGACTGCGGAATCAAAGCAAAGAAGGGACACTGGATTGCTTCGTCGCTACGCTCCTCGCAATGACAGGTTCACGGTTCGTCATTGCGAGCGCAGCGAAGCAATCCAGTGACACTGCCTGGTTTTCAGACTGCGGAATCAAAGCAAAGAAGGGACACTGGATTGCTTCGTCGCTACGCTCCTCGCAATGACAGGTTCACGGTTCGTCATTGCGAGCGCAGCGAAGCAATCCAGTGCCTCTGCTGGGTATTCTGACTGGGGAATCAGAGCAAAGAAGGGGCGCTGGAATGCTTCGTCGCTGCGCTTCTCGCAATCGCGGCAAACTCAGTCCTGGAAAGTCCAGAGGATCCGCGAGTACAAATCGGACCAGCTCGGATTTTGCGTTTCGATCAGCAGCAGTTTCCGCCGACGACTGCCACCCTTGATCTGCTTCTCGCGAAGGATCGCGCTTTCCATCGATTCATGCTGTTCATACCAGACCAGCAACATGCACGAATATTGATGCGTGAACCCATCGACAGCGCCCTCGCGATGTTGGAAAACGCGCTGTGCAAGATTGGACGTCACACCGGTATAGAGCGTGCCATTGCGGCCGCTGGCCATGATGTAGACGCACGGCTGTTTCATCGAATTCGCTGGCAAGAACTGGCGTCATTCAGGATTTTGATCAGCGAGCCAGCCACGCGCAAGATGGTCGACGTCAAGCGTCATTGCGAGCGCAGCGAAGCAATCCAGTGCCTCTGCTTGGTTTTCTGGCTGCGGAATCAGAGCGAAGAAGGAGCACTGGATTGCTTCGTCGCTGCGCTCCTCGCAATGACGAGGTTCATGGTTCATGTGCAGCTTCGAACCGAAGCAGGCATCTCGCAATGACGATGCCGGGCGCCAGTGCTGACTCGACCACCCATCCGCGCACCAGCAAGTGACCAAGGACGCGGTTGCCGAGTTCGGTCTTGATGCCGCCAACGGTGAGCGTCGGCCCCGGGCGCAGGATCACGGCCGTTTTTTGCGACTCATCGGGCATCGCGCTCATGAGATCCTCGCATCCGGCGCCGCAAATCCCTCGCGAAACGAGAACGCCTGCGGCGTCGGCCCATTCGTCCTCAGCGCCTCCAGCCTGGCGATGGCCTCGACGACGTCCGGACGATGTCCCTTGGGCACCCACCAGAGCACGTAGGATGGCATGTCCATCCGCTCGAACCACTCCTTGCGCCGACGCAGGATCTCGACATGCGCGGTCTTGTAGACGTAGTGGTTGAGCGACTCGACGTCGTTCCACACGGACAGGTTCACCAGCATGTCGTCGCCGAGCGGGCGCAATGCGGTGGCGTCGCCATCGTCCGTCTTCAGGCGCCATACAAAGCCGGGCGATCCCTCGGCCAGCGCGTTGATGCGTTCGAGGTTGGCGACGAAATCCGCCATGCCGGGGGACTCCAGCGGCTCGCGCATGCGGGCGATGTTCAGTTGGGCGAGTTCGAATTCAGGCATGGGCGCTCCGGGTGGAGTTCGGGGACTGTCGGGCACGCATCGCGCGCGAAAGCGTGATTCCATTCAAACTCAGGACCTCCCTTCCTCGCCCGGCGCCCGGTCACGCGCCGGCAACGCATCGACGAACACCTCGAAACTCTTCCACGCCGGCACCGGCGGTGTGTAGTCGGCCTTCGGTGCATAGGTCGAGAGTTCGACCATCTGCATCCTGTGAATGTAGCGCGGACAGGCCGGAAAGATACGCAGGGCGCTGACGCGGATGACGAACACCGCACCCGGAAACTCGGCAAGCAGTGGATCATCGGCGCTGATCCGCGCCGTGCCGTTGACGCGGATGCGCCTGGGGTTCTCGAAGTCGAGGAACAGCAGGCCGACCTGTGGATTGACCTTGAGGTTGCCCCATGATCGGTACATGCCGTTGCCGTCGTAGTCGGGGAACGCCAGGGTGCGCTCGTCGATCACGCGCACGAATCCCGGCAGACCGCCCTTGTAGGAACAGTCAGGTCGACCCTGGGCATCGGCGGTCGACACGAAGAACATCGGACGGCTCTCGATGAACGCACGATCGTCGGCGGTGAACGTGTCGTGGACGATCACCTGTTCCAGCCGGTCGGCCAGTCGCCGCGTGTCGCGCGCGTCCTGCAACTGGCGCATGCCCTCGTGATACAGCGGATCGTCATCCATGATCGCCTCCTGGACGCGGCGGTTCACTACAGGAGACCGGCCTCGCGCCAAACATCTGGCCGGCTCACGCGCTGCTCCCACATACGGTACTCCGCCAACAGCGGTTTTGCGCAGTCGGGCAGGTCGGATCAAGCCGCGCGCGAGGATCACGATCCAGGCGAGAGAAGTGCTGCGGCGGATCCGACGTCAGTGCCGGCTCTGCGTGCTGACGTCGGATCCACCGCGGGTTGCCTTTGCGTTTCCACACGATTCCGCGGCGGCGGTTTGATCTACGCCCCTGGCGGCATGGGTTCATGGAGAGTCCGTGTTTACCCCACCCCCAATCCGGCCTTCTTGCGCAGCGCCACATCCGCCAGCGCATAGCCCCAGCGAATCAACCGCTGCTGCACCTCCGGCTCAAACGCGGCAAGCCGTGTCGGCACCCTGGCCATCGCGGCGGTTTCCGGGCTGTCCTTGAGCAAGGCGCGGGGATCCTTGTAGCTGCCGATCAGGGTGTCGATGCCCCAGTACGCGCCTTTCTGGCGTTTGCTGGCGAGGTCGCGGATCAGCATGCGTTTGCGCAGGGCGCGAGTCTGGTCGATCAGGATGTCGCGCACGCGGGCCATCTGCAGCGGACCGCGGGCCGGGCGGGTTTCCAGTTCGAAGGGGGCTCCGGCGTCGCTGACCAGCACGTAATCGACCTTGCCCTGCTGCAGCACTTCCAGGCCCAGGTTGTCGTAGACGCCGCCGTCGCTCAAGACCAGGCGGCCGCGCATGGCGTCACGTTCGGGACCAGCAAGCCCGCCCGTCCACGACTTCGGATTGGTCTTGATCACGATCGGCGAAAACAGCGGCGGGAAGGCGCTGGAGGCGGCCACCGCCAGTGCCAGCGGCAGATCGGTGTGATTGGACACTCCGAGCTTCCAGTCGGCGATGTAGTCCTGGCGGAAACGGAAGCTGCGACCGGTCTGCAGGCTGGTGGCGTAGAAGATGAAGGTGGGTAGCCCGGGCGTATTCGCCTTCGGAATGTCCTTCAGCGACAGGCCGCGAAACTGGTGCTTGTCGTAGCAGTCGATCAGGTACTTGCCGGCGGATTTGAACGGATTGGCCAGACCCTTGAGGCCGGCGCCGATGTCGATGGTGCGGTTGCAGAAATCGCGCACCTGGCGGGCGAAGACCGGTTCGAAATTGGCGGCGCGCCCGTCGATGAAATCGAGCTGATTCCAGCGCTGCGCGAGGATGCCGGCGAGGATCGATCCGCCCGAGACGCTGGTGATCAGGTCGAGCTTGCCGAGCAGGCTGGCGTCATTCAGGCGCGTGAGGCTGCCAAGGCCAAACAGCGTGGCGCGATAGCCGCCGCCTGACAGCGCCAATCCCAGCGTCATGCCATCGAGCGCCATGCAGTGGCTCCTCGTCGATGGTTCGGATGTTGGGATGGTCGCCGGCAATGTGCAAGCGCGCGGCATGCGACTCGCGGGCTTTTGTAGAGCCGAGCTTGCTCGGCTGCGGTTCGCGAAGAGCAGCGGAGCAAGCTCCGCTCCACGCGAAGCAATGGCGCACCAGCCCTTTTAGAGCCGAGCTTGCTCGGCTTGGCCTGGGCGAAGAGCAGCGGAGCAAGCTCCGCTCTACGAAAGCAAAAGCAGCGGAGCAAGCTCCGCTCTACAAAAGCAAAAGCAGCGGAGCGAGCTCCGCTGTACGTGGGGGCAGGCGACTCGATGTCGTTTCCGCGCTGGTTCTGCGTACTCCACGGCAAGCACCCAGATCGGGTTTGTCAGGAGCGATGGTCATGCAACGGTGGCAGCGGTACGTGTTCGGTGGTTTCAGCCTGCTGACGGCGGGCGTTGCGCTCGCAGGAGGCGGCGCGCCGGTGGTGTATGTCGGTGTTGGCGCGGGTTGCCAGCATGCGTCGCTGTTCGCGGCGGTGGCGGCGGCGCCGAACAACGCGCAGATTCGCCTCGCCAGCAGCGCGGTGACCTTGGGTGGGCCGCTGGTGCTGAGCGGCCGCCAGCTGCAAATCGTCGGCGGATACGCGAGCTGCGGCGCAGCCGAGCCTTCCTCGACCAGCGAAGTGCGCTCGATTGCGGGAGGTGGTCCGGTGCTGGCGATCGATGATGGCGGCGCCAGCTTCCACATCGAACTCGTCAACCTCGACATCACCGGCGGCAACAACGCCGCCGCCGGGGGTGGCATCCAGTCGGTTGGAACCGGCACGCTGGTCCTCGACAACAGCAAGGTCCTCGACAACCAGGCGCAGGATGGCGGCGGGCTGTCGGTGGTGGGCGATGGCGTGGCGCTGACCACCGTCGAGTTGCGTGGCGGCAGCCAGATCGGCGGCGCACCCGGCGCCGGCAATGTCGCCACCCGCCACGGCGGCGGGCTCTACTGCAGCCAGGCGCGGGTGCGCCTTGGCGACGCCCATGTCCTCTCCAATGTCGCCGCTGGCAATGGCGGCGGCATGGCGCTGGTTGGCTGCGAGGTGTTGCCTTTGGACGAGGATGGCGCCACCCAGTTCAACGGCAATCGGGCGCGCGACGGTGGCGGCATCCACGCCAGCGCCGGCGCCACCCTGCTGCTGTCGTCGACGCCGACGCGCAAGGTGACGATCGCAGGCAACCTCGCCAACCTGGGCGGCGTGCCGCAACGGGGCGGTGGCGTTTATCTGGAGGGCGCCGGGACGCGCCTGGTGGGCGCCGGACTGTGGATCCGCGACAACCGTGCAGTGCTCGGTGGCGGTGGGTTGTTCCTGACCGCCGGCGCGATCGCCACGCTGGGGCGCGGAACCCACTCGTGCATGGTCGGCGACGACAGTTGCTCGCGTGTCGACGGCAACCGCGCCGCCAACGACGCCGGCAGCGGCGGCAATGGCGGCGCGGCGCAGGTGCTGGCGGGCTCCCAACTGACGCTGGCGCACACGCGGCTGGTCGGCAACATGGCCGGCAACAACGCGCTGTTGCGGGTCAACGGCACCGGCACGATCGCCTTCCTCGACAATGCGCTGATCGTCGGCAACCAGACCATCGGTCGCCTGCTGACGGTGGAGAACAGCGCTACGCTGGACGTCGATTTCACCACGCTGGCCGACAACAGCTTCAACGTCGGCGCGATCGAGGCGGCGGCCGGCACCTCGGTGGCGCTGCAACGCTCGATCCTGCAGGTGCCCAGCGGTCTTGCGCTGACGCTGGGCGCCGGCGCAGTGGCCGCCGCCTGTCTCAACACGAGTGCCGGCGCGCTCGGTGGCGACGCGCATGCACCGGGCTTCGTCGATCCGGCGGCCGGCCAATACCACCTGCGCGCCGATTCCCAGAATCTGGACCGCTGCACATCCGATGGCAACGAACCGCCGGTCGACATCGCCGGTTTGCGGCGCAATCTCGATCGTGCGCAGGTGCCCGACAACATTGGCCCGCTCGATCGCGGCGCCTACGAAGATGTGGACGAGTTGCTGCGCGATGGGTTCGAGTCGTGAGCGAGGGCTTTGCTGGGTCTGGACCTGTCCAGACGCTGTTGATTCCCGACGGAGCAGCAGAGCGTCCAGACAAGTCTGGACCCACCAGAACAGGAGCGACGGTGAGCCGCTGTGCGGCACATCGGCCGCGAACCACCTGATCGGTGCAGAATGATCGCCGTCGCCAGCTGCTGGATGGACCGGGTGGAGCAAGGACTGGATGTCGCCGCGCTCGACGCGCATCTCGAAGCGCTGCTCGATCTCGAACCCGCGGCGCGCCAGCGACGTCTGGACGAACTCGAGCGCAGCGCGCCGGAGCTGGTGCCGGTACTGCGCAAGCTGCTGCGGGTGGCAGCGGAGGTCGATACCGTGGAGCTGCGCGGTGTCGGCGGCTCGCTGCAGCTGGTCGAGGATGAACGCCCGCCGCCGCTGATCGAGGGCTACTCCATCACCGGCGAGATCGGCCGCGGTGGCATGGCGATCGTTTATTCGGCGCAGCGCGATGTGCACGGCAGCCAACAACCGGTGGCGATCAAGCTGCTGCGCGCCACACTGGGCGATGGCGTCGAGCGCGAGCGCTTTCTGACCGAACAGCGCATCCTGGCGCGGTTGCAGCATCCGCACATCGCCCGCCTGATCGAAGTCGGCAGCGTCGACGCGCGTCCGTACATGGTGCTGGAGCAGATCAGCGGCGTGCCGATCGATCAGCACTGGAAGCCCGGGATCGTTCCGGTGGCGACCGTGCTCGACGCGGCGCTGGCGATTGCCAGCGCCTTGCATCATGCGCACATGCACTTCGTCGTGCATCGCGATGTCAAGCCGGACAACGTGCTGGTCGACAGCGACGGTCGCATCAAGCTGATCGACTTCGGCATCGCCAAACTGCTGCCGGCCTCGACCCTGCTCGGCGCGGTGCGCACCGCCACCGGCGCCGTGCCGCTGACGCTGCGTTATGCATCGCCGGAACAACTACTGGGGCACCCGGTCGGCGTGGCCAGCGATCTCTACCAGCTCGGCCTGTTGCTGTACCACCTGCTGACCGCGGCCTGGCCCTACGACGAGCAACCCGGCGAGCTGCCGCTGCAACGTCTCAGCCACGATCAGGTGCCAGTACTGCCGAGTCGCCGGGTGGGCGATCGCAAGCGCCAGCGCCTGCTGCACGGCGACCTCGACAGCATGCTGCTGCGCTGCCTGGCGTGGAATCCACAAGACCGTTACCCCAGCGTGCTCGCTTTCCGCGAAGACCTGGAACGTCATATGCAGCAACGCCCGGTGCGTGCGCGCCGGCACACGCGCGGCTATCTGCTGCGCTGCTTCGTCAGTCGCCATCGGCTCGGCGTGGCGCTGGCAGCGGCGGCGCTGTTGCTGGTCGGCGTAACCAGCGTTGCGGCGTTCGGGCTGGCGGCACGCACGCGCGATTACGCCGAGCGCACGACACGCATCCTCGACACGGTTGCGACGATGTTCGCCAGCGCCAATCCCTACGCCAGCAATCCCGGCGCGGTGACGGTTGCCGAAGTGGTCGATGCGACCTCGCAGCGCTTCCTCACGGCCGACGATGCCGACCCAATGTTCCAGTTGCTGATGCTCGAACGCCTGGCCGAGTTGCAGCGTGCGCTCGAGGATTACCGCACCGAGGGGGCGCTGATCGACCGTGCGCTGGCGCTTGCCGATGCGCACGCGGTCGAGCCGAAGGTCCTGGCCCGGTTGCGTGTGCAATCTCTGGAATCGGCGTTCGCGCGTGGCGAGCTGGATCGGATCGCGTCGGACCTCGCGCGATTCCGCGCCGACCTGGACCGCGAGTACTCGCTGCGCGCCGATTATGTTCAGGCGAAAGTGCTGATCGAGCAACAGCAGCTCGCGGAAGCCGAGACGGCCTTCGCGGCGCTGTTCGCCCGCCTCGACGAGATCGACGATGCGCTGTTCCGGCACAGCGTGCATAACAGCTACGGCATCCTGCAACGGCGCCTGGGCAACGCGGATGCCGCCGTCGCCGCCTATCGGCGCTCGCTCGATTTTCTTGATCCCGCGCGCCTGGAACATCAGGAGGCCCTGCTGACGGTGCCGGCGAACATTGCCATTGCCTATGGCGCCGCCGGGCGCTACGGCGAATCCGACGCCGAGTTTCGCGCACTACTGGAACGCGCGGGTAACCAGCTCGGTGAAGACCATCCGCAGATGGCGATCATTGCGCGCAATTACACGACGCTTTTGATGCGCACCGGGCGCTTTCGCAGCGCCGCGACGCTGGTGCAGCGCTACGCGGCGGCCTCTGCGCGCAGCGACGATCAGCTGGCGCAGGTGGGTTATCTGCAGGCGCGGGCCGGCACCGCGCTCGCCACCGGCGACGGCGACACGGCAACGCGAGCGGCGATCGAGTCGATGGAGCTTGCGCTCGGCATCCACGGCGGCGCCTCGGCGGCGTTGGCCGGGCCGCTGGAAACGCTGTCATGGACACTCTTCGAGCAGGGTCACGCCGACGCCGCGGCGCGCGTTGCCGCGCAACTGCTGCCGCGCGATCCGGCGCAGGCGCCACGTGCGGCGACGGTGCTGGCGCTGGCGCATGCGCTGGGCGCGGATGTCAATCTCGCACCTGCCGACTGGGCGAACGCCAACGGCAATGCATGCGATCAGGCCGAGCGCACGGCCTTGCGCGAATTCCTGATCGAAGGGCGAGCGCAGCAGCAAGGAAACGTTCCCGCCGAGTGCAGCGCCAGCCGCGGCGCTCGACTGGCGGCGATGGGATGGCAATGGTCGACCGCCGCGCTGGCGCCGTTCACGCCGGAGCCGTTCGACTCGGCATTGGCACGCGCGGCGCGCTCCGGCCAGCGGCCGCAATGGCCGCAGCCGCTGGAGGCCGAATGGGCCCGACGCGTGGATGCGATGTTGTCCAAACTTTAAGAGCGGCGTGCCCGCCGCGAGCGTGTGCTTGTGTAGGTCCAGACCTGTCTGGACGCTGCTTCTATAGGTCCAGACCTGTCTGAACGCTGCTTTTGTGGGTCCAGACTTGTCTGGACGCTTTTGCCCCTGCCAATGAGAGCGTCCAGACAAGTCTGGACCCACAGAAGCCGAAGTCGCCCCCTACCCCTCGATCACGACCATCAGAATCGCCTTCACCCGCAGCCATTCCCGCTGCACCGTTCGCTCGGTGACATTGAACGTCGCCGCGATCTCGGCGCACTCCATGCCGCTGAAGATGCGGCATTCGGCGATGCGCGCGAGGCGCGGCTCGCGGCGGTCGAGGTCGGTCAGCGCCTGGTCGAGCGCGGTCAGCGCTTCCGGACCCAGCGCCATCGAAGCGCCGGGTTCGGCGCCGAGGTCTTCCAGGCTGAGCGCCGGCCCACCGGCACCGCGCTTGTCTGCCAGTTGCCGTCGGGCCGAGTCGACAATGATCTGACGCATTGCGCGCGCGCAAAGCGCCAGGAAATGCTGCCGCGTCTCCGAGTTGACCGCGCCGCTGCGCGCCAGCTTGAGATAACACTCGTTGACCAGCAAGGTGGTCGACAACTGGTCGCCGCGCCCGTAGGCGCGCAGGCTGCGGCTGGCGACATGCTTCAGTTCTTCGTAAGCGCCGGCGTAAAGACGATCGCCGGCCTCGGCGTCGCCTGCGGCCCAAGCCTGCAATTGTGCTGCGAATTCGGCTGCGTCCATGGGACCGTCCCGAGGCCATGCTTCGACGGCACAATCGTGCCCGAAAACGAGGCGTGAGTGGAGCCGGCTCAGCCGGCTCAGATAGAGCGTGCTCGGGTTGGAAGCACGAAGAGCAGCGGAGCAAGCTCCGCTCTACGTGAAGCAACGGCGCATCAGCTCTTGTAGAGCCGAGCTTGCTCGGCTTGGCCTGGCGAAGAGCAGCGGAGCAAGCTCCGCTCTACCTGAAGCCACGGCGCATCAGCTCTTGTAAAGCCGAGCTTGCTCGGCTTGGCTTCGCGAAGAGCAGCGGAGCAAGCTCCGCTCTACATGAAGCCACGGCGCATCAGCTCTTGTAGAGCCGAGCTTGCTCGGCTTGGCCTGGCGAAGAGC
>CALEZI010000047.1 GCA_937928755.1 uncultured Rhodanobacteraceae bacterium | reverse complement strand
TTCAGCTCCACCGTACCCGCCGTCTCGTCGAGCACCAGTACCGCGGCTTGATCAACGTTGAGCACGCGCTTGGCGGCATTGACAAAACCGCTGATGCGCATTGCGGGCATACCAAGGCGCTGCGCGAGCGCTGCTTTGGAAAGCTTCCCGCCACGAGCCGCCAATGCCTCGAGCAAGGAGCGCACGTCGGTATCGGCCGGTGCCACCCGCGCTGCCAGCGCCTTCTGCGCCCTGTAGGCGGGCGACGCCTGAAGGGCGTCGATCCAGTGCACTTCGGGATCGACTGCCGAAACAGGTAGCGCCCCACCGAACAGATCGATCTGCGGTGTGGGTGCAGCCGGCGGTTTCGCTTTCGGCGGCTTCTTGGGGAGCGCCGGCGTTTCAGCACCTCCTGCCGGCAATGGCACCTCCAGCGGCGCCCACCAATCTGGCTGTGATGCCGCCGCCACCTGCCAGCCCTTCAGTACCATGTTGCGCGGCGTGAATACGCTCAGCGGCACGACGACCTCCTGCGCGGAGACGCCGCCGTGGTAGCCGTTCTTCTTGGCCCCGTGGCGCACGCCTTCCGACCAGGTGCACACCACCGCGTTACCGGACGCCGTTTTCACGCGACCTCCCTCAAAGAGCAGTTCGCTTGCATCCGGCGTACCCGACGGCAGTCGCCAGCGATCGCCCTCGCCCTGGCCTCGCTGCACGGTGCCGTCGTCGATCACATGCCCGTGGTCGGCGGTAACGATCAGCACACGTCGCGCTCTTCTCGCCTCGCTGAGCAAGGGCCCGAGTAGCCGCAGATCGTCGATCGTCCAGCGCACCTGGATCTGGTTCGATCCGCTGAGATGGTCGTCGACGGCGTTGTAGACCACGGCCACCACCTGCTGCTGGGTCGAGGCGATGGCATCGCGAACCGTTGACGACAGGCCTTCAGCGTCAGCGAGATCACCCTTGTGAAATACCAGCGGTGCAGTCCCGGCGCGCGACGCGCCGACGAGTGCCGGATGGGCTGAGAACGCTGTCTTCTCCTGCGGCGCTGCGCCGGCCACCAGGCGGCCTGACAACAGGCTGGTACGGCTCACTTCGGTGATCGTCGGCAGCGCCGCGATCCCGACCGCAAGCATTGGCGTTGGCCCCGCGAGCTGCTCGTCCCAGCCCAGTGCCTCCAGGTCCAGGCAAAGCTCCCGGAAGATGCTGTAACTCAGGCCGTCCGCCACAAGCAATAACACTGGCGCTTGTTGCGCCAACGGGGCGAGCAGGCGCTCCATGATCGCCTCCACCGGTAAGCATGCTGCCTCCGCCCGCGGCTCACGATTCCAGACCTGCAATGCTTTGGCGAACGCCAGATTGAAGGCATCGGCTTTCTTGCGCGCCGCGTCGCGCAGGGCGACAAAAGCCGAAGAAAGTCCCGGCAACTCGTCGCCACCGAGCAGCTTGAAGCGCGCCCAATCAACGAAGGCGCCTTCGCGGGCATACAACTGTGCGAGCTCATGGAACCCTGTTGCCTGACGTCCGTTGCGACCCTTGCTCTCGGGCCGCTCGGCCATCATCCATCGACACAGGCGAACGGCCATTTTCACTCGCAGCATGCGCGTGCTTGCCGGGTCGGGATGAGCATGGCGCGCCACAGAATCCGCTGCCCGTTCGACGGCCTGCAGCGGTGCGGTAGATGGCGTGGCGATGAAAGTCTTGAGTGCTTCCGCGAGTAGCCCGAGCCTCTGCTCCAGGCCAAGTGGAAGCACATCGCTCAGATGGGCGTAGGCATCAATATGAAGTTCGCGCAGCAGCAACTCGGCGCGTTCGATCACCTCGTGGCGCAAGGCGGGCGTCAAAGCCTTCAGACACTTCGCTGCGTCAGCGGCCCAAAGGCGGCCCTCAGCGATGCCGATGCGCTGGTCGCCCATGAAGCGTTCAAGACGTATCGCTGCGGCGGCCAAGTCGTGCACGCCTTCGCCCTGAGCCGACAGCGCCACGCCGCACACCAATCCGAGCGGGACGGCATCCTGCGTGTTGCCAGCCATCACGCTGCGCATGACGAGCGTGCCCACGGCCCCGGCCGAGTCGCCCAGCCAAGCGGCGATCTGCGGTTTTGCTTGATCAGGCAACTCGTCGAAATCCCCGGCCGAGTCGTTGCCCAGCGACCAACTCAAGAGCGTCGCCGCATCCGGTCTCGATGCGTCCAGGCCCAGGCAACGGCTGAGAATGCAGCGCCATGCCGTGTCCATGTCCAGAAAACCGTTGGGCACGGGCGAATAAGCGCCCATGGTGGCCCGTTCAACAAGCAGTTGTGCCATCCATCGAAAGCGGCCGAGTCGCGCATCGATCTCGCGCGCCTTGAAAAGCTGCTGCACCATGCCCCAGGCGTCGGGCTGAAAGACCTGCGCACGTGCCAGCCGGGCCACGACATCGCCGCCCAAATCGCGTGCGGACAGCGGCGTCAGCAGGATGAGCCCTGGCCCGGCCTGCTCGACAGCCCCCTCTTCCAGCGCGGACAGCGCCTCTCTGGCCATCAAGGGGCTTGCGCACCAGTGCAACCGAAACTGCCGGCCCGACAGGTTGATAGCGTCCGGCCACGCCGCCTGAGTCCTGGTCTGGATAGCGATCACCTTCGCGTCGCTCGCACGCTCCAGCACCGCGAGCGCCTGTGCCTCGATCTGCGGCAAAGACAAGGGCCCGGCGGCACCGTTCACTTGCTGCTCCCCGGTTTTTCGAGCCGCCACGAGATCGACAGCCGCAGATCCGTGTCGCTATCCAACCTGGCGTGCAGATCCTCAAGTAGTGCCAGCGCTTGCGTGCTTTCAAGGTCAGCCGCGGCGGATTCCTGCACGATCACTGGCGGCTTGGGTACGGGCTGGCCGGGCGGAATCGGCGTCGGAGTTGTCGGTGGCAGCGGCGGTGTCTCCGGACCCGGAGGCGTTGGTGGCGTTGGTGGCGGCGGCGCCACGGTCAGCAAGCGCACGGCCTTGATACGTTGTTCATCGAGCGCCGCCTTCAGCCCGATCGCATGCTCGTCGGCGGCCAGTGTCTCGCGCACCTTGGCGACGATCGCCTGAGCGGCGGCTTGCCGCTCGTCGGTCAGCGTCTTCATCGCCTCGAAGATATCCCACGCTCCGGTGCGGACCGCCTCGTCGAGTTCGCGCGCCTTGGCCAGGGTCTGGCGCATGGCGACCTCGGAGGTCTCGATCGGCGCGCCGGCCAGGGTCGTGACCACTGCCGCAGTTTCGGCGCTCAGCAGCCCGGCGAGCAAGGCCTGCGCGGAACGTGCCGTCTGCAGGCGATGCTTGTCGCCAGCGGCCGGGAACAAGGCGGATTTCTCGTTCAGCGTCTTGACCAGGCTGCTGATCGCCTCGCGCGCCTCGCGCGCCCTGGCCTGCACTTCTTCAGCCAACCTGGCGACGTTGCCCGCATTGCGCGAGGTCGGAATGGTCAGCCCGAACAACGCGGCAGCACGCTTGCAGGCGGCTTCCCAGTCGCCCGCTTCGGGCAAGGTCTGCTCGCGCAGCTCCAGGTCGTCCGGCATCTGGTCGATGCTCGGCATGTAGGGGACGTTGCCGCGCACGAAGCTGCGATTGGTCTGCCCGGCGAAGCTGAGAATGATCAGATTCTGCGCTTCTGCCGGTAGCCCCATTGCCAGCGGCTGATCCAGCCACTTGCGCAGCTTGGCGACGGTGATCGCAGCGCCCTCCTTGGCTTGCTCGCGGAGGAAGTGCGAGCGCCAATGGTCGCCAAGCACAAAATGGGACTCGCCGGTCTTGCCCAGTTGCACCGGGTCGGCAAGCGAGCGGATCAGTTGTCGCAGCACGCGGTCGCCAACCGGCACGCGTCCATCGGCGCTGCCGATGGCACGCTCCAGTTCCGGCCAGACCTTTTTCAGCGCGGCCGGCTTCACCTCGGCATCGAAGACCGGGTGCGCCGGGAATTGGTGCCGGAAGAGCTGGTCGAGCAGCGCCTCGAACGCCGATTTCAGGTTCGCTCCCACCGGCGGCAGAGGCGTCAGCGTGTGGTCCAGCGAGCGGAACTGGTCTTCGGGCGCCAGCGGGTTAACCACCGCGTCGCGCGAGTCGCCGGCAATGCCGTAGGCCACCTCCAGGTATTGCAGAACCCGCTGCTGCAACTGGTCGCGCAGGTTGCGCAGCAGCGCCTGCGCCGGCCCGCGATCGACCAGCGCCAGGTGGGCAGCCAGCTCGTTGAAGCGCTCCCCAGTCAGGATGTAGTCCAGCACCACCAGACGGCCCAGGTCATGCTGCGCCCTGTCGCTGAAGAAGGACGGCATCCACACCAGGGTCTGCGTGTCGGCGCCGCGATAATTCGCCAAACGTGCCAGATCGTCCGCCGGGGTGAACTTCGGGTCGTCGAACGGGAAGTCAATGACCATCGTCCAGGTCCCCGGGCGCCCACGCAGTTTTTCGTCTAACAGTTCGCGGACGTTTTCGAAAAGCACCTCCACCTCGCGCTTCGTTCCGCGCCACAACACCGTGTAGGTGGCGAAGAGGTCGTTGGTGTCGGTCACGCCGAGCTGTTCGAACAGCATTTGTCGCACACGCTTCCGCCGGTTACCCGGGTTGTCGTTGGAGGCTGCCGGCCCGCGCACAATGGGCTCGATGTCGACGCCGGTCACCTGGATCGAGATCAGCGAGTTGGTATCGTCGGTGACCTTGATCTCGCCGATGTCGGCCGCCCACTCCTTGCACTTGCGCAGCACGTCCTGGGTTTCGCGGCCGGGGATCGGCGAGCGGATCGTGCCGTGGTTCAGCGCGGCCAGGCGTTGCGCCGTCAGGGCCTTCAGCGAATCGACTTCCGGCACCAGCGCGCTCAGCAGCAGCGTCTTGATCAGCCGCGCATCGTTGCGCAGCGCTCGCGCCCTGGCCGGGTCGGCGTCGCCGATGCGGATGTTTTCCCAGGTCACGCCGTGCTGGCGTTCCAGATGCGGCAGCAGCTTCCGCCGATACAGCCGCTTGGCGTTGTCGAAGTGGATGCGCATCGCTTCCGAAAACGGTTCGTCGCCATCGGCGATCACGTCGAAAAGGTCGCCGACCGGGATGATCTGGCCCAGTTCCAGGTCGTCGCGCCGATCGACCAGCAGTTGCAGCATCAGCTTCAAGGCCGTGCGCTCGCGCTGCAAGGCCGCCGATACGGCAATCAGGGTCTGCACCAGTGCCGGGCTGAACGGGTAGACCTTGCGGAACATTTCCTTGTCCGCGGTCTCGGTCAGCAGCGTGTTCCAGACCTCGGGCCTGACCTTCTGGAATTCATCGAAGGCGTTGCCCAGCGTCTGCCGGGCCGCTTCGGACAAGGGTCTGAGCACGCGCTTCTCGGCGATCGCCGGCAGGTTGCGGTCTTCGAGCGTGATGCGGTGGAAGCGCGCTTCCCAGTGGCGCAGCACGTCGCTGAACTGCAATTGCAGCGAGCCGGCGAGGTTCTCGCCGACCAGTTCGCGCAGGTCGCGTTGCCGGGCGACGAAGCTGACCAGCGGAATCGGCCGGTCGGCGTTGCCGGCCTCGACCAGCTTGACAAGCTTGGTGCCCTCGCTGCTGACGAAGCTGACATCGGCCGCCCGGCTGGCCAGCCACAGGATCAGCTCGTCGAGGAACAGGATCACCGCGTCGTAACCGAGCGCGTGAGCGTGGCGGCTGATGATGCTCAGGCCGTCGTCGAGCGGCACGAAGGCCTCGCCGCGGCTCTCGGCGACATCGGCGATGGCCGTGAAGTAGCGGCTGATCAGGTCGCCGACCAGGCGCACGCGGTCGTCCCCGCTCGGCGGCTCGAGCATCGCGGCTTCGAAGCTCGTCGCATCCCAGCCGCCGCTCAGCTCACCCCAGCCGCTGTCAGCGCCGCCGTCGTTGTCGTCAGCATCGGACCCCGCGTTCAGATCCCGGAAGAAAGCCTCGTCGCCGAGGCGATCGCGCATGCGCACCGCGTCTTCAAAAAGGCGCTCCGAAAGGTAGAAGCCGGGGATCGGCGCCTCCGGATGCCGCTTGCGCACGAACTCGGCGTAGCCGCCGAGGATCGCCGACTCCATGCTGCGCGCGCCGATCATGTGATACGGCACGAGCAGGAACTTGCGGTCCTGCGTCCAGCCGTTGTGCTGGGCGACGACGTTGGCCAGCTCGGGCATCGAGCGCGCCGACACGTTGTTGTCGAGCAGCAGGTTGAGCACCGCCATGAAGTGGCTCTTGCCCGAGCCGAAACTGCCATGCAGGTACGCGGCCTTGCTGGTGCCGCCCTGGACCGACTGCTTGATGAAGTTCAGCGCGTCGTTGAAGCAGGCGTTGAGCTGTGGCGTCACCACGTAGTCGCCCAGCGTCGCTTCAGCATGTGCCACGCCCTCGGCCAGCTTGAGGACGAAATCGCCCTGGTGCACGCGCTCGGGGATGGTGATCAGGTCTTTCAGCAGCGGCATCGAATGCTTCCTTTCAGGCGGCCCGCCCCTTGGGGCCGACATGTTGTCCAAACGAACATGTGGCGATAACGTGTTAAAAACACAATCATGTTTTTAACAGATCGTGTCTTGAGGTCGGCCGACTTGCTCATCGCGTCAGCAGGTCAAACAGCGCCTGGTTGATGAAATACACCTCACGGCCGATCTTCTGGCCGTGCAGCA
>CALEZI010000046.1 GCA_937928755.1 uncultured Rhodanobacteraceae bacterium | reverse complement strand
GCCCAGCCCCACCCGCACGGCGTTCAGCGCATCCACGCGCCCATGGCCGACGGCGTGGCCGCGGCGGGTTGGGCGGTAGGTGGGGTTTTGCTTCTCGTGGGAGCGGGTTCAACCCGCGAGCTTTTGCTCCGCTTCACCGAGAAGCTCGCGGGATGAACCCGCTCCCACAAAAGCTCGGCTACTCGAACCCCGATTTGTGCAGCACGCCCAGCCCCACCCGCACGGCGTTCAGCGCATCCACGCGCCCATGGCCGAAGGTGTTGTTGGGAATCGTGCCCGGTGATGGCGTCCCACCACAGGTCTGCACCGTGGTGATGTCGTTGACTGCGGTGGCGCTCATCAGCGCTTCGATACGTGCCGGATCGCGCTTCAGCGTCGGGTCGACCGACATCAGCAGCGCAGCGACGCCGGCGACATGCGGGCCGGCCATGCTGGTGCCGGAGAACGACGCATAGGCGCCGTTGCGGGTGGATGAGCGCACCTGCGTACCGGGTGCGGAGACGTCGGGCTTGATGCGATTGCTGCCGTCCACCAGTACCGGGCCGCGGCTGCTGCTACCCGAGACCGAAGTCCCGTTGAGGTTGCCGACACTGTAGCTGGCCGCATAGATCGCAGGCGGGTCGGACACCGTCGAGCACGCCGATCCGCCATTGCCGGCCGACGCCACCACCAGAATTCCCGCATTGCGCACGTTTTCCACGACCGTGCGCAGGATGTCCGGCGTGGTGCAGCCTTCCGACGCCGGGCAACCCCAGGAGTTGTTGATCACATGGGGAGCGCGGGTCGGGTCCGGATTGTTGCCGGCGCGATCGGTCGGCGCCAGGAAGAACTGGAAGCAGGCGCTGTAGGTGGTCGGTGTGCCGTTGCCGGCATTCATGTTGCGACAGGCGATCCAGCGTGCGCCGGGGGCGACGCCGATCTGATTGGCGCCGCCGTCGTCGCCGATCATCGTGCCCATGGTGTGGGTGCCGTGATTATTGTCGTCGCAGGGCTCGGGCGAATTCGCCGGACAGCTCGCGTTGGCGCTGCCGATGGCGTCGAACCAGTGGTAGTCGTGTGCGGCCGCCGAGCCGTTCCATCCCGCGTACTTGCCGATCAGCGCCGGATGATCCCAGTCGTAGCCGGTGTCCTGACCGGCAACGAGTACATCCTGGCCGGTGAAGCCCATCGCCCAGACCGCGGGCGCGTTGACCCGGGTGACGCCAGGCTCGACGGCCAGGATCTGCTTCATTCCCGCGGGAAACTCGCTGACCGGATGCGACACCGACAAGTGCGAATCGAGTTCGATGGCCGCCACGTCTGCGCGCGCCGACAATTGCCCGGCGAGTGCGGCATCGACATCGAGTGCGATGAAGTTGGCGACCCAAAATGATTTGTAGGGCAGCTTGCGCGCGTCCAGCCAGGCGCGTAGCGGCGCCTGCGTCGCGCGCGCTTGCGCCTGCAATGCCGCAACGCTGGCAATCAATCGGTCGTCGCCGACATGCTTCTCCGCGATCGGGCCGAGCTTTGCCTGCTCGACAAGCGAGACCAGCACCGGGGCACGCCCGTTGCGCGACAGCGCGGATTCGACATTGTCGGCGATCTTGTCGCTGGCAAATGCCGGCAGCGACAGCGCTCCGAGGATCAATGAAGTCAGTAGTCGCACGCGTACAGGTCCGGTTGTCGAAGGCGCGGCAGTTTAGCGCAAGCACCTAGCAACCGCTGTGCACGCCGTCGCCACGACAGCATCGGGCAGCATGCGCTGCATGGACGTCAGGGGGCGGGCTTGTCTCACGAGCTTCTGCTGATCGAAGCTCGTGACATGAGCGTGGTGGAACCCCGGCCGGTGGCCGAGGTTGCACACCTGGAGCGCATCAAAGCGACGCCATGATCTCCGGCACTGCCTTGAACAGGTCGGCGACCAGGCCGAAGTCGGCCACCTCGAAAATAGGCGCCTCGGCGTCCTTGTTGATCGCGACGATGGTGCCGGCGTCCTTGATGCCGGTGAGGTGCTGGATGGCACCCGAAATGCCGACCGCGACGTACAGTTCGGGCGCGATGATCTTGCCGGTCTGGCCGACCTGCATGTCGTTCGGTGCGTAGCCCGAGTCGACCGCGGCGCGCGATGCGCCGACGCCGGCCTTGAGTTTGTCGGCGAAGTCGTAGATCAGCTTGAAGGCATCTGCGCTACCCAGCGCGCGGCCACCGGAGACGACGATGCGCGCGGTCTGCAGGTCCGGCCGATCGCCGCCACCCTGCTGCAGGCTGACGTAGCGCGTGTGCGTCGGCAGCGTCACATCGACGGACGTCGGCTCGATGGTCGCCGATCCACCGCCGCCGGCCGCCGCAAACGAGGCCGCACGCACGGTGGCGACAACCACCTGTCCGGCCGGTGCCTTGACCGTGACGATCGCGTTGCCGGCGTAGATCGGGCGCTTGAAGGTGTGGGCATCGTCGATCGCCATCACATCGCTCAACTGGCTGACGCCGAGCAGCGCAGCCACGCGCGGCATCAGGTCCTTGCCGACCGTGGTGGAGGCGCCGAAAACGTGCGTGTACTCGCCGGCGATAGCGACCACCTGTGGTGCGTAGATCGCGGCGATGGCATTGGCGTTGGCAGCATTGGCGATCGTGCGTACGCGACTGACGCCGGCGATCGCCGCGGCCTGCGCAGCGATCGGCGCCGGATCGGCGGCGAGCACCACGATGTCGATGGTTGCGCCCGGAATCTTGCTGGCGCAACTGACGCACTTGGCCGTGCCCTGATTGAGCTGGCCGTTCAGGTGTTCGGCGATGATGAGGACTCGCGACATGGCTCAGGATTCCTTTGAAGCAGGAAAAAGGAAAGAGGAAAAAGGAAAAGGGGACAGCGGCATGAGGCAGTCGAACGATCGTGGCAGGGCGGAAAGCTGGCTCTTGACCTTCCTTTTTCCATTTTCCCTTTTCCCTTTTCCTGATCGTGCGAAGGCCGCAACTTCAGAGGAGCCCCTTCGCCTTCAGCGCCGCCACCAGTTCCGGCACGTCCTTGACCACGACACCCTTCTGGCGCTTCGCCGGTGGCGCATGGTGAGTGGTGCTCAGGTGATCGCCGGAGTCGACGCCGAGGCTGGTCAGTTCCAGCGTCTCGCGCGGTTTGGACTTGGCCTTCATGATGTCGGGCAGCTTGATGAAGCGCGGTGTGTTCAGGCGCAGGTCGACGCTGATCACGGCGGGCAGATCCACTTCCAGCGTTTCCAGGCCGACGTCGACTTCGCGGGTGACGCGGGCGACATTGCCGTCGACTTCGACCTTGCTGGCGAAAGTCGCCTGCGGCCGATCGATCAGCGCGGCGAGCATCTGTGCGGTCTGGCTGTTGTCGTCGTCGATCGCCTGCTTGCCGAGGATCACCAGGCCCGGTTGTTCCTTTTCGACCAGCCGGGCGAACACGCGTGCGGCGGTCAGCGGCTGGATCGCCTTGTCGGTTTTCACCAGGATGCCGCGATTGGCACCCATCGCAAGTCCGGTGTCGATCTGTTGCATCGACGTCTGCTGTCCGATCGAGACGACGATCACCTCGGTGGCCTTGCCGGCTTCGCGCAGGCGCAGCGCTTCTTCCAGCGCAATCTCGTCGAAAGGATTGATACTCATCTTGACGCCGTCGATGGCGACGCCGGAGCCGTCCGGCTTCACCTGCACGCGTACGGTGTAATCGACCACCCGCTTCAAACCCACCAGGATCTTCATGGCTTCAGCGTTGCCTCTAACCCGGGAAACCTCCGATGGTAGCCAAGGGCGGCTGAAGAACCAAGCTACTCAAGCGGGCGAACGGAAATTGGGGCAGCGGCACGCGACGCCCGGTCTGAAAACCTCATGCCTGCGCGCCTTTGCAGGGCGGCGCTTTGCGGAAGCTCGCGGTCCGCCGGGTGACGGCTGCCACGACTCCAGGCTCGGCGGTCTTTCAGTTCCTTGCGTTTGTTGGCGAACGCAGAACTTGGGCAAAGGCAGGCCACACGCGTTTGCGGCGACAATCGGCGGCGTTCTGGTCTATCGATGCGAACAGAGGGCAAAACCATGCTGCATCGATGGCTCCTGTTGTTCACCCTGGCTGCCGTGCCGCCAGCCGCTGCATCCGGTGAGCTGCTGGAAGCCCAGGTGTTCGAGCGCCATTCGCCGCTGGCGGCGGTGGACACCTTCTCGCGGCGGGTTTTTTCGCCGACCACTTTCGATCGCCTGCAGCGCTTCCAGCAGCACATCGGCAAAAAGCCGGTCGAACAGACCGTGAATCTGGCCGTCGAGCGCTACGACCTCTGGGTGCCGGAAACACGGCCAGAGCGCGGTTATGGGTTGCTGGTATTCGTCTCGCCGATGCCGCGCTGGAACCTCACGCGCGATTGGAAAAAGGAACTCGACCGGGCCGGGATCATTTATGTGTCGGCGCGACGCTCGGGCAATGAGGAGAACGTTTATGAGCGACGCATGCCGCTGGCGCTGCATGCGGTGGAAAACATCGTTGTGCGTTATCGCATCGATCCAGAGCGCGTCTACATCAGCGGTTTTTCCGGCGGAGCGCGCACCGCGGTGCGTATCGCCGCGGCCTACGCCGATGTGTTTCATGGCGCGCTGCTGATCGGCGGCGCCAAGGTCATCGGCGAGGAGGACTTCGCGCCGCCGCCGATGGAACTGATGACGTTGTTGCAGCGGCGCATGCGCCTGGTCTATTCGACCGGCGGCAATGACACGCCGAATCGGGTTCTCGATGCGCGTGGTCGCGACGAGATGGAGAAGCGTTGCGTCGCTGGCGTGTTCGACGTGTCGCAACGGCGCCTGGATCACTGGGTCCCGACAGCGAGGACCCTGCGCAAGGCGATCGAGCGACTGGATGCGCCGCTGTCGGCGGCCGAACTGGCGGCGCAGGAGGCCTGCATGCCGCGGCTGCTGGCGCAGGTCGACGCCGATCTGGCAGCCGCCGAGCAGGCGTTTGCCGATGGCGATCTGGCGCGCGCCGGAGAATTGCTCGGCGCTGCCGATATCGCCTGGGGCGGGCTGGCGACCGAACGGTTGAACAAGTTGGCGCGGTTGCTGGCGCCCTGAGGTTGCAGATTGCCGGCAGATCGCGTTCCCACAAGAGCCGGCGACCCTGTAGACGCGGGCTCCGCCAGCGATGCCATTGGCCTCGTGGGAATCCCTGGCGCACTGCTTCAGTGCGCGCCTTCGCGCGGCAAACGGTCGGCGACCACGGAGTCTGTGTTTTTGTCCGCAAAGGACGCAAGGCCGCAAAGGGAGCAGGCCGTGCGCTTGTTCGC
>CALEZI010000045.1 GCA_937928755.1 uncultured Rhodanobacteraceae bacterium | reverse complement strand
ATGCTGTCGAAGTTGCCGTTGACCAGGCGTTCGACCACCGTGCCGCCACCGCCGCTGACCGTCCAGTTCGCGGTCACCGTGAAGTTGACGGTACCGGTCTGGTAGCCGTAAACCCGCACATAGTAGGTTCCCACGGTTGGCGTCGCGAAGCTGCAGGTCTCGTTGCCGCTCGACGTGTACGGACGGCAGTCGTAGACGGTCAGCGTGGCCTGCGCACCGGACTTGACGTAGAGATCGACGTCGCCGCTGGCGCCGCTGGTGACGACGGTCAGGTTGGTGGCGCCCGAGGGCACGGCAACCGTGAAGTCCTTCCAGTTGTTGTTGGCTGCGGTGGAAGCCGTCGAGCTGGCCACGCCCACGCCCTTGGACAGCGCAACCGCGCCGCCACCGGGCGCCGTAACGGTGACCGAACGCGTGGTGGTGTTGCTGAGACCACCGTTGTCGGTGACCGTCAGCGCGACGTTGTAGGTACCGGCGGCGCTGTAGGCCTTGCTCGGGTTGGTCGCGGTCGACGTCGTCCCATCGCCGAAATTCCAGCTGCGCGAGGCGATCGTGCCATCGCTGTCGGTGGAAGAATCGGTGAAGTTTGCGGTCAGGCCACTGGTGGTGAAGCTGAAGTTCGCCGTCGGCGCCACGTTACCCGGCGGCGGCGTGCTGCCCCACAGCGAGTGCACCATGCGGTTGACCGAACCGGTGCCGGCGTTGGTCACCTTGTTCAGCGTCGAATTGTTGAACAGTGCGGTTGCCACCTGCGTCGGCGTTGCCGACGGGTTGTTGGCGAGCCACAGTGCGGCGACACCGGCGACATGCGGCGATGCCATCGAGGTGCCGCTGATGGTGTTGGTGGCGCTGGTGCCGGTATGCCAGGCGGACGTGATGTTGGAGCCCGGGCCCCAGATGTCGAGGCAGGTGCCGAAGTTGGAGAACGACGAGCGCGCATCGGTATTGGTGGTGGAGCCGACCGTGATTGCGTTGGGCGCACGTGCCGGCGAGTAGTTGCAGGCATTGGCGTTGTCATTGCCGGCGGCCACGACCACGGTGACGCCCGCTGCGTGCATGCGCTGAATTGCATCATCGGTTGCGGTCGAAGCGCCGCCACCGAGGCTCATGTTGGCAACGGCCGGCTTGACGTGATTGGCAGTCACCCAGTCCATGCCGGCGATGACGCCGGAGTTGGTGCCGGAGCCGTTGCAGCCGAGCACGCGCACCGGATGCACGCGGGCGCCCTTGGCGACGCCGTAGGTGGTGCCGGCGACGGTGCCGGCGACATGCGTGCCGTGGCCGTTGCAGTCGTTGGTGCCGTTGGCGTCAGTGATGGCGGTGTAGCCATTGCCCATGCGTCCGCTGAACTCGGTATGTGTCCCGAGCACGCCGGTGTCCACGATGTAGGCATGCACATTGCTCGCCGTGGTGTCGTAGATGTAGCTGCTGTTGAGCGGCAGATTGCGCTGGTCGACGCGGTCGAGACCCCAGGTGGCGCCGTTCTGCGTGGCACTGGTGGTGACCACACCGTCCTGCTCGATGTAGTCGATGCGCGGATCGAACAGCAGGCGGTCCAGTTGCTTGGCATCGGCGCGAATCACGAAGCCTGGCAGCACATGCTCGTAGTGGCGCACGTACTCAACACCAAAACTTGCCGAGATATCGACCGCCAGCGTGACCACCTCCGGCAGGCTGGAGCGCTGATCGTTGCCCAGACGTACCAGATTTTCCTTCAGGACCACGATGTACTGTCCTGCCACCGGTCGCGAAGCCGACCGCAACTCGGCAGCCAGACTGAGCGCCGGAAGCGCCATTGCAATCGCAAACCCCAAACCAGCACCGACCTTACGCATGAGTTCAACCCCCAGAGTGAAACGAACGGAACCAGCGCGAGTGCTCCTGGCCAAGCGCGGGCAGTTTCGAAGTTCGGTCTACGGCGGAATCCCAGCCTCCCCAGGAAGGACTCAACGCCGCGACCGTAGACAGACAGTAATCGCCGCTGGGGCAGTGGTCAATCGGGGCACAATGTGCCGCAATGCGTCAGTCATGCTGCGGTGCAGCATGAAACTGCGTTCATCGTCGTGTCACAAACCTGAACGAGCCTGAAATTCCATGTTTAACAAGCATTCAGCATTGGTGTCACGTGAAACCATTTGCTGCGTCGCACAACAAGTCATCGACTGAATGACATATGAATAGATCATATTTCACGATCTGCAGCGACGTTCAGCGACTCATGCGCGCAATCGATTGCGCATGTGCACCGGTTTCTGTCGGCGCATCCACAAGATTACCGTGATGACGACCAGAAACGGCAGCAACCGCTGCCCCCACAACATGCGGTTGTGCGCCGGGGATTTCGCCTCGCCGAAGAACACCGCCTCGGCGCCACGCGGGTGCGGCCGAATTCTCTCGATCAACGGCGCGGCGGCAGCACTGGCGGTGCCGTCACCGACCCCGGACAGTCCTGGTATGCCGCGCAGCATGTCGCCGAGCCAGACATAGGTCTCGATGAACGGCGCGTTGTGCTTGATCGAAAGGCGAAATGCCTGACCGATCTCGGCATGCGACGCCAACGCCGCATAGCTGAACGCGTTGAACAACAGGTTCAGCAGCAGGAGCAACCCGGCAACGGCAGCAGGCAGGTACCCGGCAGCGCGCGACTGGCCCGGCTTGGTACGTAGCATGAGAGGCTCCCGGTATCATCGGATCGGTGTCGCTAGCCTAGCCCTTCAACGGGTCGGCGTCGACGCGACGAACGTGGCAACCAGGCGGGAAATGCCTCGCAGGCAGCGCGCGCAGGCCGGCGCGATGCCCGACATATGCGGATGCGGCGCACACTCCCGAGTGACAAAACGGAGCAGAATCAGCGGATCGGGAGTGGAGAACCGCGCATGACCCAGAGCGCTGAACAACAGCCGCAGATCGCCGACGCACATCTGGAACGCGCCCATGAAGAACTGCGGGCGCACGCCACCAGTCTGGTGCAGGCCTGGGACAAGCTCAACAGCTCGCGCTGGAACGCCGCGCATGGCCGCGGACTGCAGTTGGCCGCCAAACAACTGGTGCGCGCGTGCGAGCGCCTGCGTCTGTCGCTGACCCGCAAAGCCGGCGAACTGGAGACCTTCATCCGTGTTTTCGTCGACACCTCGTTGACGCCCAACAATGACCAACTGCGCACGCTGTCGGCACTGGTCAGCACGCTGGCCAGCACCGTGCTCGCGCTGGACATGGTCAGCGCGAACGCAACACCGTCGACGCCCGGCGGCCCACGGGCCCCCTCGCCTGCCTCGCCCGTGACTCCCGTCGCGACTCCCTCCAGCGCAACGATGAGTGGTACCGAGGCGCCGTCGCCGACGCCGGTGGTGCCAATCGCCACGCCACCCCAGGTGCGTGCGCGCCGCACGGTGCAGGAGGACCTGATCGTGCTGATCGGCGCCGATGCGGCTTTTGGCATCGATCTTCCGCCAGCGTTCACCGAACATGGCGTCGGCGTGCGCAGTTTCACTCGCCCTGAAGACGCCTACGGCTTGCTGCTGTCGAGCGTTCCGCGCGCGATCGTCATCAGTGCCGCCAATGGCAATGCGATCGCGGCGCTGCGCGGGCTGGCCAAGCCGCGCGGCGACCTTCTGGAAAACCATCGCGAACCTACCCTGGCCATGGTGACGCCACGCCGGGACCTTGGCCGACGCCTGGCGGCGATGCGTCAGGGAATCAAGTATTTCGAGCCGCCGATCGATCCGCTGGCGATATTGGTCGCAATGACCAGCGATGCGGTGGCAGTCAGTTCGCCAAGCCGAATCATGCTGGTCGACGGCGACCGGGCGCGCGGCTTGATGGCCGCCGGCTGGCTCAAGGACGCCGGGTACACGGTGCGCCTGTGCCAGGGATCCGAAGACGCATTGACGGCGGTGGCGAGTTTCAAGCCGCAGATCGCGGTGATCGACGCCGACATGCGCGGCGCCGAGTCGATGCGCCTGGTAAACGGCCTGCGCGACGACCCGGTGAGCAGTGAGATTCCATTGGTCCTGGTAGCCAGTTCGCGCGAACTGGCGCTGCGCGAGCAGGCCATCGCGGGCGGCGCCGACGAGTACCTGCTGAAGCCGTTGAAGCCGCGGCATCTGGTCAGCGTCGTCGAAGCGCGGCTGAAGCGCAGCAAGCGATTCGCGCCGCGCCGCGGAGTCGCCCGCGACGAATCGACCGGCCTGTACCCGCGCCGCGAATTCATCGAGCGCGCCGATGCCGCACGCGGACAATCGGGCGCGGTGATGCTCTATCTGGTGCTCGACGAGCATGAGTCGCTGCGCAAGCAACTGGGCATTTCCGGCCAGAGCCGATTGGACATCGCGGTCGGCCAGGCGCTCAAGGAAAACCTGCGCTCGGAAGACATGCCGTCGCTGTACCAGGATTGTCGCTACCTCGTCTTGCTGCGTCGCAACGATCGCGCGGCGGCACTCGCCAGTGCCGAGAGCCTGCGCGAGAGCCTGGCTCGCCGGCGCATTCAGATCGGCGACCATGAAGTTTCCCTGCGAGCCAGCCTTGGGCTGGCCAACCTGGATGGAGACTCCGCCGATATCGGCGTGCAGAACGCCGAGGCCGCAGCGCTTGCCGCGATGCACCTCGGCGGCAATCGCAGCATGTGGTACGAAGCGCGCAGCGCCAGCCTGATTCCAGCAGAGCGCGACGCACAGTTGCGCGGGCTGGTGGAGAGCAGCCGATTCGACCAGCACATGGAGATTCGCGGCGCAGCCCTGATGCCGCTGCGCGGTCGCGTTCCCGGCCAGTACGAACTGATCTTGAACTGGCGGCCGGGCGGCGGCGCGCAACCTGCCGCGAATCAGGACGATCTCATCCGGGTCGCGCGTGAGCTCGGCTGCATCAAGGCGTTCGACCGCTTCGTTGTCAGCGAAGCGCTGACCGTACGCGCCGACCTGCTCAAGCGAGGGCGTCAGGTACGCCTGATCGTGGAACTGTCGCCATGGGCGCTCGATGATGGCGACTTCGCCGCCTGGCTTGAGCAACTGTTGCGCGACCGGCGTCAATCGGGCACCGGCCTTGCGCTCACGTTGCCGGCGTCGGTGCTGGCCGAGCGCCTGGATGCGCTGGTGGCGTTCAGTCAGCACCTGAAACCACTGGCGATCAGGGTTGGGCTGAAAGACGTCGGCCGCGACATGGCGCTGGTGCACCGCCTGCGCGGCGTTCCGGTGGATTACCTCAGGCTGTGTCCAGAATTGTCGACTGGTGGTGCGAACAGCGAGCGCGCCATGGAGCTGCTGTCGGCGCTGATCCGTCGAGCGCACCAAAGCGGCACGATGGTGATCGGCAGCAGCATCGACAGCCGCGAACAGGCGCAGCAACTGCTGCTGGCCGGAGTCGACTACATCGAGAGCCCGACGCTGGCGCCCGCGACCGCGCAGTTCGACTTCGACTTTGCGCGCTGGATGAGCCGTCTGTCCGAGGAAACTCGGTAATCAGGAACGCCCGACGGCAGCCGGCTTCGGTGGCGCCAGACGCGCGCGCAGCATGGCATCGGCATAGGCATAAGCGGCCATTGCGGCGGTATCTGGAGTCATCGGCAGGACTCCGGGAACCTTGGGTGCCGGCAACATGCCGGCCAGCGCGTGGCTGGCGAACATGTCGCGCAGCGCCATGGTCTCGGGATCAAACGGTTGTGCTGCGGCAGGCTGGGCGCTCATCTCGGTGACCTCGGTTGAAGACACTGCGTACGCTACGCTTTCGACAGGCGCGCGGCACGCTGTCTAACGTGCGCCACACGAGTTCTGGACAACTGCCAACAAGTTTGACGACCAGGAGCGAGCCTCGCTGGTCCAGGTGTCTCAAGCTCGGGTCGCCGCGCGAAGGGCTCAAGCCTCCAGCCCAAAAAATGCACGGATGCGCGCGCCAATGGCGTCGGACTCGGGTGTGTCGCCAGCATCGGCATCGGCATCGCGGCGCGCGCGATCGAGTTGACCCTGACGCGAGGCAATCACCGCAGAAATCTCGCTGGCGATATCCGGCCGCGCACGCAGAACCGATTCGAAACCACTCTTGCCCAGGCGCAGGCACTCGACGTCGGTGTGCGCGGTGACGGTGGCGCGGCGAGGCTCGCCGGTCATCATGCCCATTTCGCCGACCACGCTGCCCGCCAGAAGCGTGGCGATGTGCGTGCGTTTGCCGTTCTGTTCGATCCACACGTCGGCGGCGCCGGAAACGATCATGTACAGCCAATGGGCAACGCGCCCCTGGCGGGTGATCGTGCTGCCCTTGACGAATGGCGCTACCACTGCCTTCTCGGCGAGCGCCTGCAATTCGTCCGGACTGAAGCTGCTGAACAGATCGACGTCAGCGAGTATGGCCTTGCGCCGCGCCACTTCGTCGTCGCGCAGCGCTTTCTGCCGGCGCTCGTTCTCCTTGATCACCAGGCGCTCTTCCTGGACCACGGCAAGTTGCAGGTCGTGGCGTTTCAATGCCGCCAGAGCGTGCCGACGCACGTCGGAGTCACTGGGGTCGTCGGGTCGTGGGTCGCCGACCCAATAACGCAGCGCGTAACGCGCATAACCTTGACCGACATCCATCAGCACCGCGCTGGGTGGTGGATCGAGCAGCACGTTGGTCGCGTCGCTCTCGCGAACGGCGTCCTCCAGCACTTGCAGCACTTTGGTCGGATTGGCGTCGATATCGATGTTGAACCAGACCCAGCGTCGCCAACGCACGCGCGACTCGCGGCGCGAGCCGATCACGGTGAAGCGGTTTTTCACCAGCCAGCCATTGGGGATGACCACGGTCTCGCGATTGCGTGTCTCGATCGCCGTATGACGCCAGCGCACATCCACCACCTGTCCGCTGACATCGTCGATCTTCACCCAGTCGCCCACGCGCAACGAGGCGTCCAACTGCAGGACCACGCCGCCGAGGATGTTGCCGAGCGTGTCCTGCATGGAAAACGCCAGCACCGCCGTAATTACCGCAGAAGTCGCCAGCAGGCTGCGCAGGTCGAGTCCGGCGCCATGCAGCCAGTAGAGCAGCCAGGTCAGCGCCAGCGCGCTGACGCACAGATCTTCGACGATGCTCGGCAGGTCCAGGCGCACCAGCGGCAGGATCCACTGGAACACCAGACTCGATGCGAGGCGAATGATCACACCTCCGATGCCAACCGCCGCCACCGCGATCAACAGCGCCGCTCCGCGTTGCGACCCGTATCGCTGCAGCAAGACGCCGCCCAGCAGGACCAGCATCAGCACGGCGGCCAGAATCAGCATGTTGCGAATGCTGGCGCGATCCCTCGGTTTCATGGCCAACTGCAGCAATCCGAGCACGACGGCCACCGCGGCGCCGATGGCAGTCTGAGACGGCAGTTGCGACAGATCCATGGCGACTCTCCGGATGCGCTGACCGACCGCCGCATGCTGCCCTAGTGCGCTGATCCACGCTATCCGGGACCTGAAGCCCGGGCGTTCCCCGAGCCAGGCGTCGAATGCGTGCCGCCCCGCCGCTCGCTATCCTCCGCCCATTCCGTTCAGACCAGGAAGGCACCACCATGGGCAGAGGCCCCAGCATCGAAGGACGCAAGAACGCCGAGGACGCGCGCAAGGCCAAGGTGTTCACCAAGTTGATCCGCGAAATCACCGTGGCTGCGCGCGGCGGCGGCGACCCCAGCACCAACTCGCGCCTGCGCATTGCGGTCGACAAGGCATTGACCGCCAACATGACGCGCGAAACCGTCGAGCGCGCGGTCAAGCGCGGATCCGGCGCCGAGGGCGGCGACAACATGCACGAGATCCGCTACGAGGGTTACGGGCCCGGCGGCGTCGCTCTGATCATCGACTGCATGACCGACAACCTGCAGCGCACCGTCGCCGACGTGCGCCACGCGCTGGCCAAGCATGGTGGCAACCTCGGCACCAGCGGCTCGGTGGCTTTCCAGTTCCACAAACTCGGCGAACTGAAGTTCGCGACGCCGGACGCCGCCAGCGAAGAGAGACTGCTTGAAGCCGCACTCGAGGCCGGCGCCGACGACGTGCAGAACGGCGAAGGCGAGAGCGTCGTGCTGTGTACCCAGGCGAGCTTCGAGGCCGTGAAGAAGGGGCTGATCGATGCCGGCCTGACGCCGACCAGCGCCGAGATCGTGATGCGCCCGGAAAACCGGGTGGTGGTCCCGGAGGAGAACCAGGAGACCCTGCTCGATCTGATCGACTGGCTGGAAGAACTCGATGACGTGCAAGAGGTTTACCACAACGCAAATCTGGGTTGAGGGCGACCGGAGGCGCAATGCACATCGGGCAGGGTTCGCCGTGGCTGGGAGTGCTGGTTGGCTTCCCGTTTGCGTTGCTGATGCTGTGGATCACGCTGTGCCTGATCGCGCGCCTGGGTCGATGCCTGGCAGCCGCCGCCGGACTGGCGGCGCTGCCGGCTGACGCGCGTGGAGCAAGCGGCCTGCTGCGCAACCTGTGTCGCGATGCGCTCGGCATCGCCCTGTTCGGCTTCTTCACGGCGCTGTCGGTTGCGGTGGTCCTGGCCGGTCTGATGAACTATGTGCCAGCGGTGGGTCTGACTCATCCTTGGGTCACTCGCATTGCCGACTTCATGGTGGATGCGCCCAAGACCCAGAGCGAATTCAAGCGCGGGCTGAAGACGGGCAATCGACCCTTGGTCGAACTGGCGCTGGCGATCGGAGCAGATCCAACCAACCGCGGCGATTCGACGTCTTTGCTGGTGACCACCACGGACCCGCAAATGCGCGCGCTGCTGATCGAACGTGGGGCAGCGGTCGATGGGCTACCCGAACAGAATCCGCCGCTGCGCAATGCGGTCGATAACCACGACCTCGCGCTGTTCGAGCAACTGCTGCGGGCCGGAGCGCGACGCGGGCTGGAGCCACTTCCAGGCTACCCGCGGCACCTGCTCGAGTGGATGGCCGAAGCCGGCTACGGCGTCGAGTGGCTGGAGGTGGCGATCGCCACCGGCATCGACCTCACTGGCGCCGGCTACGGCGGCGCCAGCCTTTACGACACACTGAGCCTGAACGCGCCAGGCGGCGATTGGTGGCAACGACTGAGCGCGGCTGGGTCGCGCCATCGACTGCCGATCGACGTGCCGCAATCCGTGCCGCCCGACCATCCTGCAGTGCGCCATGTGCTCGCCTGGCTGCAATCGCAAGGCACTGACGTCGAGGTCGCTGGCAACCCCGAATGGGAACTGCCCGACGCGCGGCCGGACGATTCCACCTGGATCGACGTGCCGCACACCGACCCGGAGGTGCTCAGCGTGCATGGAGGGTTGGGCGATCTGCTGATCCGCGTGCGTGGCACCGGATTTGGCAGCGAACAGGCGACCGTGGTCGTGCGCGTTCGCGCGGTCGCCGCCGAGTCCGGCGGCCTGCCGGCCGAAGCCGATCCGACATCGAACAACGTGCCCAACTGGCGCATTGCAGCGATCTGGACCGATGCCCGCGCGGACTGACCGGTGCGTTGTTAGGTCATCGACACCAGCAATGCCCGCACCAGATGGGTGGTCTGCTCGGTGTCGCGGGCGTCGAAGGTAAACACCGGGATCGGTTGCCGGGTCTGGCGGATGGCGTTGCGCACTGCGGCGAGCGAGAACTGCGGTGCCTGATCGGTCTTGGTGATCCCGATCACCACGTGCATCGGCGCATCGTTTTCCCGCAGCGATGCCAGCCACGTCGAGCAATCGCTGGCGATGCTGGCAACGCTGCCGTCGAGGACCAGCACGACACCGATCGCGCCCTGCAGCAGAATCCGGCGCATGAACGAAAAGTACTCCTGACCGGGCATGCCGTAGACATGCAGAGGAGTATCGTCATCGAGATTGACCACGGCAAAATCGAATGCCACGGTGGTGGTCGACTTTTCCGCCGACGCGCCTTCGCTCAACTCCATTTCGGTGGATATCGGCGGGCTGTCGGCAATGCTGCGAATAGCCGTAGTCTTGCCCGCCCCCATGGGACCCGCAAACACCAGCTTGATCGGTTCGGAGTTCACGTCGCCTGTTTCTCGTTCGTGCAGTTTTCGCGACTCAGTGGCATCACTTCCAGCCCAGGCCGAAGCGCCGCGCCAGGCGAGCCAGCACGCCGCCAGCCGGCGCCGCTGCGGTGCTCTCGACTGCCGCAATCGCCGCTGCGGGTTCGGCGGAATCGTCGGTGGCGGACTGCAACAGGCCCGCGGCGCGAAGGGCCCACAGATAGCGCGTGACCTCGTCCAGTCCGAGATCAGTCCTGGCCGCGAGTTCGGCCGCAGTGGCCGGGCCCCGGCGCAGCGCCTGGGCCAGCCGCAATGCAGCCACCTGACGCGTAGCCGCGCCGAGGTCGGGCCAGTCCTGAAGAATCCAGCGCCCCGCAGCGTGCGGTGGCAAAGGTCCACTAACGGCCTCAACCGCCTGACACAGGAAACTGTCCAGGCTGACCGCCACATGGTGCGTCGACGGCCGCGTTGCACCGACTTGCAGCACCTCGATACTCCATGCCGGATCGTCGAAGTGGTCGCGGCAACACAGGATGTCGCTGAGCGACGCGGCGAGCACTCGCGACGACGACCGCAGCATGAGGATCTCGCGTCCGCCGCCGCGGAACGCGAGGTCATGTCCAAGCCACGCTGGCGATACCGCCATCTGCACGATATTCGACGCTGGAGGCGCTACTGCGCGCACAGCCGGCGACGCGACGATCAGGTGCTGCAACTGCCGCACCAGCGCCGCAATCGGGCCGCTCGACGGAATATGCAGGATCGCGCCGTCCGCAGGCGCTGGCGCATCGCCGAAGTGGATCACACGAATCCCACGACGCTGAGCGCTCTCCGCAGCGCGCCTGCCGTAACCATCCATTGCGTCGACGAACAAGGCGTCACATCGGGTGCCGTCCCATTCGCGCAGTCGCGCCGACAGGCGGTAAGCCCCGAGCAGATTGGCCGCGACCTGCAGGATATGGCGTGCCTCGTCGGTCAGACCGGCCGCGGTGAGATCGACTTTCATGGTTGCGCCTTCTCGGTGCTATGCCGCCCCGACCGCTCCCGGTCAGGGCGAATTCGCGGCAGCAGGGCGCCAGTCAAGCGAAGTCGACCGCACGTTCGAAGCTGCGCAGTTCGTGGCGCGCCATCGCCAGATTGGCCTTGCTGCGATCGAGCACCACGTAGAGAAACAGGCTCTGGTTGGATTCCAGCGGCCGAATGATGTGGTACTGCTTGGACAAGGTGATCAGGATGTCCTCGATGGCATCGTTGAGCTTGAGACTGGCTGCCACCTTGCGCTTGGCGCGCACGACTTCCGTATTGCCGGCGGCGGCGACCTCCAGATTGATCGCGGTGCCGTCGCCCGCCAGCATCATGCCGCTGTCAGAGTCGACCAGCGCCGCGGCGACGTAACCGTCGATCGAATGCAGTGAGTCGAGGTTGATCTTCGCCATCTTCATTTACTCCTGTTAACTGACGGCACCGGCGGCACCGTGGTTTGTGAACACGCTGGCGTTTAAGGCGCAAGCGAACATATTGATCAGGACGCACCCAACTCGTCGGCGATCCTTCTGGCGGTATCCAGGGTCCAGCGCAGGGCCATGGCCAGATTCGCAGACGGGTCGGTACACACCGACAGCACGTGCAGTTGCCGCGCCGTGGGAACGCGCACCGTGACTATCGATCCGCTTTCCATGGACACGGTCGCATGCGTGCAGCGACCGCCACGCACTTCGCGGGCGAACGATTCGCTGAGCGCCAGCAGCGAACTGGTCAGTGCCGACACCCGCTGCGGATCGACGTCGCTGCGCGTGGATCCCGAGGCCGCAGCCACCAGACGCCCATCGACGGCCGACAGGCTGGCAATGACGACGGCCGGCGACTGGTCGACCAGTCCCGACAGCAGCGCGGCACAGGCTTCTCGCCGCTGCTGCATTCGGGCCGGATCCAGTGGGCTCATCGTGGTGGTCACTCAGTGCAACTCCTTTGCGGGGGCCGCACCAAGACGGATCTTGATTGGCCAAGACGGCCCTTCGCCGACGGAGGCGGCAAGGGCAGCGAAGCCTAGGTGCGCGCCGATCAAGCGTTCGTGAAGCGCATGCGCACGTGAATTCACGTCCACTTGCCGCCGGATGAGGGTGCTGGGCAAGGCAGTCGCGAGGATGCATGCATGCCGGTCGGTGCCGCGGCAGCGACCGACTACGCTCGCATCACTGGGCCGCGCATTCCACGCATGCCCGTTGCACCAGGAATCGCAGCGCCGCCGCCACCGTTTGCGCCGCGTCTTCTTCATGCGGCACGTGACCGAGTTCCGGGAACACCACGAGTTCGCTGCCGGCGATGTCGGCATGGAAGCGCTCAGCGCTGATCGGCGGAATCAGTCGATCACGGCCGCCCCAGAGGATCAGCGTCGGCACCCGCACCTCGACGATGCGCTCGCCCATCTCGCCGTGGTCGGTCTGGGCGAACCGCGCGACCACCGCCTCGCGGTTGCCGGCGCGCAGCGTCAATTCGAAGTAGCGGTCGATGAGCTCTTCGCTGACGCGTTCGGGATTGCCGTAGGTATTTCTAACGCTGGCGGCGACGATCGCGCGCGGCAGCAGCTTCTGTACCAGTGGTGCCAGGGTCGGGCTGCGCGCGAGTTGGAAACCGATCGGAATCGATTCGGGCACGAAGGGATAACCCGCGGCATCGATAAGCACCAGAGCAGCGACCCGGTCGGGATGGACCACGGCAGTTGCCCAGGAAATCTGACCGCCGAGCGAATTGCCCACCAGCACGGCGCGGTCAATCTGCAATCGATCGAGCAGTCGCCGGACGCGCTCGACGTAGCGCGTCAATCGATAATCGCTGTCGGCCGCCGGGCCGGTGAGCCCGAAGCCCGGCAGATCGAAGCGGATCACGCGACGCTCGGGCGCAAGCGCGTTCACCCAGCCGTCCCAGGTGTGCAGACTCGCCGAGGTGCCGTGCAGCAGGATCAGCGGCTGCGGGTCGTCGCGACGCCCCTCGTCGCGCCAATGGATGCGGTCGCCATCGAGTTGCATCCATTGTGAGGGCGGTGGCGCCCAACGCGTGGCAAGCAGCTCGACCGGCCGGTCAGGCTGCCAGCTCAAGGCGACGCCGATCGACAGCAGCGCCGCGACCGCAATCAGCCCGCCGATGAGGCTCTTGCGCACTGTACTCATGACAACTCCCCCGAAGTTCTTGATCCGGCACAATGCGATAATGCGCAGCCGGGCGCAGGCTAGCCTGTCCGACTCAGGCTGGCCGGGCGCAGGAGAACAAGATGTTCGAATCCGCTGAGATCGGTCACCACATCAGCAATGCCGAATACGACAAGCGCGAACCGCTGCTGCGCGAAGCCCTGCTCAAGGCCCAGTACGAGTTGCTCGCGGACGCCAGCTTTCCGGTGGTGATCCTGATCGCCGGTGTCGATGGGGCCGGCAAGGGTGAGACGGTCAACCTGCTCAACGAGTGGATGGACCCGCGGCATATCGTGACCCACGCCTTCGGCAAGCCCACCGACGAGGAAACGCAGCGGCCCCCGATGTGGCGCTTCTGGCGGGCGCTGCCGCCCAAGGGCCGCATCGGCGTGTTGTTCGGGTCGTGGTACAGCGAGCCGATCCTTGCCCGCGTCAAACGCAAGATCAGCGCCGCCGATCTGGTCGAGCGCATCGAGCAGATTCGCCACTTCGAACGCATGCTGGTTGCGGAAGGCGCGCTGGTGCTGAAATTCTGGTTCCACTTGTCGCACGACGAACAGGAAAAGCGCCTCAAGCTGCTGTCCGAGGACCCAAAAACACGCTGGCGGGTGACCGAAGCGGACTGGAACCACTTCGAGCAATACGATCGCTTTCGCAAGGTCTCGGAGTTGACGCTGCGCGAAACCAGCACCGGCGACGCGCCGTGGACGATCGTCGAGGGCACCGATCCCAACTTCCGCTACCTGACGGTCGGCACGCAACTGCTGCACGCGTTGCAGGACCGGCTGACAAAGCGGGCGCCGCCGGCCACCGTCGCGCCGGCGCCGCTCGTGCCGCCGCTGGACAAACGCAACGTGCTGAATGCACTCGACTACGGGCGCACGCTGGCGAAGAAGGACTACAAGCGCCAGTTGGAAAAGTACCAGGGCAGACTGGGCGCCACCTGCCGCTGAAGAACCGGGTGACCATCTTCGATCGATCCTGGTATGGACGCGTACTGGTCGAACGTGTCGAAGGTTACGCCGCCGAGGCCGACTGGATGCGCGCCTACCACGAGATCAACGCCTTCGAGGAACAACTGGTCGACAACGGCGCGGTGCTGGTCAAGTTCTGGCTGGCGATCACCCAGGACGAGCAGCTCAAGCGCTTCAACGAGCGCGCGCAGACAGCATTCAAGAACTTCAAGATCACCGAAGACGACTGGCGCAACCGCGACCGCTGGACCGATTACGAACACGCCGTCTGCGACATGGTCGAGCGCTGCAGCACCGGGATCGCACCCTGGCACCTGATCCCCGCCAACGACAAGCCGCATGCGCGCATCGAGATTCTGAAGACGCTGTGCGAGCGGCTGGAAGCGGCCGGCTGAGGGTTGGTTATTGGTTGTTGGTTGTTGGTTGTTGGTTGTTGGTTGTTGGTTGCTGGTTGTTGGTTGTTGGTTGCTGGTTGCTGGTTGCTGGTTGCTGGTTGTTGGTTGTTGGTAGTGGGTTGGTTGCTGGCTCAAGGGCCAGCTTTTGTGGGTCCAGACTTGTCTGGACGCTTCTGCCTTGTTGGGGGGAAATGCGTCCAGACAAGTCTGGACCCACCAGAGCAGAAGCGGTAACCCGGAGCCGCTCCGCCGGTTCGCCGACATCGCGCTTGCGCTATGTTCTCGACCACACCCTGTTCGGAAGCCACCCATGCCCGCACGCCGGATGCCGCTGGCCTTGTTCGCCCTGATGCTGCTCGCGGCGATCCCGTTGCTGGCTGCGCCAACGCAGCCGCAAGATCCCCTCGCCGACTTCACGCTTGAAGCCGGCTTTGTCGACATCCATCGCAATGTCGCACGCGGCAGCGTGATCATCGGCGTCAAGGAACTCGATCAGCCGTTCCTGCTGGTGACCTCGCTGCCCGGCGGCCTCGGCTCCAACGACATCGGCCTCGACCGCGGCCAGGTCGGCAAGCAGTATCTGGCGCGCTTCAAGCGCGTCGGCGATCGCCTGCTGCTGGTCGCCGACAACACCCGCTTCGTTGCCGACTCGGCCGATGCCGACGAGCGCCAGGCCGCGAGCGACGCCTTTGCGCCTTCGGTGCTGTGGGCCGGGCCGATCATCGAGCGCGCGGGGAAGGGCGGCCGCAAGAACGCAGTTGGCGCGCAGACCGTGCTGGTCGACATCGGCCCCTACCTGACTGGCGACCGCCACGGCATCGCTGCGGCCATGGGCGGCACTCAAGGCATCGCCAAGGCGCTGGAAGTCGCCGAACAGGGCAGTTACAAGGTCGACCCCGAGCGCAGCGCGGTACTGCCCGAAGCGGCGCGCAGCTTCCCCGACAACAGCGAATTCGAGGCGCTGCTGACCTTCACCGGTCCCGGCGCGGGCGAGTTCGTCAATCAGGTCGCGATCGATCCGACCGCGCTGACGCTGCGCCAGCACATCAGCTTCGTGCGCCTGCCGCCGCCTGGATACGAACCACTCGCCTATCACCCCGCCTCCGGTGCCTTCAGCAGTGGTCGCATCGACTTCGCGCAGCCGCTGACCGGCGCGCTCGACGTGCGCTGGCAGCCGCGTTTCCGCCTGCAGAAGGGCGACGACGGCAAGGTGATCGAGCCGATCGTGTTCCACCTCGACCGCGGCACGCCCGAGCCGATCCGCTCGGCGTTGCTCGACGGCGCCCGCTGGTGGACATCGGCCTTCGACGCAGCCGGCTTTCCCGGCGGTTACCGCGTCGAGCTGATGCCCGAAGGCGCCGACCCGATGGACATCCGCTACAACACGATCACCTGGACGCATCGGGCCACGCGTGGCTGGTCCTATGGCCTGGCCATCGTCGATCCGCGCACCGGCGAGATCATCAAGGGCGCGGTCAACCTCGGTTCGCAGCGGGTGCGCCAGGACATCCTGATCGCCGAAGCGCTTCTGGCGCCGTACGACAAACCTGATGCCGCCGCACGCAGCGAAGAGGCACAGCAGATGGCGCTGGCACGACTGCGCCAGTTGTCGGCGCACGAAGTCGGCCACACGCTCGGTTTCAACCACAACTTCGCTGCCAGCCGCACTGGCAACGGCTCGGTGATGGACTACCCGCACCCACTGATCGAGCTCGATGACAACGGCGCGCCGCGGCTGGCCAACGCCTATGGCGTCGGCCTCGGCGACTGGGACAGGTTCCTGGTGCAACATGGCTATGGCGATCACGACGAGGCCGCGCTGGCGCAGTTACGCGAGCAGATCCGCGCGCAGGGCTACGAGTATCTCGGCGACCACGATGCGCGGGTCGCGGGCGACGCCCACGCCGCCGGCGTGCTCTGGGATCTGGCCGGCGCCGATCCGCTGGCGGGCTTCGAGCGCATTTTGCGCGCGCGCCGATACGCGCTCGATCACTTCAGCGTCGGCGTGCTGCCTCCGGCGCGCCAACTCGGTGAACTGGAGGCACGACTGGTGCCGATTTACTTGCTGCATCGCTATCAGACCGACGCTGTTGCGCGTCTGCTCGGCGGTGTCCGCTATCGCTACGGACTGGCCCGCGACACCCCGGCTGGCGCGACGCCGGTGGACGCCGTTACCCAACGCCAGGCACTTGAGCGCCTGCTGGGCACACTCAGAGCCGACGTGCTTGCACTTCCACCCGCGGTGCTCGACCGGATGACGCCGCCGGGCCCCGAATACGCCCGCGACCGCGAATACTTCGCCACCCGCGCGACACCATTGTTCGACCCGCTCGGCGCCGCCGATGCCGCCGCAGCGATGACCCTGCAGTCGCTGCTGTCGCCGCCGCGGCTGCAACGCCTGCTGTTGCAGCACGCCGCCGATCCGGCGCAACCGGGCGTGCGCGACAGCATCGATGCGCTGCTGGCGGAGACCTGGAAGGCGGCGATTGACCAGAATCCTGCTGCGGCGCTGGTGCAACGCAGCGTCAACTGGGTGGTGGTCGATGCGTTGCTGGCGAGCCTGGAGAGCGGCGCTCTGCACCCGACCGTCGACAGCGAGATCCGCGCCAGCCTCGTGGCGTTGCAGACATGGGCCGCCACGCGCGCCAAGTCCGATTCCGATTGCGCCGCTGCAGCCAGTCTGATCGGCCGTTATCTCGCCGACCCATCGTCGGTGAAGTTGCGACCGTTACCAACGGTACCGCCGGGCGCGCCGATCTGAGCAGCGGCCGCCGGGCCAGCAGCGCTCCAACGGCACTCACATGGGTGGGATCGCCACCGGCGATCCCACCAGCGCTATGATTCGCGCGCAAACCGGCACCACCTTGGTGCATGGAAGAACGCGCCGAGGCGTCCATGTCCGCTGTCCATCCGCTGCCATCGAATCAGGCCCAGGCCACGTCGCTGGAGGACTGGTTCGCGCCGTTCCGCCAAGGCACCATCGGCGTCGACCAGCCCTTCGACAGCCCGTACGGGCGCCAGCGCATCGTTTACGCCGACTGGATCGCCAGCGGGCGACTGTACGCGCCGATCGAAGACCTGATGCGCCATGAGATCGCGCCTTTCGTCGGCAATACGCACACCGAGACCAGCGAAACCGGCACCTCGATGACGCGCGCCTATCACCGCGCCTTCGCCGTCATCAAGAAGCACGTCAATGCCTGTCGCGACGACGCCGTGGTCAGCTACGGCTCGGGCATGACCGCGGTGGTCAACAAGTTCCAGCGCATCCTCGGCCTGCGCGTGCACGAGAACTACATCGCGCGCGTGTGCCCGCCGGACGACGAACGCCCGATCGTGTTCGTGACTCACATGGAACATCACTCCAACCAGACTTCGTGGCTGGAGACGATCTGCGAAGTGCGCGTGATTCCGGCCACCGCGGACGGCCTGGTCGACCTCGCCGGGCTCGACCAGTTGCTCGACGAATACCGCGGCCGTGCGGTCAAGATCGCCAGCGTCACCAGTTGTTCCAACGTCACCGGGATCATCACGCCGTACCACGACATTGCCGAGCGTCTGCATCGCGCCGGCGGCGTCTGCTTTGTCGACTTCGCCGCCAGCGCGCCGTACATCGACATCGACATGCACCCGGCCGGGCGCCCGGATGCCGGCCTCGACGCGATTTTTTTCTCGCCGCACAAATTCCTCGGCGGCCCCGGCACCAGCGGCATCCTGATCTTCAACAAGCGCCTCTACCGCAACCGCATTCCGGACAATCCGGGCGGCGGTACGGTCGACTGGACCAACCCCTGGGGCCAGCACAAGTACGTCGACGACGTCGAAGCGCGCGAGGACGGCGGCACGCCGGGCTTCCTGCAGGCGATCCGCACCGCCCTGGCGATTCAACTCAAGGATGCGATGGGGGTGCCGCGGATCCTTGCACGCGAGCACGAACTGCTCGACCTGATCTGGCCGCAGATGCAGGCAATCCCGGGTCTGCGCATCCTCGCCGCCCATCAGCGCGAACGCATCGGCTGCATTTCGTTCTACATCGACGATCTGCACTACAACCTGGCGGTCAAGCTGCTCAACGACCGCTTCGGCATCCAGGTGCGCGGCGGCTGTTCCTGTGCCGGCACCTACGGCCACTACCTGCTGCAGGTCAGCCACGAGCACAGCAAGTCGATCACCGACCAGATCAGCTGCGGCATCCTCACCGACAAGCCCGGCTGGGTGCGGCTGTCTTTGCATCCAACCATGACCAATGCCGAGGCGCAGTTCATCGTCGATGCCATTGCCGAGCTGGCCGACAAACACCGAAGTTGGGCGAAGGACTACCGCTACTGCAGCCGCAGCAACGAGTTCGCGCACGTCAACGCCTGCGAGCGTGATGCCGTGGATGCGCGGGTGGAGCGGTGGTTCAGCGCGATCAGGTAGCCGGGCACGGGAAAGGCTCGCGCAAAGCGGCTCTCGTGGGTCCAGGCTTGTCTGGACGCTCTTGCTGGCTCAAGGGCCAAAGGCGTCCAGACAAGTCTGGACCCACCGAAGCAACCAAGCGCTTTTCCCATGCTCCGTACCCCGCCCTTCACGTCTTCGGCAGCGTCACCCCCTGCTGCCCCTGGTACTTGCCGCCGCGATCCCGATACGAGGTCGCGCATACCTCGTCGGACTCGAAGAACAGCATCTGCGCCACGCCCTCGTTGGCGTAGATCTTCGCCGGC
>CALEZI010000044.1 GCA_937928755.1 uncultured Rhodanobacteraceae bacterium | reverse complement strand
CTACCATTGAAAGCAGCGGAGCAAGCTCCGCACTACCATTGAAAGCAGCGGAGCAAGCTCCGCTCTACCATTGAAAGCAGCGGAGCAAGCTCCGCTCTACCAGAGCGAAGGCATTATTCGAAGCCGTTGTCGAACAGCGAGGTCCAGTTCCCGATCGGCGTGAAGACCGGGCCAGCCGACTTGCAGATCATCGAATCGACGCCGGTCAGGTCGCGTACGCCACTGCGGTAATACAGCACCACGTCGGCTCCAGAGCCGCCACCGCCAATATCCTGCCCGTTGGCCAGATTGCCGCTCAACATCCCGCAATCGCCAAGATTGTTGGTATTGCCGCGATCGGTGTATTCGTTGGCGACATACGCGGTGCCGATCACGTCGACCAGATGGAATCCGCGACCGGACTGGTTGGTGGGCGTGTTGTAGTCGCTGCGGCTGGGCGTCATGCGATAGCCGCGGCCGGTCTGCGTATTGCGCACCTCCCAGGTGCGTTCGCTGCCGCCCGGACCACCGGTCTGGCTGCGCAAGCTGGTGAACTCGGTGCTCTGCGGCACGTCGTTGATCGAAAGCATGTTGTTGCCGGCGCCATCGATGTCGAAATCCAGGCGCCAATAGTTGTGGTGCCAATGGGTAGTGCCGTTGTTGGTGCCGTTGTTGTTGCCGAAGCCGAACTGCAGATCGAACGCGCCGTTGGCATAAAAGGTCGCGCGCGACGTGTACTGGTACCAGGCGGCGGCGTACTGCGTCGTCAACGTCACATGTGTGCCGTTGTCTTCGATCGCGACGCCGCCTTCGTTCGGGAAACAATCGGCGCTGGTGCGTCCCGGCAGTTGGAACGGACAATCGCCGTAGGACTGCGTCGGGTGCGTCGAGCGATCGCAACTGGTCGTCGCCGGAAACGTGGTGCTGACGCCCAACTGGTTGCGCACTGCCGGTTGCGCCAGGAAACGAGCGTCGTCGTCCTTCCAGTCGCGGTAGCAGGTCGACGTCGTGTACTCGGCGAACAACATGGGTGCGTGCGCGCGCTTGAGTACCGAGCGCCCGTTGTAATGCACCTGGCGCAATTCCAGGCCAGATCCGCGCGGACCGGAGCTCAAGCCTGCCTTGAGCCAACACATTTCCCAGACCGGATCGACTGCCGGCCAGCTGAGTTTGGTCTCGCTGCCGCTGCAGATGACTTCAGCTTGTGCGGTTTGCACGAATGCCAGGGGAAGCAGGACAACCGACAGCAAGGCGCGAACAGTGTTCAAAATCATTTTCCTTTGGCACGGAGTTCTGAAGTAGCGAAGGGCTCGGTCTTGCCGTCGTCGTAGTGCGGATGCACGACAACGGCGGCCTGCAGGTCGACGATGGCATGCACCACCTTGCGCCAGCCATCGCCGGCAGGCGACGTGGTCGACGCCATCACATGCACACAGCGCGAACCGTGGTAACAGGCCGGATCTTCAGCTTCGCGATAGCTGAAACCTCCGTAAAGGTGATCTGCGCGCGCAATCTGGTCTTTCAGGTCCGGATGCGCCTTTGCCAGCTCGAAGGCATAGGCCTCTTCGCCGTCGGTCAGGTTCAAGGTCAGTTCGGGCTGGTCGATGACGGTTGTACTTTGGCTCGTCAAGTCGGTGATGCGCTCGATGGCCACCGCGCGCCCGTAGTCCCAGGCGTATTCCACATGCACCGGCACATCCTTGCCGTCGATCTTGAACTCGTCGTCATAGCTGCGGACGACGACGACCCCGCTGACGCGTGGATCGCGTTCGCTTTTCTTCGCGATTGCACCGCTCGGGCCAGAACTGCAGCCACTGAAGCAGACTGGCGCCAACATCAGCGCCGCAAGCAGCAAACGCGTCCCGCTCATGGCTGGATTGCCTGCGTGGTCGCGCTGTCGCTGACCATGTTGAAAGGTGGCGAACGGTCGTACTGCTGCCACAGGTCGAACATGTAGTGGGCGCGCGTCTGGTCGCCCGGGCCGACCGTGCTGCTGCGGTTGCACATCTGGTTCTCGGTCTGGAAGTTGTTCTCGACCGCCTCGTCGCGCAGGAACTCGATGTAGTCCTTGCTGGCGATCTGGAAGCGCAAAGTGGCGTTGACCGTCAACGGGAGTACGGTCCCCGGGGGCACCGGCACCGTGTAGGTGGTGTCGTCCCAGTGCTGCAACACGCCCGGACTCACTTCCGGATAAGTGTATGCGACCGGTCGTACTTCGAGGTCGTTGCCGCCCCGGAAGCCGGCCGGCGGAATGCGGTTGTCCTTGGCCACACAGTTGTTCAGCACGAAGTGGAACAGCTTGCGCCCGCCACTGTCGGCAACATCGCAAGTGCTATTGCCATTGAGGTTCCACTGGCCTTGCAGCACTTCGTAGATCTTGATCTGCGGGTCCGTGGTGAGCACGCCGGTGGCTGCGTCATAGGCCCCGCTCTCGTAGACGGTGGCGCCATTGCCGTCGGTCACGCGCAGGTTGAGCCACATTCTGCGCCCCTCCGAATAACCGGTCGGCAGCTTGTGTCCGGAGAGATTGGTCACGCGCACGCGCGCCACCAGCGGGTTGCCGGGACCGGCGAAGCTCTGAATCGTGGTGTCGATGGTTGCGCTGCGCTGCGACAGCATCTCCTCGGCCCAGCCGATGGTGCGGTTGAACGCGGCGGTTCGCTCGAGGCCGTATTCGTCGCGCAGGATGCGTGGGATCCAGTTGTTGGCGCCGACAAACTCATGCACCGGCAGGTTGTTGGTGCGCGAGCCCGCCGGCTCGAACACGCAGGCGCGCGCGTTGACGTCCGCACTGCTGCGCATATGGCAATCCTGGCAGCTGCGCAGCTCGCTGACCACATTGGGCAGCACCGGCGCAGTGTCTTCGAAGCCGCTGGCGAACAGCGGGTCACCGAAGCTGCTCAGCTTCCACTCGGTGTAGGTGCGTTCGATCGGAAACGGAATGCCGCTGTCGCTGCCGTCGGGCAGGATCAGCGTCTTCAACGGGCCGGCGCTGGAATCCGGGGTGCTGACATTGTGGCAGGCGCCACAGAATTCCGACGAACCGAGGTAGCTCGAGTGCTCCCAGCCGTGCGGCGGCGTGCCCACGCCGGCCCCTGGCGTGTAGTCGTAGGGCCCCTTGCGACACGGGCCGAAATAGCTGCCGCCGTCCGGTGTTTCGCATTGGGTGCTGTCGTCGATCCACAGATTGGCATTGCCGATCACCGCCGGCTGCCCTTGCGGGCCGCTCTCGTCGGCGCGATGGCAGAAGTGGCAGGTCAGGCCGGAAAAGTCATTGCCCTTGCTGTCGCTGTCGGTCAGCGAGCCGGTCAACAGACAGCCATTGGTGCCATCGACAGTAGGCGTCGCAGGAATGCCGGTCTTGCTGACTCGTCCGCCGAACCAACCGGATGGCGTGTGGCAACGCAGACAGAAATCGCCGGAACCCGGAACGTCGTTGTTGGCAACATCCAGCGCGGCCCAGAACAGCGGATCGCGCGTGGCATTCGCCATCATCGAGCCCGACCATGTCGAGTGGGCGATGAACGATGCGTCGTTCGGATCGAAGGCCTCGCCGTGGCAGGTGGAGCAGGTGTCTGGCGCGTCCAGTTGCACCTGCAGCCCAGGCTGCGTGCCGTTCGGCGTGAAGTCGAGTGGTGCCGGACCGTGCCCGGCGACGCTGTCGGCGAATGCGCTGGTGCTGATGAAAAGCAGGCAGATCAGCGCAAGGGATCGAAAATGATGCTGCAGGATCATGAGTCGGTGTCAGTCCACTGTCGGGCGCCAAGCCACAGCCCGCGAGTATCGGTTGCGGCTGCGCGCCAATTCCATCATCAACACGTGATGATGCCGAGCTTCAGGCAGACCGGAGTCAGTCTTCCATGCCGTCCGAAAACAAATCGAAGGTGTTCGGCACCATGATTTGCGCGGAGTAACCTGGCGGTCCGTCACCGGGCGGCATGGCGAATACCATGGCCTTCGTATACGCGGGATTCGGGGCGACGTTGGTGACCACCGAGTAGCGGAACAGCGTGCCCCAATTCAATGCATTGTCGACCGGTGCGGTCCAGGTTGCTGCGCCCGCGCCTACGGCGCCGGTCCAGTCATTGCCAGCGTTGATGTCGATGTCGGCGAAGTGACCGCTATCCAGATGGATCGGCGCATCGCCACCGATCGGCAGGCTCACGGCGACGAAGCCGGTGTTGCTGACGACCTGCAGATTGGCGCCGGCATTCGCAGGCGGGCTGGTATTGAGCACGCCACGAGCAACGTCGAAATTGTGTACCGCGTAGTCGTAGCGGTAACAAGTGCCGGTCAGGCCCGAAGCCGCCGGGCAACTGTCGAGCGTCTTCACCTTGACCGCGACCTTGGCGTTGCCTTCGGCGGTCTTCAGGTCGACGTTCTGCGTGGGGTTGGTTGTCGGGTTGACCCAGGTGTTGATCACCGGGCCGAGGGTGAAAGCGCCTTGACTCGCCACCGACCATGCGTTGCCGCTGGGCGCGAAGGTGGCCGTTCGATGCGCCATCGTGTTGTAGATGTTGATGTCGTCCTGAATCACGTACCAGGAGTCGGTGTAGAAGGTGGAACCGGCGAGCAGCAATTGCGACTCGCGCGAGATCATGCGGTTCTGGTACTGGCTGGTTCCGACGCCGTTGGCATTGCCGTCGCAGTTGGTGTCGAAGATCGAGAAACAGCGCCCCCAGCGACCGGTGGCGGGCACGATTTCGCGGCGCGGTCCGAGGTCGCCGGTTGCGTCATTGTTGCCGGTGCCGTAGGTGTCGGAGCAGTTCGGGCTGAGGATGTGATTGCCGAATGGGTTGGCGCAGCCGCCATTGGTGGTCAGGAAAGCGTGCTTGACCCCCGAGGCACCGATTTGTTCCAACTGTCCGTCGTTGACCCGATAAAGGTTCCAGATCAGATACGGGTGCTGGTCGTTCCCGGCATAAGGGTAGTTGTACGGGCTGACCGTGAACTTCTGGTACCACGGCACGTCGGCTGTGTTGGCATTGTTGGTGTTGCGCAAGGTCGAACTCGGCACGAACACGACTTCGCCATTGTCGGCGCCTGCGCCATCGCAGCCGTTGGCGCCACTGCTGGTACGGCAACGCGCGAACTGCATGGTGTAGCTGGTCAGCAGCACGTCGACCAGGAAACCATCGGTGCCATGGAAGTTCGGGCCGCCGCTGACCGCCTTGGTGGCGTTCGGATCAAAGCTCGCCGGGCGCTTGACGATGTTGCTGAGCATCTTCAACTCGCCGATGTAGGCGCCGGCGAGGTTGGGTGCACCGACGCGCGCAGCGAATGCCGCAGTGGCGTTGATGTCGGCGCTGCGAATGTAGTACGCCTGATGGTCGTCGACCAGCTTGAACATCACGTGATTGACGTAGAACCACGCTTCGCCGTCGGTGCCGACCAGTTGCAGGTGCAGCGGGTTTTGCGGATCGGCACGCAACTCGAAGCGGCTGAAGTCGAATTCCGCGCCGCCCATCGTGCGCAGCTTGAAACCGTCGCGGCCCATGACCTTGCCGCCGGTGAACTGCTCGAAGTTGCCGCCCGGCGCGGCGAAGCGCAGGCCGCCACCGTGCAGCAGCGGGAACTCGATCTCTGCCTTGAAATCCGGGTTTTCCAGCTTCATCCCGATGCCCGGCATCACTTCGATGCCCTGTGCCGACAGCCGATCGACATTGAACCGCAGTTGCACGTTGCCGCCCTGCATCAGCCATTCGTCCTGCGCGGAAACGGCTGGCAGCTCATCGACCGCCTGGTCGGGCGTCGCCGCCATTGAGGCGGCCGGAATCAAGGCGACCGCGAGGGCGCAGGCAAGCAGATTGTGACGCAGCATCGTTCGGCTCGATTGGTCGTTGAGTTATCGCTCTGATTGTAAACCCATTGCGACGTGGGCGAATGTCCCGGAAGTGTGACGGGGTGGGAACTGTGAGCCGGCAGTGGGAGCCAACTTGCGTCGCGAGCTGTGGCTTGGATGTGGGAGCGACATTGCGTCGCGAGCCGCGGCTGAATGTGGGAGCGACCTCGCGTCGCGAGCTGTGGCTGAATGTGGGTGCGAACTTGCGTCGCGAGTTCCTGCTTTTCAAGATCGCGGGGCAAGCCCGCTTCGACAAAAAGCGAGAAGCTCGCGGGGTGAACCCGCTCCCACAGCAAGCCAGAAGGGCTCGCGGGGCAAGCTCTTCGACAAAAACCCAGAAGCTCGCGGGGTGAACCCGCTCCCACAGCGCCAGAAGGGCTTGCGGGGCAAGCCCGCTCCCACAGGGTCCGATGCACTGACGGTATCCGCAGTCAGCGCAGCAGCCGCCCGATCACGCCGCCGTAAGCTTGTGCCAGTGGTTCCAGATCCGCAATCGTCACCCACTCATCGACCTTGTGGATGCTGTCGTTGATCGGCCCGAGTTCGACGACCTCGGCGCCGGTCGGCGCGATGAAGCGGCCATCCGAGGTGCCGCCGCCGGTGTCGAGCAGCGGATTCACATCGAGGTGCTCGCGGCAACTGGCGACCACGGCGTCGATCAGGGTGGTCGGGCCAGTCAGGAACGGCGCACTGGCGACGCGCGTGCGTAACTCGAAGGTCAAGCCGTGGCGATGCAGGATGGCTTCGACTGCCGCGCGCAGGCTGGTCTCGCTGGAGGCCGTGCCGAAGCGAAAATTGAAGTTGACGCTGAGCTCGCCGGGAATCACGTTGTTGGCGCCGGTGCCGGCCTTGACCTCGTAGATCTGGAACGAGGTCGGCGGAAAGTGCGCATTGCCCTCGTCGAAACGGGTGTTGACGAGATCGACCAGCGCCGGCGCGAACTGGTGGATCGGATTGCGCGCGAGATCAGGGTAGGCGACGTGCCCCTGGATACCCTTGATGGTGAGGTAGCCGTGCATCGAGCCGCGGCGACCGATGCGGATGCGATCGCCCTGGCGTGACTCGGATGAAGGCTCGCCGATCAGCGCGTAATCCAGGCGAATCCCGCGCTCGGCCAGCCACGGCATCACCGCCTGGATGCCGTCCCTTGCCGGGCCTTCCTCGTCGCTGGTGTAGAGGATCGCCAGTGTGCCCAGGTGATCCGGATTGGTCGCGACAAAGCGTTCGGCGGCCAGCGTGAGTGCCGCGATCGACGACTTCATGTCGGCCGCGCCGCGGCCGTAGATACGTCCCTCGCGGCGCGTGGGCTGGAACGGCGGGCTGGTCCACTGCTCCAGCGGCCCCGGTGGCACCACATCGGTATGGCCAACCAGTGCCAGCACCGGTGCGCCGCTGCCGTGCGTGGCCCACAGGTTGTCGGTCTCGCCGAAACGCAGGGCGTGGGTCTGGAAACCTGCGGCGCGCAGTCGCTGCGCGATCAAAGCCTGGCAACCGGCATCGTCTGGTGTGACCGAGGCGCGGGCGACCAGGGCTTCGGTGAGATGGAGGACTTCGTCGTTCAAGCGGCGGGGCTCCGGGCGATGGGTGGGTGGGCGGCAAGCAGGGCAAAGGGGAAACGTGAAAGGTGAAAGGTGAAACGTGAAACGTGAAAAGGTGAAACGTCAATCAAAGCGCGCTTCGAATTGACGTTTCACGTTTCACCTTTCACCTGTTCAGCACTCCTGCAGCAATTCGTTCAAATTCGACCTGCCGCGCATGAGCTACCGTCGTTCACCCGATGTTTCCGGGGAAAAGTGGGCAGCGTAGCGGGCTTCGGCAAAGCCGGCGTCCATGTAGGTATCGTCGATCAGCAACGGGCGGCGGATCAGCGTTGGATGGGCGATGGCCAGCGCCAGCCATTCGTCCGCCGAGTTCGCGGATTTTTCTTCATCGGTCAACTGACGCCATGTGGTGCTGCTGCGGTTGATCAGCTTGTCCCAGCCGAGCGCCGCTGCTGCTTCGATTTGCGCGGGTGACAGTGGCTGTGCGCGGTAGTCGATGAATTCATGGGCAATACCATTTGCCGACAACCAGGCGCGCGCCTTCTTGCAGGTGTCGCATTGGGGGAGGCCGTAGAGGGTGGGCATGGGGTCCTTCGACTTGTAGGAGCGACGTGTACGTCGCGACCGCGAAATACCAACTGGCGCACGATCCGAAATTCGTCGACGCCGGTCGCGACGTACACGTCGCTCCTACATCAATCACGTCGCTCCTGCATCAATCGCGCAGCAACTCGTTCAAGCTGGTCTTGCTGCGCGTCTTCTCATCCACGCGCTTGACGATGATCGCCGCATACAGGCTGTGGCTGCCATCGGCCGCCGGCAGCGAACCGGCGACCACCACCGATCCTGCGGGCACGCGGCCGTAGCTGACTTCGCGGGTGGCGCGGTCGTAGATGCGCGTGCTCTGGCCGATGAACACGCCCATGCCGATCACGCTTCCGCGTTCGACGATCACGCCTTCGACCACTTCCGAGCGGGCGCCGATGAAGCAGTCGTCCTCGATGATGGTCGGCGCCGCCTGCAGCGGCTCCAGCACGCCGCCAATGCCGGCGCCGCCGGACAGGTGCACATTGCGGCCGATCTGCGCGCAGGAACCCACCGTCGCCCAGGTGTCGACCATCGTGCCTTCGCCGACATACGCGCCGATGTTGACGAAACTGGGCATCACCACCACGTTGCGCCCGAGATAGGCGCCACGGCGCACCACGGCGCCAGGCACGATGCGCGCGCCCACGGAAGCAAAGGCGGCTTCGTCGGTTCCGGCAAAACGCAGCGGCACCTTGTCGTAGAAGTTGCTCGGGGAGGACGGCAAGACCTCGGTTGCGTGGATGCGGAAGTACAGCAGCACCGCCTTCTTGATCCATTGATTGACGCGCCAGCCGTCGTAACCGGGTTCCGCAACCCGCAGGGTGCCGGCTTCCAGGCCGAACATCACCGACTCGATGGCGGTGGCTACGTCGGCGGGTACGCGGCCGGGGGCAATGTCGTTGCGGTTTTCGAAAGCTTGTTCGATCAGGGATTGCATGCAGGCTCGCGCGGGTTCGATGTTCAGGGCAAAGGCTAAACGTGAAACGTGAAACGTGAAACGTCAATCAGAGCGAGAGCCAGTTGACGTTTCACGTTTCACGTTTGACCACTTCATCACGCATCCCCGAGCCGCACCATCAGTGCCTCGCGCAAGCGCGCTGCCGCGGGCTCGTCGAGCCGATGCCCATCCTGGGTGGTGACGGTGAAAAAGTCCTCGGCGCGTTCGCCGAAGGTGGCGATGCGGGCCGAGTGCACGCGCACATCGGCGTCGCGGAAAGCGTGTGCGACCGAGGCCAACAGTCCGGGACGGTCCGGGCATACCAACGACAACTTCGTGCCGCCGTCGTCGGGGCGCGTTTCGAATGCGATCTGTGGCGCGAACTTAAACAGTCGTTGCTCGCGCGTCGCGCGGCGCCGCGCCAGGCGCGGTTTCAACGGCTGTTCGGACAACGCCATCGTCAGTGCCATCTGGATCTCCAGGTTTCGCGTCATCGAGTCCTGTTCTTCCCTGCGCAGGTCGAGCACCTGGAAGGTGTCCAGCGTATGCCCGGACTTGCAGGTCATGATGCGCGCGGCGATCACCGAGAGGTCCATGCGATCGAGCATGGAGGTGATGGTGGCGAAGATCCCGGCCTGGTCCGGCATGCGCACGAAGATCTCGCGGGTGCCGCCGGTGCCGACCGCGCGCACCGCGACCAGCGGCTGGCCGGGACGACCGGCGGCGACGATCGCCTGGGTCAGCCAGCGCAACTGGTCCGGCGTGTAGCGCCAGAAGCTCTGCTCGGGAAAATCGGTCCATAACGATTCGACCGCGCTGAACATGCAGCCCTCGCCGGTGAGCAGTTCCAGCGCCTTGAGGCGCGTCGCGCGCACGCGGTCCTGGCGGTTGACCGGCTGATCGGTGCCGCGTCGCAACTGGAAGCGGGCCGCCTGATAAAGGTCGCCGAGCAGCCGGCTCTTCCAGCCGTTCCACAGTTTGGGATTGGTCGCGCGAATGTCGGCGACGGTCAGCAGGTACAGGCATTCGAGCCGTTCCCAGTCGCCGACGCGTTCGGCGAAGCGGCGCACCACCTCTGGATCCTGGATATCCTGCTTTTGCGCCGTGGTCGACATCAGCAGGTGGTTTTCGACCAGCCACGCGACCAGTTCGACGTCGGCCGCCGGAAAATCGAGGCGCCGCAGATAACGTCGGGCATCGCTGGCGCCCAACTGCGAATGGTCGCCGCCGCGGCCTTTGGCGATGTCATGAAACAGGCCGGCGTAAAACAACAGTTCCGGCTGGCGCACGCGCTGCGCCAGTTCATGGGCCAGCGCGTATTGCTCGACCACCTCGGGCTCGAAGAAGCGCTCCAGATTGCGGATCAGGAACAGCGTGTGCTGATCGACCGTGTAGACGTGAAACAGGTCGTACTGCATGCGTCCGGTAACCCGCGCAAATGCCGGCAGCAGGGCGCCCAGCAGTCGATGGCGATGCAGCTCAGTCAGCGCGCGGAATGGGCGCCTGGTCGCCAGGATGGCTTCCAGTGCCTCATGCGCGAGGCGATCCCTGGCGAGCGTGCGTCGGTAGCCGGGCAGGGTGCCGGCCAGTGCCTGGGCCAGATCCGGGCCGATCGAACGCGAGGCCTGGGTGCGCGCCAGACACAGGAAGGGTTCGACCAGATCCACCGGCGCGCGAAATCCCGAGTAACTCTCGAGCGCTTCGATGGTTCCTTCGCGCAAGCCGTAATGCTGGCTGCCGGCAATCGTGGAGAGCGTCCAGGGACGGCCTTCGATGCGTCCGGACATGCGTTCGATCAGCGCCTGCGACAAGCGGTCGATGTCATCGGCGGCACGGAAATAGCGCTGCATCAACGCCTCGACCGGATGCTCGCGCGGGCCGCTCGCCGGCAGGTCGAACAATTGCGCGAGGGCGGGCTGGTGGTCGAACAACACGCGCTCGTCGTGGCGGCCGCTGAGCACATGCAGCGCAAAGCGCAGATCGGACAGCCAGGCTTCGGCGCGCGCCAACCGGCGCGCTTCGTCCTTTTCCAGCAGCCCGCGTTCGTACATGTCGAGCCAGCGCTCGACGTTGAAACAACGCTTGGCGATCCAGCGCGCGGTTTGCAGGTCGCGCAGCGCGCCACGACCCGATTTCAGGTTGGGCTCGAGATTGTGCGCGGTGTCGGCATGACGCCCGTGGCGCTCGTCGCGCTCGTCGATCTTGGCGCGCAAAAACTCGCTGGGTGGCCACAGCGCCGGTTGCCGCAGCGATGTGCCCAGATTTGCGAACAGCGCGCGATCGCCAATCAGGCAGCGGGCATCCAGCAGCGCCGTGAATCCGGACAGATCCTGCGCGGCGAACTCGACCAGGCCGGGCAGGGTGCGCACGGCCTGCGCCAGTTCCAGGCCGAGATCCCAGGCGGCGGCAAGGAAAACGCGCACGGCGGCATCCAGTTCCGGCTGTCGAATGTCCGGGCAAAGCACCAGGACATCAATGTCGGACCCGGGAAACAGTTGTCGCCGTCCGTATCCGCCAGTGGCGATCAGGCAGGCCTGCCGGCCCGGCACTGCGGCCATCGCTTCCTTCCAGAGCTGGCGCAGTTCGTGGTCGATGCGCGCGCTGAGCGCACGTATGCAACTCGCCGAGCGCCGGGTTCGGCGGAAGTTTTCCCCCAACTCGCGCCTGAACTGCGCCAGCGCCGTGCGCCGTGCGCTGATGTCGGCGGTGGTCAGCTGCACCGCCGTCACGATGGTCAAAGAGCTTCTCCCTCCGCCAGCGTCAGTACCTCGTAGCCGTCTTCGGTCACCAGAACGGTGTGTTCCCATTGCGCCGACAGCGAACGGTCCTTGGTCACCACCGTCCAGCCATCGGGCAGCAGGCGCACATGGCGTTGACCGGCATTCACCATCGGCTCGATGGTGAAGGTCATCCCGGGTTTGAGTTCTTCGCCACGTCCACGCGACGGATCGAAGTAGTGCAGCACCTGCGGATCCTCGTGAAAGCGTTCGCCGATGCCGTGGCCGCAGTACTCGCGCACCACCGAAAAGCGCTCGGCCTCGACATGGCGCTGGATGGCGCGGCCGATATCGCCCAGATACGCGCCGGGCCTGACCATCTCGATACCGAGTTTCATTGCCGCGTGGGTCACGTCGACCAGGCGCCTGGCGAGCACCGAGGTCTCGCCGATATGAAACATGCGGCTGGTGTCGCCGTGGAAGCCGTCCTTGATGACAGTGACGTCGATGTTGACGATATCGCCATCCTTCAGCACCTTCGGCCCCGGAATGCCATGGCACACCACATTGTTGACCGAGGTGCAGATCGAGCGCGGGAATCCCTTGTAATTGAGTGGCGCAGGAATGCCGCCCTGCACGTTGACAATGTAGTCGTGGCAGATGCGGTCGAGTTCATCGGTGCTGACGCCGGCACGCACTTGCGGCCGGATCATCTGCAATACCTCCGCCGCGAGGCGGCCGGCGACGCGCATCTTGTGCGCCTGCGCCGCTGTCTTGTAGGTGATGCTCATGAATCTCCCTGGTGGCTATCGGCGCTCGAACA
>CALEZI010000043.1 GCA_937928755.1 uncultured Rhodanobacteraceae bacterium | reverse complement strand
GGGGTGAACCCGCTCCCACAAAGGCAGAGCCAAAGCTCGCGGGGTGAACCCGCTCCCACAAAGGCAGAGCCAAAGCTCGCGGGGTGAACCCGCTCACAGTGAAGCAAAGCTCAAAACCCGTAGCGCAAGAACCCGCCATCCACCGCGATGCATTCGCCGGTGATGTAGCTCGCCGCCGGCAGGCACAGGAAGGCGACCGCGGCGGCGACTTCGTCGGGTTCGCCGATGCGGCCCATCGGGGTGCGTTCGAGGACTTCTTCGGCGTAGGCGGCATCCGCCAGCGCGATCTCGGATCTTTGGGTGCGGATGTACCACGGTGCCACGGCGTTGACGCGGATGCCGTCGGCCGCCCATTCGCAGGCTAGATTCCTGGTCAGTTGCGCCAAAGCGGCTTTGGTCATGCCGTAGGGTGAGCCGGTGCGCACATGGGTCAGCCCGGACACCGACGTGATGTTGACGATCGCGGTGGCCGCATGCCGCGTCAGCAGCGGATGCGCCTGGCGCGACATCGCGAAGGCCGACATCACATTGTTCTCGAACAGCGCGCGCACATCGTCGTCGGCGTAGGCCAAGGTCGGTCTCGGCGTGTTGCCGCCGACATTATTGACCAACAGGTTCAGCTCGGCGCCAATGTCGGCGATCCAGTCGAAAACCTCCAGCCGCTGTTCGGCCTCGGCCAGATCGGCGGCAACCGCTCGTACCTCGCGCGCCGGAAACTCCTCTTCGAGCTCGAATCGTACCGATTCCAGGTGGTCTGGATCGCGCGCCACCAGCAGCACGTCGGCACCGAGCAGCAGCAGTTCGCGCGCACAGGCGCGACCGATGCCACGGCTGGCACCGGTAATCAGGGCGGTCTGTCCTTCTAAGCGCCAGCGGTCGAGCGACATGGGAGGGCTCCGGTAAACATCAATGGACCTGGATGATCGCGCATGCACGGCATTGCGTCGCCAGCGTTCCACTATGGAAGAATCGGCGCATGGATCGACTCTCGTTCGATTGCCGGAATACCCATGCGAAATTTGCTGTTGCCGCTGCTGATGCTGTCGATTGCCGGATGCCAACGCCCTGATCGGACCGGCTGTCCGACGATTGATCTGGCTAACCTGGGAAGCTCGGAAGGCGCTCGTGCCGCGGCGCCGTCGCTGCCGAAGTCCGATTGCGTACTCGATGACGCCGAAACCGCACGTTACCAGGCCGGGCGCGAGGCAGGTCTCAAGCGCTATTGCGTGGCCCTGCGTGGTTACCAGCTCGGCCTCGACGGCAAGGTGATCGACCCAAGCGTCTGTACCGACGAAGCCGCCAGCGAACTCAAGCGTGGCTTCGAGGTCGGCGACAATTTGCGCATTCAGTTGCAGCGGCGCGATGAACTGTTGAACGAGGCGCGCGACATCGAACGCTCGGCGGCGAGTTTGCCGAAAGACTCCGCGGAGCGCCGCAAGCTCGAGGAACAAGCCGCCGGCAAGCGCTTCGACGCGCGCCAGCGCGAAAACGAGGTCGAGGCCTTGCGCGGCATTGTGGCGGTGGAGCGCTGGCGGTAGACGCTCCCGTGCTCTGGTAGAGCGGAGCTTGCTCCGCTGCCTTTGGGCGGCGATCCCAAGCCGAGCAAGCTCGGCTCTACAAGAACCTTGTCCAGCTTGCTCCGCTGCCTTGGGGCGGCATCCCAAGCCGAGCAAGCTCGGCTCTACAAGAGCCTTGTCCAGCTTGCTCCGCTGCCTTTGGGCGGCATCCCAAGCCGAGCAAGCTCGGCTTTACAAGAGCCTTGTCCAGCTTGCTCCGCTGCCTTTGGGCGGCGATCCCAAACCGAGCAAGCTCGGCTCTATTTGGGCGTTGTTCAGCCCTCCAGCTCCTGCCAACGCGCGTAAGCCGCTTCCAACTCAGCCTGTCGCGTCGCCAGCAGTTGCTGATCAGCCATCACCGCGCCGCTGTCGCGCTGAAAGAACTTCGGCTGATTCATCGCCTCGGTGCGCAACGCGATCTCGGCCTCCAGCGCTTCGATACGCGCCGGCAGTTGTTCAAGCTCGCGTTGATCCTTGTAACTCAGCTTGCGTTTCGCCGCGGTGGTGGGGCCGGCGACCTGCGCCGCATTGCTGGCCGCGCGGGCGGTTTCCGCGGCGCGCGAGCGCGTCGCCTCGTTCGCCCGTTGCGCCTCCCAGTCGCTGTAGCCACCGACGTACTCGCCGACCCGGCCATCGCCCTCCAGCACCAGCGTCTGCGTGACCACCGCATCGATGAAAGCGCGATCGTGGCTGACCAGCAGCACGGTGCCGGCGTAAGCGCCGATCTGCTCTTCCAGCAACTCCAGCGTCTCGATGTCCAGATCGTTGGTCGGTTCGTCGAGCACCATCAGGTTCGACGGCCGCGCAAACAGCCGCGCCAGCAGCAGGCGATTGCGTTCGCCGCCGGACAGTCGCGTGATCGGCGCACGCGCGCGTTCCGGACTGAACAGAAAGTCCTGCAGATAACCGAGCACATGCACGCGGCGGCCGCCGATGTCGATGAACTCCTGGCCCTCGGCGACGTTGTCGAGCGCATTCCAGTCCTCGCGCAGGGTCGCCCGATACTGGTCGAAATAGGCAATCTCGAGCTGCGTGCCGCGCACGATCTCGCCGTGGTCCGGTTGCAGTTCACCCAGCAGCAGGCGGATCAGCGTGGTCTTGCCGACGCCGTTGGGGCCGACGATGCCGACGCGGTCGCCGCGCAGGATGGTGGTGGAAAAATTGCGGATCAGCGTGCGTCCGCCGATCGCGTAGCTGACATCGGTGGCGCGCAGCACGCGCTTGCCGGAACTGGACGCCTCGGCCACTTCGATACGGGCCAGCCCCTGTTGCTCACGCCGCGCCGCGCGCTCGCGACGCATCGCCTTGAGCGCGGTGACGCGACCCTCGTTGCGCGTGCGCCGCGCCTTGATGCCCTGGCGGATCCAGACTTCTTCCTGCGCCAGCTTCTTGTCGAACAGCGCGTTCTCCATCGCCTCGGCGTGCGCGCGTTCTTCCTTGCGCCGCAGGTAGTTGGCGTAGTCGCCCGGCCAGCTGGTGATCGCACCGCGGTCGATCTCGACGATGCGCGTCGCCAGCGCCTGCAAGAAGGCGCGGTCGTGGGTGACGAACATGATCGCGCCGTTGAACTCCTTCAGGAACGTCTCCAGCCAGGAGATCGCCTCGATGTCCAGGTGGTTGGTCGGCTCGTCAAGCAGCAGCAGATCCGGCGCCATCAGCAGCGCCTGCGCCAGCAACACGCGGCGTTTCATGCCGCCGGACAGCGCCGCAAAGTCGGTTTCGTCGGTCAGACCGAGGCGTTCGACCGCCTGCGTGGCGCGCGCCTCCAACGTCCACCCGTGCGCGCTGTCGATTGCCTCGTGCAACTGCGCCATGCGCTCGGCATCGAACTCGGCGGCATGGCTCAGGTGGTGGTATTCGGCAACCAGTCGCCCGGTGTCGCCAGCGCCCAGCGCGATCACGTCGAACACCGTGCCGGCCAGGTCGCGCGGTACCTCCTGCGGCATGCGCGCCACGCGCAGACCCTCGTTGCGCGCGATGCGCCCGTCGTCTGGCGAGATCTCGCCAGCAATCAGCTTGAGCAAGGTCGACTTGCCCTCGCCATTGCGCCCGACCACGCAGATGCGCTCGCCGGCATCGATGGCAAGGTTGGCGTCTTCGATCAGCAGCGGTCCGCCGACCGAGTAGTCGACGTTGGTGAGGGTCAGGAGGGGCATCGAAGGGGCTGGAAAAAGGGAAAAGGAAAATGGAAAAAGGGAACAGCAGCGGAAAAACACGCCTGGAGCCGACATATTGCCGCGCCTGGCTCTTCCCTTTTCCTTTTTCCTTTTTCCCTTTTCCTCGCTCTCAAGCTCCCCTATTCCCCCTCTCCTAAGAAACCTCGGAACAAGTCCAAAGTGCGTCATTGCGAGCGCAGCGAAGCAATCCAGGACTTTGATTTTGGAGATGTTCTGGATTGCCGCGTCGCTTCGCTCCTCGCAATGACGACTTGATCAGTGGTTCCCTAACGCTCCAGCAACATCCTCGGTGCCTGCTCGATGTTGCTCGACAGGCCGGTCAGTGCATTCAGGTCGCGGATCGCGTGCTCGGCGTGGGTCATGGTCTCGGCAACGGTATCGACCTGGGTGCTGATGAAGTCGGGGTTCTGGTTGTTCACGCTCATCTCGCTGAGCGCGAGGATCTTCGACTCGATGCGTTCCAGTTCGAGCTCGATGAACTCGTTGTTGGTTTCGGCCGACTTGAGATTGTCCAGTCGCATCGTGGTGGTGGCTATGGCGTCGGTCAAGGAGCGCTTGATGCGTTCGTCAGTGTTTTCGGCGAGCGCGCCGCGGCGCAGCTCCAGGTCCTTGAGCTGGGCTTCCAGTGCCGTACGGTCGGTCTGTTCCAGAAACTTCCACAGACCCTGCTGCGCATACAGCAGGCGCAGGAACACCCACAGCAGTTTGTCGAGGCCGCCGCCGCGCAACTGATCGGCTTCGGGCGCTTCCGGCGCACCCGCGGCGACACCGCGTGCTATGCGGCGCAGGCGCAGGCAGCGATCGCGCAGGTCGCGAAAACGCGCCGCGGGACCGGGCCCCAGTTCGTTCAGCATGCGCGTCAGCAGGGTCTGCGGATCCTCCTCGCGCTGCTCCCATTCCGGCGAGCGCCCGAGCATCCTGGCGTCGACCGAACGCCGAAACTTCGGGAACGAGATCAGGCCCGTCAGGTACAGCAGCTCAGCCGCTGCCAGCAGCGGCAAGACGGCGCCCGGCGCGGGGCTGAGCAGCGCGAAAGCGCCGCCGGCGAACAGGCCGAGCAGATTCCAGCGCCAGGTGAAGGCCGCTTTCAGGTAATCGCCGAGGCCAGGGGCGCGCGGCGAGGGAGGGGCAGGGGGTTGCGGTCGCATGCGGCGAAGTATGCGTGCTTTGGCCTGCCCGCGTCAGCCGGGAACGGGCCTGGCATTGCGCAAAAAGCCAACGCATGCGGCGACGTGGAGAGCGGCAGTTTCAGCGGGCTGTGGCTGCAATCGCCGTTCTTGATGGCTCCAGTTCCGGGGCATGTCCAGCGCGACTGCGCCTCGACGGGAATCGCTGCCACGCTCAGGTGTAATCCGCGTATCCGCCGGCGTCGACCCGCGGCCAACCTCGCGGGTCCGACGCCTTGGGTTGCTCTCGCGCAAATAGGCGGTCGCAGGCGCCTTTATGATCGCGGGTAGAAACCGGGAGATCGCGATGACTGGACCCAAGTACTTCACCCGCACCGAGGACGCTGTGGCATTCGTGCGCGAGCACGTCGGCAAGCACTGGATCACCGCCGCGCCGCTCGGGCTCGGCAAGCCCAACCGGCTTGTCAACGCGCTCTATCGTGCCGCCAAGGCGGATCCCTCGGTGCACATGAAGCTGATGACGGCGCTGTCGCTGGCACGACCGAGTCCGGCGGGAGACCTCGAGAAGCGTTTCCTCGGTCCCTTTGCCAAACGCTGGTGGGGCGACGACTATCCCGACCTCGAATACCTGTCCGACCTGCGCGCGAACACGGTACCGGCGAACATCGAAATCCGCGAGTTCTATCTGCAGTCGGGCTCGATGCTCGGCAAGCCGCTGGCGCAGCGCAACTACACCAGCGTCAACTACACGCACGTTGCGCGCGACGTCGCGGCGACCGGGGTCAACCTGGCGCTGCAGATGGTCGCCCGGCGCGACACGCCGGATGGGCCACGCTACAGCCTGTCGTGCAATACCGACACGACGATGGACCTGCGCGATCGCGTCAACGCCGACGGTCGCCACCTGACGGTCATCGGCGTGGTTCATCGCGATCTTCCCTTTGCCGGCAACGACGCCGAAGTCGGGCCGGAGTTTTTCGACGCGATCGTCGAGGACCCGGATGAACGGCATCGATTGTTCGGCTTGCCGCGACAGCCGGTCGAAGACGCCGAATATGTGCTCGGTCTCTATGCCAGCGCGCTGGTGAAGGATGGCGGTACGCTGCAGATCGGTATCGGTGCGCTGTCCGACGCACTGGTCTACGGCCTGAAACTGCGCACCGCCCACAACGCCGACTACCGGGCAACGCTGGATCCGATGCTGGCGGCGAACGAGCGTCTGCTGGCGCAGCGTTTCGGTGGCTTCGAGCCGCTGCAGGCCGGTCTCTATGGCGCCAGCGAAATGGTCATGGACGGTTTCATGGAGTTGCACCAGGCCGGCATCCTCAAACGTCGCGTGTACGACAACCTGCAATTGCAGAATCTGCTCAATCGCCGGCAGGTGGGCAACGTGTTGCGTGCCGACGATATCGACATGCTGGTCGAAGCGGGTGTCTACCCACGACCGTTGACGGTGGACGCGGTCGCCAACCTGACGCAGTTCGGGCTGTTGCCGGTTGGCAGCGTCATGGCCGATCGCGACAACTTGCGTTTGCCGGACGGCACGCTGGTCGATGCGCTGTTGCCCGAGGGCGCTGCGCGGGATGCCGTGGCGCGGGTGATCGACGGCGTCGCGCTGCGCAATGGACGCTACCTGCATGGCGCGTTCTACCTCGGCTCGCACGCGTTGTACGACTGGATTCGTGGACTCAAGGGCGACGACTACGAGGGTTTTTGCATGACTCGCGTGTCCCACGTCAACCAGTTGTACGGCGGCCATGAAGCGCTGCATCTGGCGCAACGCCATGAGGCGCGATTCTTCAACACCTGCATGATGACCACCGTGCTGGGTGCCGCAGTGTCGGATGCGCTGGACAGCGGTCAGGTGGTCAGCGGCGTTGGCGGGCAGTACAACTTCGTCGCCATGGCCCACGAAGTACCGACCGGTCGCTCGGTGATCATGATGCGCGCCACCCGCGAGAGCGGCGGTGAAGTGCGCTCGAACATCGTCTTCAACTACGGTTACACGACGATCGCGCGCCACCTGCGCGACATGGTCGTCACCGAATACGGCATCGCCGATCTGCGCGGCCAGACCGATGAGGAATGCATCAAGCGCATGATCGGCATCGCCGATGCGCGCTTCCAGGACGAAATCGCCGCACGCGCGCGCACCGCGGGCAAACTCGATCCGGCGTGGGTCATTCCCGAGCGCTTTCGGCGCAACACGCCCGAAGCGATCGCCGCCGCGATGGCGCCGGCCAAGGCCAAGGGGCTGTTCCCGCTGTTTCCGTTCGGCGCCGATTTCGACGCCACGGAGGAACGCATCGTCAAGGCGCTGCGCTGGCTCAAGGCCAACACGGCGCGCACTGGAGATCGTCTGCGCGCGATCGCCAGTGCCCTCGGCGCCAAGCCCGGCGCCGCCGAGCAGCCGTATCTGCAGCGCTTGCGCTACGACAAGCCGGCGAATCTGCACGAGAAGCTGTATGCGCGGCTGGTGACGCTGGCGCTGCGCAGGACGGCATAGGGGTAGCGGGGCTGGGCGCGAGCCGCGAACCACGTAGCTTTGGTAGAGCCGAGCTTGCTCGGCTTGGGTCTGGCGAAAACAGTAGCGGAGCAAGCTCCGCTCTACCAAAGCCAAAGGAGCCGCGGGGCAAGCTCCGCTCTACCCATGCCAAAGGTGCGGTGAGAAAGCGCCGCTCGCAAAAAAGGGCGCCCTGAGGCGCCCTTTCGGTGTTGCGTTGAAGCCGAGTTTCAGCGCGCAGCGTTGCTGTTCATCGTCGAGTTGCGCGAGCTGTTCAGGTACTGCGCCGGGTCGCGCATGCCTGCGGTGTGGCACTGGCCGGTGACGTGGCCGCGGTTGACGCCGCCCGACAACTGCCCCTTGGCCTGCTCGGTGGTACCGTCTTCCGGATCCGACAGCACCAGGTCAGTGGCGAACTGGCAGTAGTCGTTGGTGTACCAGTTGGTCAGCTTGAACGAGGTCGTGTAGTAGTTGACCTTGCCGCGTGCCCAGGTCGGGATGCCGGCCAGCCACGAGGTGGCGCCACTGTAAGACAGGTTGGCGTTGCTGCTGCAGCCGACGCCGAACCAGGATCCGAGCGTGGCCAGGATGCCGGCCAGGTTGGTGCCTTGATACGGAGTGCCCACAGACTGGATCAGGCGCGCGCCGGTGGCGTTGTCGAGACCACTCCAGTAGTAGGTGTAGAGGTGCAGCGAAGCAGCGCCGCCCTGGCTGTGGGCGACCACGCCGAACGAGTTCCAGGTGTTGCCGAAGCTCTGGATCAAGCGCGCGAACTGGTCGTGCGTGCGGTTCTGGTTGGCGTCGAGGAAGGTCGATGCGTTGCTGAATTGGGACGCCGGCCAGACACCGCCGGAGCAGTAGCCATGGACCAGCAGCAGGCGCGTGCCGACTCCCTTGTCGCTGTTGCCGATCGATGCCGGACGCACGCCCTGGGTCATCGCTTCGTCGATGACGATCTCGCTCGGACGCGCCTTGATGTTCAGCGCCGGTGTGCTCAGCGGCAGACGATCGGCGCTGGCCATGGTGATGAAGGAGTCCGGTTCTTCGAGGCGCAGATTGCGCAGTTCGAATGGCGCCTGCGCACCTGCCAGGGCCACCCAGCGGGTATCGAGGCCAAAGCTGACTGCGCCCTTGTCCGGCGTGACCATGCCGCTGACCCAGGCGACTGCGACCGGTTTGCCGCTCGCACTGGTGCCCCACACTTCAGCATAACCACGGTAGTGCTGGCCTGATTTGTCGGCCGCGACCGGGACATTGAGATCGAGGCGACCGGCGACCGCTGCAGTGGTCGCGGCGGCCTTGGTGCCGGCCAGCTCGATCGTGCGCGCGACGACCGGCAGCGGGTGCTCGGCGCTGCGCACCACCGGGCGTCCGTTGCGGTTGCTGCCGCGTACGGTGACCTGGGCCAGGTATTGACCGGCCTTGTCGGCCAGGAAATCGCCGCCGAAGATGCCATCGCCGGCCGCACCGTCGGCATGTTTGCCGTCGTCGTACATGCGCAGATTCTGCACCTCGCCGGACGGCGTGGTCACCCGCAGCGTCGCCGAACCGACGTGACCGGCAGCCTTCGCGTGCAGCACTTCGCCGCTTTCAGTTTCGCCGTACAGGCTGGCCACGAAGCCGATGCGCTCGCCGACGATCTGCCGGGTGTGCGTCTGGTACGACACCAGTTGCGTGTCCGACTGGCCTTCGACCAGCACGAAACCGCGCTGCGAGGCGCCGTTGGCGGCCGAAAGCTTGACCGTCCACTCACCGCTCTCGACGCCCTCCAACGCGTAATATTCGGTCGGGTGCTGCGCATTGCCAGTGCCGAAGTTCATCAGGCGATTGTCGCTGGCGAGCGCACGTGCGGCCTTCTCGGTGCCACCGGTCGGCGATCGCAGGCCGACGTTCCAGCCCATTGCGTCGCCGCTGAACACCAGAAAACGCACGCTGTCGGTTTCCACCGGCAGCGTCATCTGCGCGCTCATGCCGCCGGCCTTGTCGACGCCCATTTCGATCGGCAGCAGTGCGCTCTTCGAGTGAATGGCGGCGTCGGCCGGGTTGGCCGGCTGCATGGCCGTGAACTCGGACGGCGAACCCGCCAGTTGTTTGGCGACGATCTGATTGGCGTGCGCGAACGGCGTCGCGACAATGAGGCAAGTTGCGATGGACACGGTGAGACGATTGAGCTTCACGATTACCCTCCCAGATACGTGAATGCGCGGATGCGGATGCAGCCGCGCGTGAACCTTCGAGATTTCGCCGGTGCCATCGGAGGGCTGTCGCCATCCGCCCCAACACCATACGTAGGAGTATGGTGCCGATGAACGCGGGTTAAATCAAGGGGTCACCTGACGAAAAGTGTCACAAATGCGCAGTTGGGCGATGAAATCGAGGGTGATCTCACGATATCTGCGTCACTTTTGGCACGCGGAGGCACTTGGCCGCGCAGGCCGCCGCGGTAGATCCGAAGCTCGATTCGTCCGCACAGGACGCGAAGGGCGCACGGAAGCGAAGCCAGAATACGGATCGGCGTGGCGCACGATCTCCGGCTGCCAGCTTCGTTCTCGCAGCTTGCTTTCCCTTGCGGACCAGCGCTTTTTTCGGCGTCCCGCTACAGCGCCCGATCCAGCAGTTCGGTGATGATCGGATTGCCCGGATCGCGGGCCACGCGCAGGCGCAGTTGGATGCCGATGGCTTCGAGGAAGTCCTTCTCCTGACGCAGGTCGGCCCACGTCAGCGGATGCAGCGTCAGCCAGCCGCGCGGGAACGACAAGCGCAGTTCGCGACCGGCGGCTTCCAGCGTCAGTGCCGGCAGCGCTTCCTCGGCGCGCGTACGGTGCAGCACGGCGGCCAGCCGGAACAGCGCCAGGGTTCGCCGCAGGGACTCCAGATCGCGCGCCGACACATGTTCGAAGTTGTTCTCGGGGATGCCGCGGCGGTGTCCGCGAACCAGTGCTGCGACCGCTTCCTGCTCGCGCCGCGAGAAGCCCGGCAGGTCGGAGTTCTCGATGATGTACGCGCCATGCTTGTGATGCTGCGTATGCGAGATCGCCAATCCGATTTCGTGCACCAGCGTGGCGTAGAACAGCGTCTCGCGGGTCTCATCGCCGAGGCGCAAGGACTCGGCGACCTGATCGAAGAGCTTGATTGCCGATTGCTGCACGCGCAAGGCCTGGGCCTGGTCGACCGAATAACGTTTGGCCAGCGCGCGGATGCTGCGTTCACGCGGGTCCTGCTGATGAAAGCGGCCGAGTGCGTCGTACAGCAGGCCTTCGCGCATCGCGTAGTCGCTGACGCGCAGCACTTGGAGGTCGAGGGCCTCGAAGCACGCCCAAAGTGCGGCGAGTCCGCCTAGAAACACGGGTCGTCGATCTTCGCTGAGCCCGGGCAGGCGCGCTCGATTGATGTTACCGACGCCGATCAGCCGGTCGATCAGATCGACAAGTCCGGCACGTGTGATCTCGCGTTCGCGTCCGCCGAACGCAGTCAGGATGGCGCTGATCGATTTGATCGTGCCGGAACTGCCGATCACCCGTTTCCAGCCGCGCTGTTTGTACGCCGTGACGATCGGCGCAAACTCGATCGGCAGCCGCAACTGCACGTCCTGCCAGCGCTTGCGGGTAATCCGGCCGTCAGCGAAGTGGCGTTGCGTGGTGGCAACGCAGCCGAGCTGCAGGCTCTCGGTTTCCAGCGTGTCGAAACCCTGGCCGATGATCAGCTCGGTGCTGCCGCCGCCGACATCGATGACCAACTGGCGCTGGCGTGGATCGTTCAGCCCATGCGCCACGCCAAGGTAGATCAGGCGTGCTTCCTCGCGCCCCGACACGACTTCGATGGGTGCGCCGAGCGCAGTCTCGGCGGTCATCAGCCAGGCGCGCGGGTTGCGCAGTTGGCGCACCGAATTGGTGGCAACCGCGCGGATGCGATTGCGTTTGATGCCGCGCAGGCGTTGGCCAAAACGGGACAGGCAGGTCAGCGTGCGCTCGCGCACTTCTGCGGTCAGTTGGCCGTCTCCGGTGAGCCCGGCAGCCATGCGCACGGTATCGCGCAGGCGGTCGATGACCTGCAGGCCGTCATCGGCGAAACGCGCAACGATCATGTGAAAACTGTTCGAGCCCAGGTCGACCGCTGCCAGCGGTTCGTTGTCGGCGGGCAACGGGCGTGCCTCGTTCATCCGCCGCAGATCCGTGCCAGCAGCGAGGCCTGCGCCGAGTGCGGCATGTCGTCGCCGGATTCGACGCGCGTGTAGCGGCCATCGGCCTCCAGTTTCCACGCCTGCGAGTTGTCGGCCATGTAGTTCTCCAGCGTCTCGTTGAAAACGCGTTGGCGCAGCTGCGGATCGAGGATCGGAAAGCAGGTCTCGACACGATTGAACAGGTTTCGTTCCATCCAGTCGGCACTAGATCCGTAGAGTTCTTCGTCGCCGCCATTGCGGAAGTAGAAGATGCGGCTGTGCTCGAGGAAGCGACCGACGATCGAATGGACGCGGATGTTCTCGCTGACTTCGGGAACGCCCGGACGCAGCACGCAGATGCCACGCACGAACAGCATGATCTCGACGCCGGCTTGGGATGCCCGGTACAGGGCCTCGATGACCTGTGGTTCACTCAGTGCGTTCATGCGCGCCAGGATCTTGCCCTGGCGCCCGGCTTTGGCGTGCTCGGCCTCGCGATCGATCTTGTGGATCAGTTCCGGATGCAGGGTGAACGGCGAATGCAGCAGGCGCTTCAACTTCATCGCTGCGCTGAGCCCGGACAACTGCTGGAACAGCTTGTGCACGTCTTCGCAGATGTCCTTGTCGCAGGTGATCAAGCCGATGTCGGTGTAGATCGCCGAGGTGCCCTGATGGTAATTGCCGGTGCCGAGGTGTGCGTAACGCTTCGGCTTGCCCTGCTCGCGGCGAACGATCAGCAGCATCTTGGCGTGGGTCTTGTAGCTCACCACGCCGTAAACCACCTGCACGCCAGCTTCCTGCAGACGGTTGGCCAGATCGATGTTGGCTTCTTCGTCGAAACGGGCGCGCAGTTCGACCACCACGGTGACGTCCTTTCCCGCCCGTGCCGCCTCGATCAGATAGTCGACCAGTACCGAACGCCGCCCGGTGCGATACAGCGTCTGCTTGATCGCCAGCACGTCGGGGTCGCTGGCAGCCTGTTTCAGCAGGTCGACCACGGTCGAAAAGCTGTCGTAGGGATGGTGCATCAGGACATCGCCCTCGCGCACCATATCGAACACATTGTTGCCGGGCTTGGGCGTCTGCACCCGCGGCTGGAACGGCCGGTACTTGAGATCCGAACGGTCGACCAGGTCGTACACGACGCCGACGCGATTCAGGTTGACCGGCCCATTGACCCGATACATGTCGTCTTCGGTGAGCTCGAAGTGCTCCAGCAGGAATCTGCCGAGCGCGCGCGGGCAGGAGTCGGTGATCTCGAGGCGCACGGCGCGGGCGAAGCCGCGGTCGAGCAACTCGTCCTTCAGCGCAAGCGCCAGATTGTCCACATCGAACTCGTCGACCAGCAGTTCACTGTTGCGGGTCACCCTGAACGGATACGCGCCCTTGACCTTGATGCCGGGGAACAGGTCGTCGACAAAGTCCTGCAGGATCGCCGACAGCAGGACGACGTCGTAGCCATCGGTCGCGACGTCCCTGGGCAGGCGCACCAGCCGCGGCAACGAGCGCGGGGCGCGCACCAGCGCCAGGTCGGCTTCGCGACCGAAGGCGTCCTTGCCCTTGAGCGCCACCGCCACATTGAGGCTCTTGTTGAGGATGCGCGGGAACGGGTGCGCCGGATCGAGGCCAAGTGGACTCAGAACCGGCATCAGTTCGTCGTGGAAGAAGGTGTGCAGCCAGCGCCGCTGTTTCGCGTTCCAGTCGTCGCGGCTGAGGAAGCGGATGCCCTCGGCCGCCAGTTGCGGCTTCAGCTCGCTGTTCCAGGTCTGGTATTGCTCGCGCATCAGTTGCAGCACCTGTTCGCGGATGGCGAGCAGGACTTCGGTCGGCGAACGCCCGTCCGGCCACGGCAGGCTGCCGAGGAAGTTGAGCTGGTGCCGGATGGTGGCGACGCGCACCTCGAAGAACTCGTCGAGGTTGGTGCACGAGATGCACAGGAAGCGCAGCCGCTCGAGCAGCGGTATGCGCGGATCCTGTGCTTGCGCGAGCACCCGCCGGTGGAAGGCGAGCAGGCTGATTTCTCGATTCAGGAACAGGCGCGGGTCGCGGGCGGTCACGGTGGCAGGGCGGTCATTCAAAATGGGAAAGGTAGCAGAATGGGCAAGGCTCGGGTCCGGTCGCCGTGTGACGCGGGACGCCGCGCCAGGAGGATGGGGTCGGCGACGAGCGCAAAGAGCGCGAGGGAAAGCGCATCAGCTTTGGCTTTGGCCCGGTCGCCCGGCGGATTCGCTCGGCTTGCATCGTTTTCCTTGCGTCCATTGCGTCCATTGCGTTCTTTACGGACAGAATGCACTACGCTGCAGCCGCTATCCGGCTCGATCAGCCACTGTGCACTCGCGCGGCTGCACCCGCGCCGCCGGGAACACGCAGCGGAAACAACTGCCATGGCCGAGGCGCGATTCGATCTCCAGACGGGCGTCGTGCGCGTTCAGCACATGCTTGACGATGGCCAGCCCAAGGCCGGTGCCGCCGCTGTCGCGCGAGCGCGAATTGGATACCCGATAGAAGCGCTCGGTCAGCCGCGGCAGGTGCGGCGCCGGAATGCCCTGGCCGGTGTCGATGACACTGAACGCCGCGCCGCCATCGGCCGTGACGTCCCAGCGCAGCCGAATGCTGCCGCCATCCGGGGTGTAGCGCACCGCGTTCACGGCGAGGTTGGAGAATGCGCTGTGCAAATCCTTGCCGGAACCGCGCAGATCGAGGTCCGCGGCAGCCTCGATCGCGATCTGGTGACGCCCCGCGCTCAAGGCCTGCGCATCGCGCAGCAGGGTCGCCAGCAGCGGTTGCATCGCCACCGGTTCGTCCATCGGCACGCTCTGCGCTTCCAGCCGCGACAGCGTCAACAGGTCCTCGACGATGTGGGCCATGCGCCGGCTCTGCTGCCGCACCTGCACGAACAACGGCGCGAATTCGCCGAGTTCTTCTGGCTCCAGTGCCTCCATGTAACCGTTGATCACGGTCAGCGGCGTGCGCAGCTCGTGCGACACGTTGGCGACGAAGTCGCGCCGCACTTGCTCCAGTCGCATCAGGTTGCTGACATCGCGCACGATCAGCATGCGAAAACCGGGGCGGTAGGCGATCAGCCGACAAAGCAGACGAACGCGTTCGTCTTCCGGCGACGGCAAGTCCAGCAGGGGTTCGTCGAGGCGTCCTTCGCTGAGCCACTGCACGAAGCGTGGCGAGCGCACCAGGTGGGTCAGGTGGTTGCCGACATCCGCCGGATAGCGGAATCCGAGCAGACGTTTGGCCGATTTGTTGAACCAGTGGATGGTGTCGCTGTCGTCGATCGCGATGATGCCATCGGGTAGCGCGCGGGCGGCATCGCGAAACGATTCCAGCGCATCCAGCAGTCGCCGGCGCCGGCGGCGCTCGCCCTTGCGGCGGCGTTCCAGATTGTCGAACACCGATTGCCAGGCGCCGTCAGTCTCGGGAGCGTGCAACTGGCGCGAACCCAGCCAGCGCTGCAGGCGCAACAACTGGCGCAGCAGCAGCGCGATGAACAGCAGCAGTCCCGCCGCCATGCCGAACCCGGCGTGTCCGGCCGACGCACCGAGCAGCAGGCCAACGCCGGCCAGCGCGACCAGTTGCATGAGGCTGCGTTCGAAGGCGCGAAATGCGTTCATCGCCGCATCATTTCACGACTGCCGTCGGCGTGGCGCGCTGGTCGGCTCAGACGGTGGTCGAGAAGCGGTAGCCGGCGCCGCGCACGGTCTGGATGTAGTCCTCCAGAGCGCACGGCTCGAGGCTCTTGCGCAAGCGCCGGATATGCACGTCGACGGTACGTTCCTCGACATAAACGCCGCTGCCCCAGACGTTGTCGAGCAGTTGCCCGCGGGTGTAGACACGTTCCGGATGGGTCATGAAGAAGGCCAGCAGGCGATACTCGGTGGGCCCCAGGGCAACCGGGCGTTCGTGCGCGAACACGCGATGGCTCAGTGTATCCAGGGTCAATCCGCCGAGACTGACGGTCTGTCCGTCGCCCTGCGGCTGGGTGCGGCGCAGCACGGCGCGGATGCGTGCGATCAACTCGCGCGTCGAAAACGGTTTGACGATGTAGTCATCGACGCCGGCATCCAGACCGAGCACGCGGTCGTCTTCTTCGCCGCGCGCGGTCAGCATGATCACCGGGATCTCGCGGGTCAGCTCTTCACGACGCAGGCGCCGGGCGTACTCGAGACCGCTGGCACCCGGCAGCATCCAGTCGAGCAGGATCAGATCCGGCAGTCGCTCGGCAATCAGGTGCTGCGCCATGCGCGCGTCTTCGGCCAGCATCGGCTGCAGCCCGGCGCGCTTCAGCGCGAACGCGATCATGTCGCGAATGGCGGCTTCGTCTTCGACCACCAGTACGCGTTGTTCCACGAGATTCTCCTGCGCCAGTCGCTCAGTGATCCCGTCATTCAACCCTTGGTTTATGACCGTCGTGTGACGATGTCATAAGAAATGACGTCAATTGAGGGCACGAGGGGAAGTGGGAAAGAGGGAAACAGGGAAATAGGGAAAGCGGGATCTCAAGCTCGCTCCGAGTTGCGTTTACGTGCCCTCGTGCCCTCGTGCCCTACGAGCGCTCGTCGTCCTCGGCACGACGGCGCTCGCGCAGCACGATGGGCAGCCACGCGGCCACCTGGGCGTCGATGCGCGCGCGTTCGTAATAGTCCAGATCCTCGCGCAGCGCGGTTTGCTCGAGTTGACGCATCGCGTCTTCGAACTTGCCGCGCAGGAAGTAGGCCTGCGCCCATGCTTCTGCCGCGCGCACCGGCTGACCCGCCAACTGGTTGGCGCGCGCATAAAGCTCCAGCAGGCCAGGATCGCTGCGGTTGCGATCGACCACCGGGCGCAGCACTTCGACTGCGCGACGCCCTGACTCGCTGCTGTTGCGCTCGATCTGCGAGCGCGCGTAGGCGATCGAAACGACACGATGCCCGGGGCGTTCCGCCAACAGTCGCTGGTAACGGGCGTCGGCGGCATCGAATTGCCGTTGCTGGCGCTCGGTCTCCGCCAGCGCCAGCTGATAGCTGAGGCGTTCCGGATCGGAACTGGCGAGCTGCAGCAGGGCCTCTCGCGCCTCGCCGGCATCGCCGATGCGCGTCTGCGCCAGTGCCAGTCCATAAGCTAGCGCTCGACGGTCGATGTTTGCGGCGCGCCTGGTGTCCTGGTAATGGCCCACCAGCGCCGGCAGGTCGCGCGATGTCAGCACGCGCAGGCGTTCGCGCATCAGGGCAAATTCCAGGCTGGTCGCCCGGCTGTCCGGAGCACGCAGGTTGTCGGCGCGCGCCTTGGCTTCGGCAATCCGGGTGGTGGTGACCGGATGGGTCTGCAGGTACTCGGGCGGCTTCTCGCTCTGCGTGCGGTGCAGGCTGCCCATGCGCGCGAAGAAGTCGGCCATGCCGATCGGGTCGAAGCCGGCCTTGGCCAGCGTCTGAATGCCGACGCGATCGGCCTCGTGCTCATTGTCGCGGGTGAAATTGATCTGTCGCTGCTGCATCAGCGCCATGCCGCTGGCCAATGCGGCCTGTGCGCCGTCGCCCTGGCCCTGGGTGGCGATCGCCAGCGCAATCGAGCCCAGCAGGATCGGCAACGCATCCTCCACCGCACTTTCCATGCGTCGGGTGATGTGGCGCTGGGTGACATGCGCGATCTCGTGTGCCAGCACGCCAGCCAGCTCGCTCTCGTTTTCGGCATGCAACATCAACTGCGAGAACACCACGACCATGCCGCCTGGGGAGGCGAAGGCGTTGACCACCGGCACGTCGATCAATTCGAAATGGAACCGGGTGTCGCTGCGGCCGCTGCCCTGCACCAGCCGGTAGGCCAGCGTTTCCAGGTATTCGACCAGTTCCGGATCATCGATGCTGAGGTCGTAATTGCGCAGTTGGCGCAGCAGGCCTTCGGAATACTCGCGCTCCTGATCGGTCGACAGCATGCGCGCCGATGAATCGCCGAGGTCCGGCAATCCATCTGCGCCGATGGCCGACGTGGCATTGGCCACCAGCGCGAACGCAACCGCCGCCAGCCATCGCCATTGGCGGGCTGCGCGTGTAGTTTTCGGATTCACCTCATTGCTCGGGCTGGTCATGCGTTTGTCCATGATGCTGCTGGGTAGCCCGGCGGGTTCCAGCGCGCCTCGGGTCGCGTTGCGGATGCTGCAGGCGGCACAGTCCGCAGGCCATGTTCTGGATACCCTCTTTTTGTACCACAAAGGCGCTTATGCGGCTCTGAACCGACACGCCGACCCGGTCGATCTCGGACGCTGGTCGGAACTCGCTGCCGCCAGCGGCCTCGACTGCGTGGTCTGCCGCACCGCGTTGGCGCGGATCGACATGCTCGCCCCCGCTGAGCTGGCGCCACCGTTCCGTCTCGGCGGGCTGGCCGATTGGTTGCTGGCTCACGAGCGCAGCGACCGGGTGCTGCGCCTGGGCAGCGCCGACACATGAACGCCCCGTTGCGAATGTTGTTTACCCGGGCGCCTGCCGCGGCGACCTGGCGCGAGGGCTTCGAGTTGGCGCAGGCTGCGGCAGCACTGGACGTGCCGCTGGAGCTGGGATTTGCCGGCGACGGCCTGGAACTGATCATGCCGCTTGCCGTCGATGCCGAGGTTCCGGCCGGAACCCGGGTCTGGGCCAGTCTGGCCCTGCTCGGCGTCGACAGCATCAGTGCCCCGGAGGACTGCAGGAGGAGATTCGACAGCGAGCGGGCGGCGCTGGTGGTACGCTGGCTGGATGCGGACGAATGGCGTACGTGGCTGCGCCGCGCGCCACTGCAGGGCTGGTGAGATGACGCTGCAGCATGTGTCGACCGCGCTGGACGACGCTTCCACCTGGGCGGCGATCGCGGATGCGCTCGTCGACGGCGACATTGTCGTGCTGCTCGACCGCGCGGCGCGCGAGCTCCAGGAGGCGCGGCCCGCATCCGCTGGCGCGGCGATCTGGGGTTTGCTGGGCGAGCGCCGCGCAGTACGTTGGTTGCTGCCGACGCCAGAGCGGATCGACGCTGCGGCATTGCCGAACGTCATCGAGGTCGTCGACGAGTTGCACTGGCTGGACCTCATTGCCGCTCATGGCGTACTGCTGGAGTGGACCTGAGCATGTCCGCCGCGGAAGCTCCCTGCGACGCCGCCGGGTACCTGCTCGACAGCACGCTGTGGGACCGCAGTTTCGCCGAACGCGTGGCGCAGGGCGAGGGCATCGAATTGAGCGATGCCCATTGGCAGGTCATCGAGTTCCTGCGCGACTACCACCAGCGCTATCAGTTGAGCCCGCCGATGCGCGTATTGGTCAAGGTAATGGCGCCGCTGCTGGGCGAACCGAAGGCCAGCAGTCGACGCCTCTACCAGTTGTTTCCGGATGGGCCGGCGAAACAGGCTTGCAAAATTGCCGGATTGCCCAAACCTGAGAGTTGTCTGTGAGAGTCACGGTCGCCCCTGTCGGTGCGCTTGTTTGCGCATCAAACTGGCGGCGACCATGCGGAAGGCCTTTTTTGTCCGCAAAGGACGCAAAGGACGCAAAGAGAGCCAAGAATCAAGGTGTTGATGTTCTGCTGGCTTTGCTTTCCTTTGCGTCCTTTGCGGAAAAGGCTTCTCTTTCAGATCTTGCGTCATGTTGGGTGAGCAGGTTGCTGGTTGCTGGCAGCGAAGTGCGCGGCCCCTGATCCTGCTGCCAACAAAGAATCAACCACCAACACCAACACGCGGAACACCAACCGATGCCCACGATCCAGATCTACACTACCGCCCATTGCGGCTACTGCGTGGCTGCCAAAGGCCTGCTGGCGCGCAAGGGATTCACTGACATCGAAGAGGTGCGTGTCGATCTCGCGCCGGATCGGCGCGACGAGATGATCGCGCGCACACGGCGGCGCACGGTGCCGCAGATCTTCATCAACGGCCAGCATGTCGGCGGGCACGATGACATGGTGGCGCTGGATCGCGCCGGCAAACTTGATCCGCTGCTGGCCGGAGCGTCGTCATGAGCGATCGCGTGCAGCAGTTCGTCTCCTACCGGCAGCGCATGAACGAGCGCATCCTCGGCATCGACAATCAGCTGACCAAGCGCTTTTTCGCGCTCGATCGCCAATGTTATGGCGAGGGTGGGCATCTCGACGTGCGTACCAAGGAAATGCTCGGGCTGGTCGCCTCGTTGGTACTGCGCTGCGACGACTGCATCTCCTACCACCTGGCGCAATGTCGAAACGCCGGGCTCAGCTTCGACGAGATCTACGAGGCGATGAGCGTGGGGTTGGTGGTCGGCGGCTCCATCGTCATCCCTCACCTGCGGCGGGCGGTCGATTTCCTCGACCAGTTGGCCGCCGCCGAGGCCGCAGAACCTGCGCCGGCAGCGCCAGCGGTTTAGCCCGTTGTTCGGAACTCGGCGGTCGCCATTGCGACGGCGACCGCGGGTCGCTCACTCACCCACGCGCAGCAGGACGACTTCGCCACCGTCGCGACCGCCGGTCAGTCGCGTCAGCCCATTGTTGGTGAATCGTGCGATCTCGCTGCCGCGCAAGAACAGACGACAACTGCTTGGCGGACCATCGCGGCGCTGGGGATCGATCAGGCAGCGCAACTCGTAGCCTTGAGCGGCATCGACCAGCACGGCCTCGCCGGGGCTGCTCAGCTCGGCGCGGTAACTGAGTTCGATGCGCGTCGACAACGCGCCGTTGCTTGCGCTCAGCAGCCAGCTGCCGGACAGCGACTCGCCGTCGTTGGCGAGCGCGAAGTTGAGGCGTCGCATCGAGATCGGCATCAGGTCGAGCGGGTCGAAAATGCCGTCGCCGCTGGCGCGCGTGAACCAGACGACTGCACTGGCATCGGAAGCGAACTCGACTTCGATGGTGCCCGCGGGCTCCACCGATTGCGGTCCGCGCGATGTCATCCACAGCGGTTGCCCGCCAATCGATCGCAGCAAGTCGGCGCGGAAGCTGGCGCGTGCCAACGATCCCGCACTCAGATACCACGCCGGCTGTCCGCCCGGCGCATACGCATTGGTGGTCATCGCCAGTATCGAGCCCTGGCGTTCGATCATCATGCCGATGCCGCCATTCGGAGTGAGGAACTCGCCGGCGAGATCGGGTGCCCAGAAACCCGGCTCCGGTTGCACCCGGCGTGCATTCGCCGGTGCCACGTCGACCACCCGGAACGCGAGCAGCGTTGGGGTGCCTGTGGCATCCTTGATGGCGAACCGCACGCGGTAATTGCCGGCACCGAGCGCCCCGCCGCCGAGTGCGCTGCCCGGATCGAAAGTGACCGAATAGGGGGTGATGGCGTCGCCGCAGATGGCATCGATCTGGCGTACCGAGAGGTCGATGTTGACCCCGTCGATGACCACCGGCAGCAATTCCGGCGCGCAGGTGTTGGGCCAGTTGCCGATCACGCGCAACTGAAATGCGCTGCCCGGCGCCGGGTTGGCGGGGATCGCCTCGATGCGGTGCAGCGGCACCTGCGCCGACAACGTTGCCGGTAGCAGCAAAGCCAGCATCAACCACCTGAGCTTGAACATCTGGATCTCCTCGTGTGGCGCTGAATGGCATGCCAATGCCAGACCTTTGGCGAGTTGCCCCGACGTGGCCTGACGACTAGTTTACGCGCTGCACCGGTCTCCAAGGAAGTCACATATCATCATGATGATGAACAAGACGATCACGGTCATCCGCGGCGATGGGATCGGACCGGAAATCACCGACGCCAGCCTGCGCGTGCTGCAGGCGCTCGATTGCGGCTTGGCGTTCGAATTCGCCAGTGCCGGGCTGCAGGCACTGGAACAGCAGGGCACGCTGTTGCCGGCATCGACGCTGGAGTCGATCGCGCGCACGCGCGTGGCGCTGAAGGGGCCATTGACCACGCCGGTCGGCGACGGGTTCTCGTCGCTGAATGTGGAATTGCGCCGGCGCTTCGATTTGTATGCCAACGTCCGCCCGGCGCTGTCGTTCCCGAACACGCGATCGCGCTACGCGGATATCGATCTCCTGACCGTGCGCGAAAACACCGAAGGCGCTTATCGCAGCGAGGGCCAGACCTTGTCATCCGATGGCGAAATGGCGCAATCGATGATCCAGGTCACCCGGCGAGGTTCGGAAAGGATTGCGCGTTATGCCTTCGACCTGGCCAAGCGTACGGGTCGTCGCCGGGTCACCATCGTGCACAAGGCGAACATCCTGAAGACGACGTCGGGGCTGTTCCTGCGCACCGCGAAAGCCGTGGGGGCCGAGTATCCGGACATCGTCGTCAACGAAATGATCGTCGACAACGCGTGCATGCAACTGGTGATGAATCCGCATCAGTTCGATGTGATCGTCACCACCAATCTGTTTGGCGACATTCTGTCGGATCTGTGCGCCGGGCTGGTCGGCGGGCTGGGCATGGCGCCGGGCGCCAACATCGGCACCGATGCCGCGATCTTCGAGGCGGTGCATGGTTCCGCACCGGACATTGCCGGCAAAGGCATTGCCAACCCGACTGCGCTGCTGCTGGCGGCAGCGATGATGCTCGATCATCTGGGACTGGCGGATGCGGCGCAGCGCTTGCGCGGCGCCATCCGCGCGACGCTGGGCGCCAACGATCGGCTGACCGGCGATCTCGGTGGCAGTGCCGGAACCGAAGCGTTTGCCGACGCCCTGATTGCGCGACTGTAGGTCGATTCGATTTGCCACGTCGGCGCGCTTGCGGGAATCGGGCGGAGCGGCGTGCAGTTCGCGACCGGTGACGCGCGGGGCTGATGGTCGCGACGCATTGCTTCCTATCCGACCAGGGCTTTTGGACCGAGCGGATAAGGTACCCAGACTTTGGCGCCACCCACGGTTGCCCCGTGCTCAAGTGCGATCCGGAAAGCCGCGACGGCGCTGGCCACGGCCAAAGCGGGCGGCTCGCCTAGCGCCAGTCGGGCGGCAACCAGTGACGCCAGCGTGCAACCAGTGCCATGGCCATTGAGCTGGCGCCGCGGTGCGCGGTACAGAGTGATGCCATCGGCATCGCAATACACGTCGATGACCTCGCGCCCCTGCATGTGGCCGCCTTTCAGCAGCACCGCTTGCGGCCCGAGAGCGCGCAGGTCTTCGGCGGCGCGCTCGAGCTGGCGTTGCTGCCGCAGCGGGCGCCCGAGCAACGACTCGGCTTCCGGTACGTTCGGGGTCAGCACGCAGGCACGCGGCAACAGCAGCTCGCGTACGCCATGTTGCGCGTCGGCGGCGAGAAGGGTGGCGCCGGACGATGCGATCATCACCGGATCGATCACCCATGGCAGATGCGGGGTGCTCGCTGCATATGCCGCCACCAGGCGAACGATCGCGGCGCTTGCCAACATGCCGGTCTTTACGGCGGCCACCGGGAAATCGCCGACAACCGCATCGATCTGTGCGCGCACCATGCGCGTCGACAGTACCTTTACCGCATTCACTGCGCTCGAATTCTGAGCCGTGATGGCCGTGATCGCCGTGAGCCCAAAAACGCCCTGGCTGGCGAAACTGCGCAGGTCAGCCTGGATGCCGGCGCCGCCGCCGGAATCCGAGCCTGCGATAGTCAGTGCGAAAGCTCTGGGTGGCACAGGTCTGCTCATGTCGAAGTCGCCTTGTTGCGGAAATGAGACATAAACTTTGTAGTGTTGCGTACTTGACGCGCTGTTGTTTTTTTGCGATTCTGGCGTCGGCTAGAAGCAACACTCCTTCTCTTCTAGCGGGGCTTGAGGGCATGCAGGCGAGAGCACGTTTGCAAACTTTGATAGGGACGGCGAGCTTGATTCTCGCCGTCCCTTCTTTTAGCTACGCCCAACTGCCATTAGAAGGCATTTCGGGGGATTCCGACACGCCCATGGCCGTGCTGCGGGGTCCGTTGCGGGTTGCTGCCGCGCAGCGGTTGGCACCCAATTTCAGTTGGGTCGACGTTGATACGCTGATCGAGGCGCCGTCGCTCAATCCGCTGAGCAGGGCGCTCGGCGAATTCATGGTGATTCCCTTGTTTGCAGGTCGCGATTGGTCGTTGGGTGCGCGTGCCGCGCGGCTGACCGAAAAGTCGTCGTCGCGAACGCAGTTCGACGAGGTTTCTTCGGCCAGTGTGCTGGACGATGGTGGACTTGAGCGTCGGCTGATCACCTCGGGTCTGTTCGTGGAATCCGACAGTGGACTTGGTGTCAGCGCTGATGCGGTGTTCGCCGACCAGCGGTTCGCCAGCGGCAGTTTGATGCCGCTGGTCGATGCACCCGACAGCCAGTTGCCCGGCGCGGTGGCATCGTTCGAGGAATCGCGTGGCACCGGTCTGGCGTTTGCCGTTGGTGCTCCGATGGGCGGCAGCATGGGCTGGAACCTGGGCCTGCGTTCGCGCGTCGACATGAATGCGTACAAGGCTTATCGCGGCGTTTATTCCGAGCCCGGCGATCTCGACATTCCTGCGACTGCAGTTCTCGGCATTACCGCACTGGTGGCGCCGGAAACCATGCTCGTACTCGGTGCCGAGCGGGTGAGGTACAGTGATATCAACAGCGTCTCCAGTTACGCGCTGCCGAATCGCTTCCTAGCGCTGCTCGGCGACAGCAGCAGCCCGACCTTCGCCTGGCGCGACCTGACGGTGTATTCAGCGGCGTTGCGCGGGAGCGGGCCGACGTGGCAATGGTCGGTGCGTTACAGCACCAGCCTGCAGCCCATGCCCACGGCGGATCTCCTGCAGCAGGCCATCGATGGCATCCAGAGCGATTCCAACTGGTCAGTGGGTCTCGGTCGTTCGTTTGGTGCGTTGGGTGATCTGCGCCTGATGGCGAGTTACGCCGGCGCCGAGTACGTACTCGGCTCGGCCTACGTGCGCAACGTAGACCCGACGGACTCCGAACACCTCGAGTTCGAGGCCAGCTGGAACGTTCGCTTCTAGCAGCGGCAACCCGCTTCGCAGACCCGTAAGGCGGATGCCGCGCAGCGGAATCCGCGCAAACCGGACGTTTCTGTGGGTCCAGACTAATAGCGTCCAGACAAGTCTGGACCCACAAAAGCAAATGATCGGCGAAACCGTCGCTTCAGGCGAAGGTTTCGCCCTACAGCACCTCTGAGGCAAAGTCCGCCAGTCGCGAGCGTTCGCCGCGTCGCAGCGTGATGTGCGCGCTGTGCGGCCAATACTGGAAACGGTCGACTGCAAAGGTCAGGCCCGAGGTGGTTTCCGTCAGGTAGGGTGTATCGATCTGCTCGACGTTGCCGAGGCAGATCATCTTGGTGCCGGGGCCGGCACGGGTAAGCAGTGTTTTCATCTGCTTCGGCGTCAGATTCTGCGCTTCATCGATGATCACGTAACGCGACAGGAAGGTGCGCCCGCGCATGAAGCTCATGGAGCGCACCTTGATCCGCGAGGACAGCAGATCGTTGGTTGCCTGGCGCGCCCAGTTGCTGGAGTCCTGAGGGCTGGCGAGCACTTCCAGGTTGTCGTTGAGCGCGCCCATCCACGGCGTCATCTTTTCTTCTTCGGTGCCCGGCAGGAAGCCGATGTCTTCGCCGACCGGCACCGTGGCACGGGTCACGATGATTTCCTTGTAGCGCTGCTGGTCCATCGTCTGCGCCAGGCCGGCGGCGAGCGCCAGCAGGGTTTTCCCGGTGCCCGCGGTGCCGAGCAGCGTGACGAAGTCCACCTCCGGATCCATCAACACATTCAGCGCGAAGTTCTGCTCGCGATTGCGCGCGCTGATGCCCCACACGCGGTTCGGAACCGTCTGGTAGTCGTCGACAATCTGCAGGGTCGCGCGGCCGCCTTCGGTCTTGAGCACGCGCAAGGCCACCTGGTTGTCGTCGCCGAAGTGCAGGAACTGGTTCGGATGCCAGCGTTCGTCGCGTTTCAGTTTGACCCTGTAGTAGGTGCGGCCCCGCTCAGACCAGGATTCGAGTTCCGGATGCCGGCTCCAGAACTCGGCCTTCAGCAGATCAACGCCGGTGTACAGCAGCGCCAGGTCATCCAGTGCACGGTCATTCTCGTAGTCTTCGGCCGGGATGCCGTGGATCTTTGCCTTGATGCGAAGATTGATGTCCTTGGTGACCAGCACGACCTGCGTGCGAGACTTCTCGTCGCGCAGTTGCAGCACGGCGTGCAGGATCTGGTTGTCCGGCTTCACGCTGCCGAAGCTCGGGCTGTCCACCTTCGGTTCGGCAATCTGGAAGCGCAAATGGCCGCGTGGTTTGTGGCGCCCGAGATCCAGGCCGTCCGGGCGCTTCAGCGCGATACCCTTGTCGAGGCCGCCGTTGCCATGGCTTTCGATCAGTTCGTTGAGGAACCGACTGACCTGGCGCACATTGCGCGAGACTTCCGAAACGCCCTTCTTGGCCGCGTCCAACTCCTCGAGCACCATCATCGGCAGGTAGACGTCGTGTTCCTCGAAGCGGAACAGCGCCGTCGGATCGTGCATCAGCACATTGGTGTCGAGGACGTAGGTACGTTTCTTCTGGCTCATGGACTCTCCGTAGGGCGCGGTCACCGCAAGCGCCGAGAATGCCGAAAATTGCGTGAAAGTGCGCGTCGGTCCGATGGTCGGCGCGGCGGCGCGCCCAGCAGGCGTCGGTTGCTGGTTTGTCTGACTGTCGGAGCAACAGCAACGCACGCGTTTATGCTCGGTCCGACACCAACACCAACACCAACACCAATAGCAACACCAACACCAACACCAACACCAATAGCAACACCAACAGCAACACCAACAGCAACACCAACAGCAACACCAGGCCAACACCCATGCATGCGTCGATACGCGACATCGACTGGCCACCGCCGCCCGACTGGGCGGAGGCGCTTTGCGTGCTCGGCGCGGTGCGCCTGCGCGGCGTGCCTATGGATGCCGATAACCGCTCGCTGCTACGGCTTGCGGGTGAACTTGGTCCGATCTCGATGCGCGCGCTGGCCCGGCATGTCAGGCTTGCCGAGTCGGGTGGCGTGCAGCGCGTGCAGGCGATGGACGTAGAGGTCGGCGACCAGTACGGCAAACCACTGCAATCAGCCGGCAGCGCCCGATTTCCACCGCACACCGACGAGAGCTTCCATCGATTGCCGGCACGTTGGGTCATGCTGCATTGCTGGCGGCCTGCCGCAGCCGGCGGGCAGACTTTGCTGGTCGATGCGCATGCCGTGCTGGCGACCGTGGATCGCCCGACTCGAGTGGCGCTCGAACAGTACCGGCTTCCCTATCCGTGCGGCAAAGTCACCACCGTCGATGCAGCGAATCGAGTGCGGTTCAATTCAGCCGAGGTCAACGCGCTGCTCGATGGTCGCCGACCGGCGCAGGCATCGCGATCGCGCGATTGGCTGCAGCGGTTCGCGACTGGGTTCGCCAGCGCCGAGCAACGGCTGACGTTGAGCGCCGCGGACCTGCTGGTGATCGACAACTGGCGCGTGTTGCATGGCCGCGAAGCCTTCCCTGGCACATCCGCACGACTGCTGAAGCGAGTTCGTGTGCTCGATCTTCAAGCGACGAGCAGCGACTTGGCGTGAGCCTGATGCACCGGCGCGGGTTTGCGCGTCGAAAAGGTGGCGCCTGGCGCCGTAAGCCGCTCAGCCCTTGAGCGGCTCCAGGATCGCATCGAGGTTCAGCGTATCGCAGAACTCGAGGAAATCCTCGCGCAGGCTCGAGATGTGCGCCGAGGCCGGAATGCCGATGGAAATCTGCGCGGAGAACATCTCGGCGCCGGTCTGTGCCGCGCGATAGCGCGAGGAACTCAACGCTTCGACGGTGATGCCGCGGCGCGAAAAGAACTCCGCCAGTTGATACAGGATGCCGGGGCGGTCGGCGGCGATGACCTCGACCGTGTATGGCAAGCTGGCGCCGGTCAGTTCGCGAGAACTGGTGCGGCGCATGGTCAGCACCATCTGATCGTCGCGTTGTATCTTGGTCAGCGCATTTTCGCACTTGGCGATCGCATCCCACGCGCCCGAAGCCAGCAGCAGCACCGACACCTCCTGCCCCAGCAGCGACACGCGCGCCTCGAGCAGATTGCAGCCGGCATCCAGCACGCGCTTGCCGAGCACGGTCAGCAGCGACACCGAATTCGGCGCAATGGCGGAAATCAGCAGGTGATTCTCGGGGACGGATAGTCGGGGAGTCGGGTCGGACACGGCAGTCAAACTGGCAATGCGGGATTTCGAACTGCCCGGACGATGGCCGGGGCAGCCCGACAGGATACTTGTCAGCTCGGAAACGCCGCAAGTAAGATCGGGATGATTTCTGGCAGGGATTCTAAGGCAGTGCATATTGCAGGAAGCATTCCGGCGTTGGTCACGCCGTTTCAGCGCGGCGGCGCACTCGATCTGCTCGCCTTCGAGGCCCTTGTCGACTGGCACCTGTTGGCGGGAAGCAACGGTCTGGTGATCGGCGGTTCGACCGGCGAATCCGGCGCGCTCGAAGAGAGCGAACTGGCGGCACTGCTTGAAGTCGGCGTGCGTCGCGCGGGTGGACGCGTGCCGATCATCGCCGGAACCGGTTCGCCAGCGACCGCCAAGGCGCTGCGATTGGTGCGGCTGGCGCGTTCGGTGGGCGCCGATGCTGCGCTTGCCGTGACGCCGTTCTACTCGCGGCCGACCCAGGATGGCATGGTCGCCCATTTTCGTGCATTGGCGGACGACGACGCGCTTCCGGTGATTCTTTACAACGTACCCGGGCGCACCGGCGTCGACCTGCTGCCCGACAGCGTCGCCCGGCTCGCGCCGCATCCGCGCATCATCGGGATCAAGGAAGCGGTTGCCGACCCGGCACGCATGGCTGCATTGCTGCCGCTGCGGTCGCCGACATTCGCGGTGTTGAGCGGCGACGATCCAACCGCGTTGTCGGCGCTGACTGCGGGTGCCGACGGAGTGATCTCGGTGGTGGCCAATCTGGTTCCTGAACGGTGCGCTGAACTCTGTCGCAGCGTGCGCGAGGGGCAGATGCAGGCAGCACGGGAAATCGACGCTATGCTTGCGCCCCTGTACGCGGCGATCGCAAGTGAGCCGAACCCGATCCCGGTCAAGGCCGGATTGGCAATGATGCGGCGCATGAACGAGCTGCCGCGATTGCCGCTGTTGCCGATGTCGGAGCAGTACCGACCGGCGCTGGCCGCCGCACTCCGTCTTGCGCGGGTGCAACTCGACGCGGCGCTGGCGGCCTGAAGTCGAGCTGGCGGCGCCACCCTGGAATACTGGAAGGAATGGATTACCGAATGTCTTGCGTGCGCATGGCGACAGTTGCAAAGGTGCTGTTCGGGCTCGCGCTCGGCTTGCAGTGGGGTTGCGGAACTTTCATCAACCGACCGATCGTCTACGAGGACTCGCGTGAGACGGCGCCGCTGGAGGTTCCGCGTGATTTGATGCGGCCGGCAGTGAATCCGGCCCTGCAGATTCCCGCAGTCGCTGGCCTCGCCAGCAATGCCGATGTGTCGCCGCCGCTACTCGGCAACACGGTGGCTGCAGCGCGCGGTGGCCTGCCACGCGCGGCAAATGCGGTACTGACGATCGCCGACGAAGCGGACAGTACCTGGCGCCGTGTCGGCATCGCGCTGCAGCGCAGCGGCTGCTGCAAGGTGCTTGAGCAGGACGAATCGGCGATGGTGTATCAGGTCGAGCTGATTTCGGACGCGCCCAAACCCGGATTCTTCGGTCGCATGTTCGGTTCCTCGCCATCGACGACCATGCAGGTCAAGGTCGATGCCGTGGGCAGCGGTAGCAACGTGACCATCGTCGACGACGACGGCAAGGTGCGGGTGGATGATCCGGCCATGACCGTGCTTGGCGTGGTGGAAGCGCGCCTGCGTTGAACGGCGCGTCGGCCGATCAGCGTTCGAGCAGCGGCAATTTGTTGCTGACGCCGTCCCACGCCTTGGCGTCGGCGGGGGCTTCCTTGCGCGTGGTGATCGTCGGCCAGCCGCGCGCCAGCTCGCGATTCAACTCGATGAAGTGTTCCTGCCCTTTGGGCACGTCATCTTCGGGGAAGATGGCATTCGCCGGACACTCGGGCTCGCACAGCGTGCAATCAATGCACTCGTCCGGGTCGATGGCAAGGAAATTCGGACCTTCATGGAAGCAGTCCACCGGACAGACTTCTACGCAGTCGGTGTACTTGCACTTGATGCAGTTTTCGATGACAACAAAGGGCATTGGCGCGCAAGACCGAAAAAATGGCGCTCCCTACGAGAATCGAACTCGTGTTTTAGCCTTGAGAGGGCCACGTCCTGACCGCTAGACGAAGGGAGCGTTGCAGAGCCACCGGATAATAGCGGTGCGCAGGACGCGCCACAACCAGGGCAGGTCGGCACACCCGCAACCAGGCGCCGGCAGCGCCCGCAACTGAACCGATACATGGACAGTAGATGAGAGACACGGACAGCAACAGAACCCACCCGGCGGCGGCCACTGCGGCGGCGCATGACCCGATCGTGCTGCAACGCCCGGAGCACGACATCTCGCGCAAGCGCATCAGTTCAGCGGCGGTGCGTGTGCTCTACGGGCTGCGCGAGGCCGGCTATCAGGCGCATCTGGTTGGCGGGGCGGTGCGCGATCTACTGCTCGGCGGCGACCCGAAAGACTACGACGTCGCCACCGATGCCCACCCGGAACAGATCCGCAAGGTGTTCCGCACCTGTCGCCTGATCGGTCGGCGTTTCGTCATCGCGCATGTGCGTTTCGGCAACGAGATCATCGAGGTCACCACCTTTCGCGGCGGCGGCGAACTCGGGGTCGACGACGATCATCCAGACCGCGAAGTCGAGGCCGAGGGCCTGATCCTGCGCGACAACGTCTTCGGCACCCTGGAAGAAGACGCGCGCCGCCGCGATTTCACCGTCAATGCCCTTTATTACAGCATCGACGACTTCGCCGTTCGCGATTACGTCGGTGGCCTGGCGGACCTGGAAAAGCGCCAACTGCGTCTGATCGGCGATCCGGAACAACGTTACCGCGAAGATCCGGTGCGCATGCTGCGTGCGGCGCGATTGGCGGCCAAGCTCGGATTCTCGCTGGCACCTTCGACCGAAGAACCGATAGGGCGGTTGGCCAACCTGCTCGACGGTATCCCGCCAGCGCGCCTGTTCGACGACCTGCAGAAGCTGTTCCTGTACGGGCACGCCGAGAAGAGTTACGAGCAACTGCTGCGCCTGCGCCTGTTCGAGCACCTGTTTCCCCACGTCAGCATCAATTCCGACAGCGGTGAGCCGTACGCCGGTGCGCTGATTCGCGCCGCGTTGCGCAGCACCGATGCGCGTGTGATCGAGGGCAAGCCGATAACACCAGCGTTCCTGTTCGCCGCGTTCCTCTGGGAACCGTTCCAGATGGCCTGCGCGGACATCGATGTGCATGCCGAAGGCGCCCTCGCGGATGCCGCCGAAGCGGTGTTCCGCGAGACCATCGAGCGCATCGCGCTGCCCAAACGATTTTCCATCATCACCCGCGAGATCTGGGAACTGCAGCCACGCCTGGCCACCAACTCGCCGAGTCGCGCGCGTCGTCTGATGCGCCATCCGCGCTTTCGCGCCGCTTTCGATTTCCTGCTGCTGCGCGCCGCGGTGGATCCGCATCTGACCGAGCAGGCGCGTCGCTGGGAAGTCGCGCAGCACTGCCACGAAAACGAGTTCGATGCGTTGTTTCGCGCCGCGCCGGCGGGTCCTGCGATGGCCGCCATGCCGACGACCGACGCCGCTGCGCCGGCCAGGAAGCGCCGTCGACGTCGCCGTCGCAGCGGTGGCGAGGCCCCGGTGGAATGACTGCCGTCGCCCGCGCCTACGTGGGCATCGGCAGCAACCTCGGCGATCCCGAATTGCAGGTCGAGCGCGCGATCGAGGCACTGCGGATGTTGACGGATGCGGCAACGCTGGTCGTTTCCGAACGCTATCGTTCGCTGCCTTGGGGCGATCCCGACCAGGATCCCTATATCAACGCGGTCGCCGCATTCGACACCGTGCTGACGCCGCAGCAACTGCTCGATGAATTGCTGGCCATCGAGCGCCGGCACGGGCGCGAACGCAGCAGCGATCGCCGTTACGGACCGCGTACCCTGGATCTGGACCTGTTGCTGTATGCCGACGCGGTCATCGACGAGCCGGGCCTGCGACTGCCGCACCCGCACCTGCACGAGCGCGCCTTCGTGCTGCTGCCGCTGGCCGACATCGCGCCGGATCTGGTGATTCCCGGTCATGGCGCGGTAAAGACATTACTCAAACCAGAATTCGCTAGTCTGTGCTGGCGGTTGGGACAACACTGAAAATGTCGGCATTGCGAGCGGCCCGAGTCATGCCGGAGCTGCACACAAACCACGAACCCCTGTCATTGCGAGTGGCCCGCTTCGGTTCGAGGCTGCCCACGAGCCATGAACCTCGTCATTGCGAGCGCAGCGACGAAGCAATCCAGTGGCGTTGTCGTTGTTCTCAAGTACGACAAAGCAAAGGCGCTGGATTGCTTCGCTACGTTCGCAATGACGGTTCGTCGAAATTGTCAGGTTGTTCCTTACGCGGCGCAACTTTCCTTTCCTGATTCCCTGCGAGCCCCCATGTACGCCACTGCCGCCCACACGCCGAGCCAGAAGGCGGTCACCGTGCCGACCTTGCGCCGCATGAAACACGAGGGTCCGCCGATCGTCGCCTTGACCGGTTATGACGCCAGCTTCGGGCATGTGCTGGATGCCGCCGGCGTCGACGTGGTGCTGGTGGGCGATTCGCTGGGCATGGTGGTGCAGGGCCACTCGACGACCTTGCCGGTCACCGTCGACCACCTTGTTTACCATTGCGCCGCGGTGCGCCGCGGTCTGTCGCATGCGCTGCTAATGGCCGACATGCCCTTTCTCAGCTATGCCACACCGGAGCAGGCCCTGCAGACGGCGAAGCGGCTGCTGGTTGATGCCGGCGCGGCGATGGTCAAGCTCGAGGGCGGTCAGGAATGCGTGCTCGAAGTCATCCGATTCCTGACCGAGCGTGAGGTGCCGGTGTGCGCGCACCTTGGACTCACGCCGCAATCGGTGCTGCGCATGGGCGGCTTCCGCGTGCAGGGGCGCGAACAGGCGGCGCAGCAGAAAATGCTGGAGCAGGCGCACGCAGTGGTCGCCGCTGGCGCCGAGGCGCTGGTGCTCGAGTGTGTGCCGGCCACGCTTGCCGGAGAGATCACCCGTGCCATCGACATCCCGACCATCGGCATCGGCGCCGGCGTCGAATGCGATGGACAGATCCTGGTCAGTTACGATCTGCTCGGCATCACGCCGGGCAAACGGGTGCGCTTCACCAAGGATTTTCTGGTGGAAACCGGCAGCGTGCATGGCGCCATCGAGCGCTATGCCGCAGACGTCCGCGCGCGGCGCTTTCCTGCGCCTGAACACAGTTTCTAGAAGCGGTTTGCGGTTGTTGCGTGCTGGTTATTGGCAGCGAAGCTCGCTCCGAGCTGCTTCTGCCGTTGACTGGCTGCCAACAACCAACAGTCAACAACCAACAGCCAGCGGAGCACCGATGCAGCGTTTCAACGAACCCGTCGCCATGCGCGAACTGCTGCGCGAGTGGCGTATTCAGCGACTGAAGATCGCCTTCGTGCCGACCATGGGCAATCTGCACGAAGGGCATATCTCGCTGATCGAGCGCGCGCGCGGGCTGGCGGACAAGGTCGTTGCCAGCGTGTTCGTCAACCCGACGCAGTTTGGCCCGAGCGAGGATTACGCCGCCTACCCGCGCACGCTGGAACGCGATGCCGGTTTCCTCGAGGCCGCCGGTACCGATGTCCTGTTCACGCCAACCATTGCGTCGATCTATCCCTACGGCGAGACCGAGGCCTGGGTCGACGTGCCGAGTCTGTCCGGGATCCTCTGCGGCGCTGTGCGTCCGGGACATTTCCGTGGCGTGGCGACCGTGGTCGCGCGGCTGTTCAACCACGTGGCGCCGGATGTCGCGGTGTTCGGCGAAAAGGATTTCCAGCAACTGCTGCTGATCCGGCGGATGACAGTCGATCTCGGATTTCCGATCGAGATCGTCGGTGCGCCCACCGCGCGCGACGCCGATGGACTGGCGCTGAGCTCGCGCAATCAGTACCTGACGGCGGAGCAGCGCCATCGCGCCGGCGCGATCTACCGCGCATTGCAGCGCGTGGCCGCGGCTGTCGCCGTCGATGGAGACATTCGCGGGCATACCGCAGCAGCGCGCGCCGCCCTGGAAGCCGATGGCTTTCGGCCGGACTATGTCGAGGTGCGCAGCGCTCTGACGCTGCAGCCGGCGTCCGCGGAAGAGCGCGATCTGGTGGTTCTGGCCGCCGCCTGGCTCGGCCGCGCCCGGCTGATCGACAATCTGCGTTTCACGATTTCCTGACCTGTGTTGCAAACAACTGAACAGCACGCAACAGTGTATGGATTCTTGCAACAAGCTGTGGTACGTTTACAACCACTCTGACAGGTTAGCAACACCAACCAGCCAGGGTACGCAGGGCGCGTTGAGGTAATCGTCACTCCGATTAAACCCTCGCCGAATTGGTGAGGGTTTTTTTTTGCCTCCGATGCGGCCAGACTGGCCGTCTGTTCAGCAGGGTCGCAGGCCCTCCGGAGAGCACCCTTGTCCGAATTTTCCCAGTTGCGAACCCGACTGGTCGCGCTGTTGCGCGCGCATGCCGTCAGCGCAGGCGCCGACCTGCGCGGTTTGTTTGCCGCCGATCCCGATCGCGCCCGCCGTTTCGCCATCGACCTTCCGGGCTGTTGGCTCGATCTTTCGAAACAGCCGCTGACCGATGGTCTGATCGAGCAGGCCGGGGAACTCGCCGAAAGCATGGGGCTGCGCACAGCGCTGCATCAGTTGTTCGATGGTGCCACGGTGAATGCGTCGGAGCGGCGCTCCGCGCTGCACACGCTGTTGCGCGTACCGATGGGCACGCCGGTGGCGAGTGCGTTGCGTGATCGCCACATCCAGATTCAACACGCGCTGGGGCAAATGCAGGTGCTGGCCGAACGTCTCGCCAGTTCCGGTATCGAGACGCTGGTCAACCTCGGCATCGGTGGCTCCGACCTCGGGCCGCGCCTGGTGCATGACGCCCTCGCCGCCAGGGCATTGCCCCAACGACGCCTGCGTTTCGTCGCCAATGTCGATGGCAACGCGCTGAGCGCCGTGTTGCGTCAACTGGATCCACGGCGCAGTGCCTTCGTGCTCGCGTCGAAGAGTTTCGGCACTCAGGAAACGCGCATGAATGCGGAGAGCGCGATCGCCTGGATGCGCGGACACGGACTGAACGCGTCGGAGATCGAACAACGACTGGTCGCGGTAACTGCCAAGCCTGCGGCAGCGCGCGCGGCCGGCGTTCCCAGCGAACACATCCTCGCGTTCGACGAAGCCGTGGGTGGGCGTTATTCGGTCTGGAGCGCGATTGGATTTCCGCTGGTCTATGCGTTCGGCATCGAGCGTTTTCGCGAACTGCTCAGCGGTGCGCATCAGATCGACCAGCATGTGCTGCACACTCCGTGGGGCGGGAATGCCGGTTTCCTGCTGGCGCTGATCGAATTACTGCATCGCTGCGGCTACGGTCATCCCACGCACGCCGTGGTGGCCTACGACGAGCGATTGGCGCGCTTGCCCGAATACCTGCAACAACTGGAAATGGAGTCCAACGGCAAATCGGTCGATGTCTACGGCGATGCGCTCGAATACCCGACTGCGCCGGTGGTCTGGGGCGGCGTAGGCACCAGCGTGCAGCACGCGTTTTTCCAGGCGCTGCACCAGGGCACCGATGTGGTGCCGGTCAGTTTTGTCGCTGCCGCCAACGTCGAACATGACTTGCCCGGTCACCACGACGCCCTGATCGCCAACATGGCGGCGCAGGGCGCGGCGTTGCTGCGCGGACGTTGCCTCGACGAGGCGCTCGCCCAGGAGGCCGATCCAGCCGATCCGGATTGCCTGGCGCGCGCCCGGCAGCGCGTGTTCGCCGGCAATCGACCGAGCACGACGATCCTGCTCGACCGCCTCGATGCGCGCACCATTGGCGCGCTGTTGGCGCTGATGGAGCACAAGGTCTACCTCGCCGGTCGATTGCTCGGTATCAATTCTTTCGATCAGTGGGGCGTGGAACTGGGCAAGGAGATCTGCGGCGTGCTGTTGCCGTGGGTCGAGGGTGGCGACGCCATCGGCGGCATGGATGCGTCGACCGAGGCGCTGGTGGCGCGTTATCGGCGGCTGCGCCGGTAGGAGCGACATCCACGTCGCGACCTGCAGGGTTGGTTGCACTGTCGCGACATCCACGTCGCTCCTACAACGGCAGGCGCACTTGCGCTGAGCGGTCCAGGGCCGATGGAAACCGCTCGCCGCTGCGATCGCTGTGTTGCCGCCCCAATGCCCACAACACCGCCTCGCGCACGGTCTCGTCCGGATGCGCCGAGCGCGTCTGCAGCGCGTCAATGATGGCCTCTTCGCGCGGCGCATTGCCCAGCGCGATGGCGATATTGCGCAGCCAGCGCAGATGACCGATGCGGCGGATCGCCGAGCCTTCGGTGCGCGCCAGGAAGATCGCCTCGTTCCAACCGAACAGTTCGATCAGGCTGCTGGCATCCAGTCCATGGCGGGCGCGGAAATCGGGCTCGCCGGCCAGACGCGCGTACTTGTTCCACGGGCAAACCAGTTGGCAGTCGTCGCAGCCGTAAATGCGGTTGCCGAGCATCGGTCGCAGTTCGTGCGGGATCGGTCCGTGCAGTTCGATGGTCAGATAGGAAATGCAACGCCGGGCGTCGATCTGGTAAGGCGCCGGCAGTGCGCCAGTCGGGCAGGCGTCGAGGCAGCGACGGCAACTGCCGCAATGGTCGGCCACCGGGAGGTCCGGCGGCAGCGGCAGATCGGTGTAGATCTCGCCGAGGAAAAAATAGCTGCCGGCATCGCGAGCGATCAGGTTGGTGTGTTTGCCGATCCAGCCGAGGCCCGCATTGCGCGCCAGCGGCTTTTCCAGCACCGGTGCCGAATCGACGAACACACGATGACCGAAGCCGCCGATGCGTGCGGCGATCGCATCGGCCAGTTTCTGCAGTCGACCGCGCAACAGCTTGTGGTAATCCCGCCCCAGCGCATAGCGCGATACGTAGCCGGTCTCTGGCTGTTGCAACACCGAGAGCGCGTCAGCGCTGCCGCCTGGCCAGTAGTCCATGCGTGCCGAAATCACGCTCAGCGTGCCGGTTACCAGTTCGGCCGGCGACCAGCGTTTGCTGCCATGGCGAGCCATGTAGTGCATCTCGCCATGCTGGCCACGTGCCAGCCATTCGCGCAGACGCTCGGCGTCGGCGCTCAGGTCGACGGCCGACACGCCGAGCGCCTGGAAGCCGAGACTGCGGCCGAGCGCCACAATATCCGTCTTCAGCGCCGCAGGGTCGGCGATTTCGCGATCGGCCATGATCGGGCGCGCCGGCGAAGGTGGTTGTTGGCGCAGTCCCGCCGAGCTGGCTTTTCGTTCACCGGGGCAACGCTCCGCCGGTCAGTATACTCGGCGCCCACGCCCCGGCCGCTCTGCCGATCAACGGTAACCCTCATGCCCAGCCCGCCGCTCAACGCGCCTCCCGATATGGCCTACAGCGTCGAGCAGGCGCGCGAGCTGGACCGCCTTGCCGGCGCCTCGTTCGAACTGCCCGGTGGCGTACTGATGGAACGTGCCGGTCGCGCCGCCGCTGCGCTGGTACGCACGCGCTTCCCGTTGGCGCAGCGCATCGCCGTGATCTGCGGCACCGGCAACAACGGCGGCGACGGCTATGTGGTTGCACGCTTGCTCGCGGAATCGCATCGCGAGGTCTACGTCTACGCGCCAGACCAGGCGCTGCCCACGCGCGGTGAGGCGACCCTGGCGTGCGCTGCGTGGCAGCAGTCCGGCGGCCAGATGTCCATCTTCAGCGGCGAACTTGCCGAGGTCGATCTGGTCGTCGATGCCCTGTTCGGCATCGGCTTGACGCGCGCACCGGTGGCAGCGCACGCCGCGTTGATCGACGCCATGAATGCGCAGCGCGCCCCGATACTGGCGCTCGATGTGCCGTCCGGACTGGATGCCGACACTGGCGCCACGCCGGGCGTCGCGGTCGCGGCGCACACCACTCTGAGCTTCATCGGCCTGAAGCAAGGTCTGCTGACCGGACGCGCGCCGGCATTGGTCGGCGAGTTGCTGGTCGACGAACTCGAACTGCCCAAGGTGCTGTACGCCTGTGTTCCCGCCGCGGCGCGTGTCCTGCGCCAGGAACAGCTGGTCGATTGGTTGCCGCCGCGGGCGCGCGACGCGCACAAGGGCCATTTCGGGCATGTGTTGGTGGTTGGCGGGGATGAAGGCTATGGCGGTGCCGTGCGTCTCGCTGCCGAAGCCGCCGCGCGCATCGGCGCCGGCCTCGTCAGCGTCGCCACCCGCGCGGTTCACGTCGGCGCCATCCTGAGTGCGCGACCGGAGTTGATGGTGCGTGCTGTTGCCGGCCCCGGCGATCTCGACGCCTTGCTCGACAAGGCCAGTGTCGTGGTGATTGGCCCCGGCCTGGGTCAAAGCGCGTGGTCGCAGACACTGCTGGCGGCGGTCACCGAACGCGGACTGCCGGTGGTCATGGACGCCGACGCGCTGAATCTCCTGGCGCAGGCCGCGTGCGTGTTGCCGGAGCGGGTGGTGATCACGCCGCATCCTGGCGAGGCGGCGCGCCTGCTGGACATGAAGACCAGCGAGATCCAGAGCGACCGCCTGCGCGCGGCGCAAAGCCTGGCGGAGTTTTTCCAGGCCACGGTGGTGCTCAAGGGCGCCGGGACGGTGGTTTGCGAGGGTCCGCAGAATGTGGCGATCTGCCCCTTGGTGACGCCGGCCCTGGCCACCGGCGGCAGCGGCGATGTACTCGCCGGTTGCATCGGCGGATTGATGGCGCAGGGTTTGAGCCCTGCCGATGCGGCGCGTGCCGCGGTGCTGGTACATGCGCTCGCCGGACTTGCCGCTGCGGCTGAAGCCGGCGAACGCGGCACCTTGGCGGGCGATCTGCTGCCGCATCTGCGTCGCCTCGCCAATCCACAGCGCAGATGAACCAGGAACGGTCGCTGGCGTTGGCCGACGAGGCAGCAACGCTGGCCTTGGGTGCGCGTCTGGCAGCAGTCGCAGGGCCGGGCCTGATCCGGCTCGAAGGCGATCTCGGCGCCGGCAAGACCTGCCTGGTTCGTGGTTTGTTGCGCGGTCTCGGCCATCAGGGGCGCGTCAAGAGCCCGACCTACACCCTGGTCGAGGTCTATGCAACGACCGGCTTGAGGGTCAGCCACTGGGATCTGTACCGGCTCGGCTCGGCGGATGAGCTTGATGCGCTGGGCCTGCGCGAGCCCGATCGTGCCCACGAACTGATCCTGATCGAGTGGCCCGAACGTGGCGGGCAGCGCCTGCAGTCATTCGATCTGGCCGTACGCCTCGATTACGCCGGCGATGGGCGCGTCGCCCGGCTGCGCGCGGGAAGTGCGCTGGGGCAGGCCTGGATCGATGCGCTATTGCCGTACGAGTGACCAGAGGTGCATGAATCCATGGTGAAGCAACTGTTCAAGTTTGTCGGCTAAGCGTTGGATATGTAAGAAAAAGGCTTGTCAGCAACGGGTAATATGCGGTTCAATGATCAGACCGCTGTCCGGACTACCAGAAACATGTGGCGCGCGTTGGGTTTCTTGCTGATCGCGATCGCGGCGACGGCCTCTGCAACCGAGGTTCGCTCGGTGCGCGTGCGCACCGGTGCCGACTACACGCGAGCCACCATCGACTTGTCCGATGCGCCCGACTATCGCGTGTTCACGCTGGCCGATCCGGATCGTCTGGTGGTCGACGTCAGGCGTGGACAGTTGCGCAGCAGCATCGACGGCAATGGTCGCGGACTGGTCAAGTCGGTGCGCTCCGGCCAGCCGGAGGCCGATCGCCTGCGCATCGTTTTCGACCTCAACGAGCCGGTTCGTCCGAAGAGCTTCGTGCTTGATCCGGCCGGGCGCTTCCGCCACCGCCTGGTCATCGACATGGCGCCGGCGACGACAGCCGCGCCCGCGCGCATCGCGCAGAGCGCCACGGCGAGCGAGATGCGTGAGGTGATCGTCGCCATCGATGCCGGCCATGGTGGAAACGATCCGGGCGCAGTTGGCGCCAAGGGCACCCACGAGAAAGAGATCACCCTGAAGGTCTCCAAGTTGCTCGCCGAGCGGATCAATGCTGAGCCGGGCATGCGCGCCGTGCTGGTGCGCGAGGACGACACCTTCATCCCGTTGCATCTGCGCTTCCAGAAGGCGCGCGAACAGAAGGCCGATCTGTTCGTGTCGATCCACGCCGACGCCGCGCTGAACCGCAACGCCAAGGGCTCGAGCGTTTACATGCTGAGCACGCGTGGTGCGTCGAACGAGGCGGCACGTTATCTGGCCGAACGCGAAAATCGCGCCGACCTGGTTGGCGGCGTTTCCCTGAACGGCAAGGACAAGACGCTGGCGGCGGTGCTGCTGGACTTGTCGCAGGGCGCTACGCTGGAGGCCAGTTCGATGGCCGCCGAACACGTGCTGGCGTCGCTGACGCGCATGGGCAAGGCGCACAAACGCTACGTCGAGCGCGCCAACTTTGTCGTGCTGCGCTCGCCGGACGTGCCGTCGCTGCTGGTCGAGACCGGATTCATCAGCAATCCTGACGAAGAGCGCAAGCTCAACGATCCCAAGCACCGGGTGCGCCTCGCCGAAGCGGTGATGCTGGGCATTCGCGACTACTTCCACGCCGCGCCGCCGCCGGGCACCTGGATCGCGGCCAATGTGAAAACCCGCGCGCATGTGGTCGCGCGCGGGGAGACCTTGAGCGAAATCGCCTCACGTCACGGCGTGTCGGTCAGCAAGATCCGCCAGGTCAACGCGCTCAACAGCGACAACGTGCGGGTTGGCGCGGTGCTGAAGATTCCGACGGCATCGTAAGAGCGGGGCACGGGGTACGGGACGAGCAGGCGCGCCGCTGCTTTGGCCTTTGTGGGTTCAGACCTGTCTGGACGCTTTTCGGCTATTCCGGGAGCGGCTTTGGCCTTTGTGGGTCCAGACTTGTCTGGACGCTTTTCGGCTATTCGTGCAGACGCACTTGCCGCAATGGAGCTAGAAGCGTCCAGACAAGTCTGGACCCACAAAAGCCTCGTTCCGTGCGAGCCTTTCCCATGCCGCGCGCCGCGCGCCGCGTGCCGCGCACCCCGCGCCCCGCGCCCCGTGCCCATCGTCCCCGCCTTCGCTGCCCTCACACCTTGAATCCCGCCACTCCGGCATCATGCTGGGATCTCCCCGTTCACGAGTTGCCTGATGACCGCTTCCCCGATTGCCCTGGCGCAGCGCCAGTTCCTGTCGTCCGGGCTCGACCTGCCGCTGATCGAGCGCGCGCTCGGGGCGCTGTTGGGGCCGGGCGTCGACACCGCCGACCTGTACTTCCAGCACACCCGCCATGAGGGCTGGGGTCTGGAGGACGGCATCGTCAAGGAGGGCTCGCACAACATCGAACAGGGCGTCGGCGTGCGCGCGGTATCCGGCGAGAAGGTCGGTTTCGCGTATTCCGATGCGATTGACGCGCCGGCATTGCTGGAGGCTGCCGACAGCGCTCGCGCCATCGCGCGCAGCGGAGGCAGTGGCGCGCTGAGCCACCTGATCGCGTGCGACCCGCGTTCGCTGTGCCCGGCAATCGACCCGATCGACAGCGCCAGCGCCGAGGCCAAGGTGGCGCTCCTGAAGGAGATCGACGCCTATGCACGCAGCCTCGATCCGCGCGTGCGCCAGGTGATGGTCAGTCTCTCCAGCGAGACCGATACCATCCTGATCGCGCAGAGCGACGGCACGCTGGCGGCCGATGTGCGCCCACTGATGCAGTTCCGCGTGCAAGTAATCGCCGAGAGCAATGGCCGTCGCGAGAGCGGATTTTCCGGCGGCGGCGGGCGCCGCGGCTTCGATGAATATCTGAGTGGCGACGCCGCTCGCGCCCATGCGCGCGAGGCCGTGCGCCAGGCGCTGATCAACCTGGACTCGGTGCCGGCTCCAGCCGGCAGCATGACCGTGGTGCTCGGCTCCGGCTGGCCCGGCGTGCTGCTGCACGAAGCGATAGGACACGGCCTCGAGGGCGACTTCAACCGCAAGGGCACCAGTGCATTCTCCGGGCGGATCGGCCAACGCGTGGCCAATCCGCTGGTGACCGTGGTCGACGACGGCACGTTGCCGGGTCGTCGTGGTTCGCTGAGCATCGACGATGAGGGCACGATCAGTCAGTGCACCACGCTGATCGAAGACGGCGTGCTCAAGGGTTACCTGTTTGACAAGCTCAACGCGCGCCTGATGGGCACCTCGAGTACCGGCAACGGCCGCCGCGAATCCTTTGCGCACCTGCCGATGCCGCGCATGACCAACACCTACATGCGCCCCGGCCCACACCAACGCGAGGAGATCATCCGTTCGGTGAAGAAGGGACTGTACGCCGCGAACTTCGGTGGCGGCCAGGTCGACATCACCAGCGGCAAGTTCGTGTTTTCCGCGTCCGAGGCTTATTTGATCGAAGACGGCAAGATCACCACGCCGGTCAAGGGCGCCACGCTGATCGGCAACGGACCGGATGTGCTCACCCGCGTATCGATGGTCGGCAACGATCTCGAACTCGACCAGGGCGTCGGGGTGTGCGGCAAGGAAGGCCAGAGCGTGCCGGTCGGCGTTGGTCAGCCGACCCTGCGCGTCGATGGACTGACGGTGGGTGGGACGCAATAACGGGGCACGGGGCGGCGGGAGTACCAGCTTCTGTGGGTCCAGACTTGTCTGGACGCTCTTGCCAGCGGCTGCCAAAAGCGTCCAGACAAGTCTGGACCCACAAGAGCCTCGTTCCGCGCGAGTCTCTCCCGTGCCCCGTGCCCCGTGCCCTGTGCCCCGCTTCGCTCAGACCTTCAACACCTGCTTGCCGAAATTGCGCCCGGCCAGCAGGTGGCGCAGCGCTTCCGGGAAATTGCTCAGGCCTTCGATCACATCGACCTTGCCCTTGAGCTTGCCGGCCGCCACCAGCGGCGCCATCGCGGCGATCGCCTCGTCGCCGCGGTGCAGATAGTCGATGACGACGAAACCTTCCATGCGCGCGCGGGCGGAGATCAGCGACAGATAATTGGCGATGCCGGTTGGCGCGCTGGTGGCGTTGTATTGCGAAATGCCGCCGCACACCACGATGCGCGCCTTCAGCTTCAGGCGTTTCAGCACGGAATCGAGAATCTCGCCGCCGACGTTGTCGAAATACACGTCGATGCCGTCCGGGCAGCTCTCGGCCAGCGCCTTGCCGACCTTTTCGTTCTTGTAGTCGATCACCGCATCGGCGCCGAGTTCGTCCTTCACATAGGCGCACTTTTCGGGGCCACCGGCAATGCCGACCACGCGGCAACCCCAGGCTTTGGCCAATTGCACCACGGTCGAGCCGACGGCACCGGCGGCGGCCGATACCACTACCGTCTCGCCCGGCTTCGGTTCGCCGATTTCCTTCAGCCCGAAGTACGCGGTGAAGCCGGTGGCGCCAAACACATGCAGCGCCCAGGTCGGGTCCGGCAGCGCGCGCGCATCGAAGGCGCGGAAACCCTTGCCCTCGGTGATCAACTCTTCGGTCACGCCGGTCATGCCGCCAACCCAGGCGCCCACCGGCAGCCGCGCGTTCTTCGATTCGACCACCTCGCCGATGCCACCGGCGCGCATGACCTCACCGAGGCCGATCGGCGGCCAGTAGGACTTCTGCTCGGTCATCCAGATGCGCATCGCGGGGTCGACCGAAACAAAGCGCACGGCAACTCGCGCTTCCCCGTCGTTCAACTCGCGCGTGGCGACGTTGCGTACTTCGAAATCGGAATCTTTCGGTTCGCCTTGCGGGCGAGCGATCAGGTGCAGGGATTGGGGCATTGTGTGGGGATCTCCGGCAGGGATTGGTGGTTGAGGCAAGCAGGGGAAAATGGGAAAAGGAAAATGGAAAAGGGACGAGCCACGGCACTGCGCTCTTCGCTGCTACCTTTTTCCTTTTTCCCTTTTCCTTTTCCCGGCTTTCAAGGATGCAACCGCTCGCTCGACACCAGCACCCCATCCGCATCCGCGTACAGCCAATCGTCGGGTGCGATGCGAACGCCCGCAAATTCCACCACACGGCCGGTGTGTCCGGTGTGCAGGCCCTTTTCGCTCTTGCGCGGATGGGCGGCGAGGGCCTTGATGCCGATCGCCTCGGCGGCCAGTTCGGCGACATCGCGCACACAACCGTGAACCACGATGCCCGACCAACTGTTGCGGCGCCCGAGTTCCGCCAGCATGCCGCCAACCAGCGCGCAGCGCAGCGAGCCGCCGCCATCGACGACCAGCACGCGTCCGTCGCCGGGCGTTTCCAGCGTGGCGCGCACCAGCGCGTTGTCTTCGAACACCTTCACGGTGACGACGCGACCGTGGAAGCCGGTCACACCACCGAAATCGCGGAAGATCGGCGCCAGCACAGGTGCGTCGGGATGGGCGTCGGAGAGGTCGGTGGTGGCGAGGGACATGGCGCTATCGGGAGGGCAAAGTGTGATTGTGGCATCCTCAAGGCCGAACCGGAAATGGCAGGGGCGCTGGGTGGTACTCACCACTCACAACTCCCTGCATTCAGCCCAAATCTGCTATGAATCGCGCCCTCGGATGAACTGTCTACAGGAGCTCGCCATGAATCGTTTCGCCCTTGCGCTGCTTGCCTTTGGCTTTGCCGCAACCGCCAGTGCCCAGAGCGCCAATCCGCGCGTGTCGATTGTCACCAACCAGGGCGAGATCGTGGTCGAACTGGACGCCGCAAAGGCGCCGAAGTCGGTCGACAATTTTGTCCAGTACGTCAAGGCCGGACAGTACGACGGCACCATCTTCCACCGCGTCATCGACAATTTCATGATCCAGGGTGGCGGCTACACCACGGAGTTGGTGCCCAAGGGTGGCCTGCGGCCGCCGGTGACGAATGAGGCCGACAATGGCCTGTCGAACGCGCGCGGCACGCTGGCGATGGCGCGCACCATGGATCCGCATTCGGCCACCTCGCAGTTCTTCATCAATGTCGGCGACAACAAGGCGCTCGATCATGTCAGCAAGGCCGATGGCCGCACCTGGGGCTATGCCGTGTTCGGCAAGGTCGTCAGTGGCATGGACGTGGTCGACAAAATCAAGGTGATGCCGACCAGCCAGTTCTCGGCGGAATTCCAGAACCTGCCGCGCCCGTATGTGGTGATCGAAAAGGTCACGCTGGTCGGGGCCGCTGCTGATCTTGCCAAGCCGGCCGGGCAGTAATTCTGCCGTGGGCGCGATCTATTTCGCGTCCGATCTGCACATGACCACGGCCGAAAGCGACACTTTCGGCCTTTTCGTGGATTTCTGTGGCCAGGTTGCTGCCGATGGACGGGCGCTGTACCTGCTTGGCGATGTCTTCGAGGCCTACGTTGGCGACGACGACGATGCGCCGTTGGTCGCTGCCGTGGTCAGGGCTTTGCGGCGCCTGACGGAGGTCGGCGTCGAAGTGGCTTTCATGCACGGCAATCGCGATTTTCTGGTTGGCCGCGATTTTGCCGCATGCTGCGGCGCGCGCTTGCTCGGCGATGAGGAGTTGATCGCGCCAGGCGCCCGCCGTCTGGCGCTGCTGCATGGCGATACGTTGTGCACGGACGACGTCAAGTATCAGACGGCGCGCCGCCAGCTGCGTGATCCGGCATGGCAGGCGCAGTTTCTGGCGCAACCGCTGTCGTCACGCCGTATGTTCGCGGCGCAGGCGCGTGCCGAGAGCACGGCGCATACCGCGATGGCAACGGCCGAGATCATGGATGTCAATGCGAGTGCGGTCGACGCCGTACTGGCGCGAACCGGCGCCGACTGGATCATCCATGGGCACACGCACAGGCCCGGCGTGCATGAACTGAATGCCGGCCGTCGCCGCATTGTGCTCGGCGACTGGCCGCGAGCCGCGTCGTGGTTGCGAGTGGACGGCGATCGGATCGAATTGCACTTCGAAGAGCGCGTGCTTGCCTTCGCCTAGCCCGCATTTCTCACACCGGCGCGAAAAGATGCACGGATTTCCCCGCCAATGCTCGATTTCACCTCTTCGGCTCCATACACACACCGTCGCCTGCATCTTTTCGCTTCGCGGCCCTGGCTTGGTCTTTGCGCCGAGGGCTGCGTTGCTCGTCGTCGCAATGGAGCAACCATTCCTCCTCCTCGCGCCTTGCCCTCGGCGCAAATCCCTTCGCCATCATCCACGACCGGTGTGAGAAATGCGGGCTAGCCCTGAGGGCAACCTGACCTGAGGCCGCAGGAGTTCACAACAGCCGGAGCAACGCGAACACGCCCGGCAGCAACAACCAGAGCGCAATTTGCCCGAGGATCGAGACCAGGCCGGCGTCGTTCGAGTAGATGTCGCCGATGCCGTAGCTGCCGCGCGTCAGCGGTCGCAGCCAGTGCCAGTCGCGTGCGAACTGGATGACGAACGCCGTGCCCAGCGCGAGCCCGCGCAGCAGGCCATGCTCCGGATTGATCTGCCGCCAGCCGGCAACGAAGGCCCACAGGAAGCAGCCGACAAACAATCCCAGGATGATGATGCCGGGCCAGGCCATTTCCTTGCCCTCGCCGGGCTGCAGCACCATCACCGTGACCAGTACGACAATCAGCGCGCTGACGTCGACGATGGTGATTTCGATCAACGCGTTGGCGATGCCCAGCCCCGCATCTCCCCAGCTCTGGCTGGCGAACAGCAGCGTCGGTGCCAGCATCCAGCCGAGGTGCCACGGATTCCGTTTCGCTTCGCCGATGCGCTTGTCGTATGCGCCGATGGCGAACATCTGCCACACCAGGATCAGCACCCAGCCGGTGAGCACGGCCGGCATCGCCAAGTTGCGAGCGACCGACAGCAGTGCCACATAACCCGCCCACGGCAGCATCCACAGCCACGCGCGCTCAAGTCGCTCCAGCGGCGTGCGTCGTAGCCGTTCGCGACTGATGGTGGCAACGTAGGCGTCGACCACGGCGCGTTTGAGAACCTCGGCACGCGCACGTGCGGCGCTGATCCGCGCACGCCCGTCGAGCGCCGGCGGATCGGGCTCAGCCACGTTTGAGTGGTCGCTTCCAGCCCCGTGGGGTCGATTGCAGCGCACGCGCGACGGTCAGTTCGCCGGCCGGCGCATCCTTGGTGATGGTCGAGCCGGCACCGATGGTGGCGCCTGCGCCGATCGTCACCGGTGCAACCAATGCGCTGTTCGAACCGATGAACACGCCATCCTCGATATGCGTGACCGATTTGTTCACGCCATCGTAGTTGCAGGTGATGGTGCCGGCGCCGATGTTGACGTTGGCGCCGATCACGGCGTCGCCGATGTAGCTCAGGTGGTTGACCTTGGAATCCTTGCCAACGCGCGACTTCTTGATCTCGACGAAGTTGCCGACATGCGTGCCGACGTCGAGATCCGTACCCGGCCGCAGCCGCGCGAACGGGCCGATGCGGCAGTGCCCGTGGGTGGTCACGCCGTCCAGGTCGCAATGCGCCAGTACCTCGGTGCCAGCCGCCAGATGACAATCGCGGATACGCACGAAAGGACCGATCCTGACGCCATTGCCGAGCGTGACGCGGCCTTCGAGAATCACGTCGATATCGAGACTGACGTCGTGGCCGAAGGTCAGTTCGCCGCGCAGATCGACGCGCGCCGGGTCGGCCACGCGCAGCCCCGCCTTGCACAATTCGCGCAATTGCCGGCGCTGCAGATAGCGCTCCAGCTCGGCCAGTTGCCAGGCGTCGTTGGCGCCGAATGCCTCCATCGGGTCGACGCACGGCACCGCCAGCGCCGGCGCCTGGTCGGCGGCGGCCAGCGCGAACGCATCGGTCAGATAGAACTCGCCCTGGGAATTGTCCGGGCGGATCTTGCCGAGCCAGGTGCGCAGTGACCCCGCCTCGGCGGCAACCACGCCGGTGTTGACCACATGCCCGCGGCGCTCCTCGGGGGTGGCGTCGCGCTCCTCGACGATGCGACTGACATGCCCATCGGCGTCGGTCAGGACGCGGCCGTAGCCATGCGGATCGGCGAGATAGGCGGTCAACACGGCGAGGTGCACCGGCGCTTCGGTCAACGAGCGCAACGTGGCTGAGGTGAGCAGCGGCACGTCGCCGTAAAGCACCAGTACGCGCGCATCGCCGTCAATGTCGCGCAACGCCAGAGACACGGCGTGCCCGGTACCGCGCTGCTCGGCCTGATGCACCCAACGCAAATCGTTGGCGTCCGCGTAGGCGGCCTTCAACGCGCCACCACGGTGCCCATAGACCACATGGATCGCCTCGGGCGCCAGTTCGCGCGCGGCGGCGAGCACATGGTCGAGCATCGGCCGACCGGCCAGCGGCACCAGCACCTTGGGCAATTCCGAACGCATGCGCTTGCCCTCGCCGGCGGCGAGGACGATGACGTGCAGGGGTTGGGTCGAGGGCATCGAGGCTACCTGTCAGCAGTGAAGCCGGCGATTATCCACTGCAGGAGCCGTGGGTGTTTGATGTGGGTGGGGGTCAAAGGTTCTGCGGGAGCGCCCCTTGTCTCCCGAGTTACTGGCATCACACTCGGCGTGGCGCAGAGCTTTCGGTGGGTCCAGACTTGTCTGGACGCACCAGGAGCATTTACGCCGCCTGCGCCCAGGTCTCGCCCGCCAGCCATTGCGCGGTGAAGTCGTACTGCCCGTCGGCGTCGTCGAAACGCACCACTTCGCGGCGGAACTGCTCGCCATCGGCGCGTGTCTTCGCATACCAGCCGAGGTGCTTGCGCGCGATGCGCAAGCCCTGGTGCTCGCCATAGAAGGTGTACAGGTCGCGCAAGTGGCCGAGCATGATCGCGGCGATTTCGGCGTCGGTCGGTGCCGCCAGGTGCGTTCCCTTGGCGAGGAAATGCGCCACTTCGCGGAAGATCCACGGTCGCCCCTGCGCGGCGCGGCCGATCAGCACGCCGTCGCAGCCGGTCGCCCGCAGCACCTCGCGTGCTTTCTGCGGCGAGTCGACATCGCCATTGGCGAGCACCGGAATGCGCAGCAACGACTTGATCTCGGCGATCGTGTGGTACTCGGCCTCACCCTCGTACATGTCCTCGCGCGTGCGCCCGTGCACCGCGAGCGCGGCGATGCCGGCGCTCTCGGCGATGCGAGCGATCAGCGGGCCGTTCTTCACTGCGCGGCACCAGCCGGTGCGGATCTTCAGCGTGACCGGCACCCACACCGCACGCACCACCGCATCGAGGATGCGCCCGACCAGCGCCTCGTCGCGCATCAGCGCGGAGCCGGCGTCGACCTTGCAGACCTTCTTGGCCGGACAGCCCATGTTGATGTCGATGATGTCGGCGCCGTGATCGACATTGAAGCGTGCCGCGTCGGCCAGTTGCTGCGGATCGTAACCGGCGATCTGCACGCTGATCGGCGCCGGCTCGCCGACATGATCCATGCGCCAGCGGCTCTTTTTCGTGTCCCACAGGCGCGGATCCGAGGTGGTCATCTCCGACACCGCCAGCCCCGCGCCCAAACGTTTGCACAACTGCCGGAACGGCTTGTCGGTGACCCCGGCCATCGGGGCCAGGATCACGGGCGGGTCGATCAGGTGGGGGCCGATGTGGAGCATGGTTTCGGAGGGCAAGAGGGCAAGAGGGCAAGAGGGCAAGAGGGCAAGAGGGCAAGAGGGCA
>CALEZI010000042.1 GCA_937928755.1 uncultured Rhodanobacteraceae bacterium | reverse complement strand
CGCATGCGAGAGTAGGTCATCGCCAAGCACCTTTTGAACACCACAACGCCCAGCCAACAGGCTGGGCGTTGTGCTTTGCGGTGGTGTGGGTGGTCAGGTGCGTCTGCACCGTGCCCGGCCGCATGGGCCTGTCAGGCCTGGAAAGTGCTCGGTGGCAGCGTTGTTCACCTGGCCGTGCCGCGCTCGCTTTGAGGAATCGGTGGTGCGGGTTCGCTCCCGCTGGATGCGATTGCCTCCACGTGCGCCACTTCCAGTGACATCAACTGGACGCTATTTGCGATCATTGGGCATTCCGCGATTGGATGTCCGAGCATGGTCGAGCGAACGATTATTGCCATTCCCGCGCGCTATGCTGCGAGCCGCTTGCCCGGCAAACCGCTGCGTTTGCTCGCGGGTCGCCCCTTGATCGCGCATGTGGTCGATCGGGCTCGATTGATGACCGGCGTCGAGGTCGTTGTTGCAACTGACGACCAGCGTATCGCGGAAGTGGTGCAGGCCATGGGTGTTACGGTGGCAATGACGCGGCCCGATCACGCGACCGGGAGCGATCGTTTGGCGGAACTGGTCGATACAATGGGTTTGCCGGACGATTGCGTGGTTGTGAACTTGCAGGGTGACGAACCACTGATGCCGGTCAGTGCGTTGCATGCGGTCGTCGGCGCTTTGCGCGATGATGAAGGCGCTGCGGCCGCAACCTTGGCCACGCCGGTGGTTTCGGTGCGAGAGGTATTCGACCCGTCCTGCGTCAAGGTTGTCTGCGACAATGCCTTCCGCGCGCTGTATTTCAGCCGGGCTCCGATTCCCTGGGCGCGCGATTGCTGGGCGATCGAGCGCAACGAACTTCCAACGCCAAAGCCGCTTCGCCATCTCGGACTTTACGCCTACCGCGCAGCGACACTGCGACGTTTTTCAAGGTTGCCGCAGGCGCAATTGGAACGGGTCGAGTCGTTGGAGCAACTTCGACTATTGGAAAACGGAATGGCGATTGCGGTGCGCATGGCGCCCGAGCCGATTCCGCCGGGCGTCGATACTGAGGAAGACCTCGCTCGCGTCGCCGCGGAACTTGAACTGAGGTCGCAGGTACCTCGAGATTTGAAGCGAGTGCTTTTTGTTTGCCTCGGCAATATCTGCCGATCGCCGTTGGCCGAAGCGTATGCCGCCACTCGATTCGATGCCCTGGGACTCGGGATCGAGACGAGGTCGGCCGGCACAATCGGCCAGCACCAGGGCGCTGGGGCTGATCCGGGATCGATCGCCGTGGCCCGTCAGCACGGAATCGACTTGACTGGCCATCGCGCTCGTCCAGTTCGCGCTGCAGACTTCGAGGAATTTGACCTGGTTGTCGCCCTGGATAGCCGCAATCTCGATGATCTCTCACGACAATGTCCGGGCCGTCACGCGCACAAGCTGGTTCGGCTTCTGGACTTCGCCGTCGGCTGCGGGCATCGTGAGGTTCCTGACCCCTATGGCGGAACTGCGCACGATTTTGCTCGCAGCTTCGCATTGATTCGTGCCGGCGTTGACGGGCTTTCAGCGTGCTTGTCGACCGGCAGGTTGCAACCTTGAGCGTAGACGGAGCGGACGCATGAGCGGCGAGATTTACGTAAACGAACTGCCCGGCGAGCTCAAGTGGGTCAACACCGATGACCGGGTGCGTCTGGCCGAATTGCGCGGCAAAGCAGTACTGCTCAGTTTCTGGACCGGGTCAAGCATCGCATGCGAGCAGCAAGCCCAGGAACTTCGTCAACTGGAAACGAAGTTTCACGATGGACTTGTGATTCTCGGGATCCACACCCCGAAACACCCGGCTGAGGCAGAAGATGAGGTTGTGCTCAAGACCGCAAATCGCTGGCATCTGCGTCACCCGGTTGCCAACGATCGCGAGTGGGTACTCTGGCGTCAACTGGGGATCGAGGTCTGGCCCTCACTGGCGCTGCTCGATCACGAGTCGCGCCTGATCGGCATTTATCCGGGCGAAGGTCGGCGTTCCGAACTCGAGGAGCGTATTCAGCAGGTACTCGACAAGGCGGCCGAGGTTGATCGTCGCAGCTATGACGCTGCGCCGGTAGCCGCAAAGCCGGAACTGCGCGCGCCCTTGCGCTTTCCGACGCGCATCATCGCTTCTCCGTCCTTTCTCTACGTGGCCGACACCGGCTACAACCGAGTGCTCGAGCTGGGATTTGATGGTCGTATCAACCGGCAGTTCGGGTCAGGCAATCCCGGTCATTGGGATGCACGCGGAACGGAAGCTGGCTTTCGCAACCCGGTGGGTCTGTCGGTGTGGAAGGAACTGATGTTCGTCGCCGACACCGGCAACCACGCGATACGCCGGATTCGACTGACCAGCGGGGATGTCGAGACGCTTGCCGGAAACGGCTCCTGCGACCGACCCGTCAGCGCTGAAGTTGCGCAACCTCGCGCAACGCCGATGGCATCGCCGCTGGATCTTGCCGTATTGAACGATCGGCTGTACATCGCAATGGCGGGCGCTCATCAGATCTGGCAGCTTGACCTGGGACGCGGATCCATGTCGCTGGTGGTCGGCAACGGACGCGAGGACGTGGTCGACGGGACGGGATCCTTCAGCAGTTTCGCGCAACCGAGCGCGTTGGCGGTGCATGGCGATTCACTCTACGTACTCGATGCCGCGAGTTCGTCCCTGCGCTGCATCCGACTCAGCGACAACAAGGTATCGACCCTGGTTTCCGGCGGTTTGTTTTCGGACGGGGCTAACGATGGTTTGGGGATGGCAGCGCGGATGTGTCATCCGACCGCAATGCATGCGGACATTGCCCGGGGTGTGCTCTGGATCGCCGATACCTTGAACCACAAACTGCGCGTATACGGCATCGCAAAAGGCGAACTGAAGACGCTGAACTTGAACTACAAGATGCAATCCCCGGCGGGCGTTTGCGTCGCACAGCAGGCGGTATGGATTGCCAACACCGATGCGCACGAGATCCTGAAACTGGATCTGAAGACCGGACGACTCGCGCGGCTACCGATTACCAGTTGACGGAATCGACGATTGATGGCCAGCCATTCTGGCGACCCCTGTCCCGTAGAAGCCGATTTCGATGGCAAGGAGTTTGCTCGCAGCCTGACCGGTGAGCCGGGCGTCTACCGCATGCTCGGTGATGGCGATCAGGTGCTCTACGTCGGCAAGGCCCGCAATCTGCGTTCCCGTGTGGAGAGTTACTTCGCCCGCGGCGCGCACGACGCACGCATCACGAGCATGGTGATGCAGGTGCGCCGCATCGAGGTCATGGTCACCCGTACCGAGGCTGAGGCACTGCTTCTGGAAGCGCAGCTGATCAAGGCTTTGCGGCCGCGATACAACATCGAGCTTCGCGACGACAAGAGTTACCCGTGGATTCGCGTCAGCACCGCCGAGGACTTTCCGCGGGCTTCATTTCACCGTGGAGCACGCTCCGGAAATGATCGCTATTTTGGTCCGTATCCCAGCGCGTGGGCGGTGCGCGAGTCGTTGAACCTGGTGCACAAGACGTTCAGATTACGTTCCTGTGAGGACAGCGTGTTCGCCAATCGCACGCGTCCCTGCCTGCAGTACCAGATTCAGCGCTGCAGCGCGCCGTGCGTCGATCTGATCGATCGCCATTCCTATGCGGCCGACGTGCACCAGGCCATGCTGGTGCTGGAGGGCCGTAGTTCTGCGTTGATCGATCAGCTCAGCCAGGACATGGAGCGGGCAGCGGCTGAGCTGGATTTCGAACGCGCAGCGCAATGCCGCGATCGCATTTCGGCGTTGCGCCGTGTTCTGGCCACGCAATTTGTTCAGGGCGAGCGCGGCGATCTGGATGTCCTTGCCTGTTGCAGCCGCAACGGCAAAGCCTGTGTCGAGGTGTTGTTCTTTCGCGGCGGCATGAGCCTGGGCAACCGCAGCTATTTTCCGCGGTTCCTCGGCGATGCCAGCGAGGCCGAAGTATTGCGCGCTTTTGTTGTCCAGCACTATGCGCAACAGACTGCTCCGGCCGAATTGCTGCTCAGCCACGCCATCGACGATCAGGAACTGGTCGAGGAAGTACTTGCCGGCCAATCCGGTCGCCGCGTCCGCCTCATCGACAATCCGCGCGGCGAGCGTGCCCGCTGGGTCGACATGGCGATGCGCACGGCGGAGGCGACTTTGGAGACCGAACTGGCCACCAACGCGACCTTCAGCGCGCGTCGCGAGGACCTGCGTGTGTTGCTCGGCCTGGAGCAGGCGCCGGCGCGCATCGAGTGTTTTGACATCAGTCACACCCAGGGCGAGGGAACCGTTGCGTCCTGTGTGGTGTTCGATGAGCAGGGCCCCGCGCGGGGCGATTATCGGCGCTTCAATATCGAGGGCATCACGCCCGGGGACGACTACGCCGCGATGAAGCAGGCATTGGAGCGACGTTTCGCTCGCCTTGCGCGTGGCGAAGGCAAGCCGCCGGATCTGTTGCTCATCGATGGCGGTGCCGGCCAGTTGCGGCAGGCGGTCGAGGTGCTCGGTGAGCTGAAGATGGGCGACATTCTCGCGGTCGGAGTGGCCAAAGGGCCCGAGCGCAGGGCCGGAGAGGAGACGCTGATTGTCGCGCCTTCGCTGCGCGAATTGATTCCGGGACCCAGCTCCAAAGCGCTGCACCTGATCCAGCAAGTGCGCGACGAAGCACATCGGTTCGCCATCACCGGACATCGCGGACGGCGAGCAAAAGCTCGCCAGAAGTCGGTTCTGGAAGACATTCCGGGCATCGGCAGCAAGCGCAAGCGGGCACTCTTGAAGGCTTTTGGTGGTTTGCACGGAATTCGGCGCGCAGGTGTGGAAGACTTGAGCACTGTCGAGGGCATCGATCGGGCCCTGGCGCAACGCATTCACGACCTGTTCCATGAACGCTGAGCATCGAGAGTCTGCATGAGCGCACCTCAATCGAACGCGATGCCGTTGAATCTGGCGACCGCCCTCACGCTCGGGCGCATTGTGCTCATCCCGGTTCTGGTCGTGCTGTTTTACGCACCGTGGGCATGGACGCACAAGGCCGCCGCCATGGTGTTTCTGATTGCGGCGTTGACCGACTGGCTGGATGGATGGGTTGCACGGCGATTCGATCAGGCATCGAGTTTTGGTGCCTTTCTCGATCCAGTGGCGGACAAGCTGATGGTGGCTGTCGCACTGGTGCTGGTGGTGCAGGCCGATCCGCACCCATGGCTGGCCATCGCTTGTGCAGTGATCATCGGTCGCGAGATCAGCATCTCGGCCTTGCGCGAATGGATGGCCGAGCTCGGCAAGCGGGCGCTGGTGCGCGTAGGCGGCATCGGCAAGATCAAGACCATCGTGCAGATGACCGCTCTGACAATGCTGCTGTGGCGAGACCCGCTATGGGGTCTGCCGATCTACAGCATCGGGCTGGTGTTGCTTGCGGTAGCCGCAGCATTGACGCTGTGGTCCGCGGGCCAATACCTGCGCGCGGCATGGCGAGTGCTTGGTCCAGAAGCATAGTGCACGGAAGTGTTGACATCCCGGAAGGTTCCGCTATGCTTGTCGGCTCTTGCGGGAATAGCTCAGTTGGTAGAGCACGACCTTGCCAAGGTCGGGGTCGCGAGT
>CALEZI010000041.1 GCA_937928755.1 uncultured Rhodanobacteraceae bacterium | reverse complement strand
ACTATCGGTGACTGCTTGACTGAGAGTAGGGTCATAGAAGGTCACGTTGCTCGCGGAGCGAGCTACGTGACAATCCGGCCGAGGCACCGGCGGGACAGCGTCACGTAGGCCGCATTCGCGGCCAACGTGACCTACGCCGTTTGCGGCATGTGTGAGGACACGCGCTCGGCCAGCGCTGCGCGCAGATCGGCCGATGCGACCGCCGACAGCACCTCGCCGCCGAATGCCAGCGTCAGCATTTGCCGTGCCTGTGCCTCCGGAATGCCGCGCGAACGCAGATAAAACAAGGCCTTGTCATCGAGCTGGCCAACCGTCGCACCGTGCGAGCACACCACTTCATCGGCCTCGATCACCAGTTCCGGCTTGGTGTCGATCTCCGCGTGCGGCGATAGCAGAAGATTCGACGTTTTGAGGTGCGCCTCGGTCTGATCGGCGCCGGGGGCGACCGTGATCAGACCATTGAACACCGAGCGCGAGCGCCCGTTGGCGATCGCTTTCCACAGCGTACGCGAGTCCGCCGCACCCACTGCATGGGTCAGCGACAACTGCGTGTCGTGATGCTGGCGACCTTGCAGAGCGACCAGTCCGGTGACCTTCGCCTGCGCCTGCGCGCCGGTGAGGTCGATGGCCAGCTCATGCCGTGACCACAACCCGCCGAGTTCCAGCGACACCAGATCGAGGTGCGCGCCGGCGGCAAGGCGTGCCGCAGTGTGTTGTATCGACTGCGCCTTCGCGCCGGATTCCTGCACTCGGATCCAGGTCAGCGAAGCTCCGGGTTCAAGCTCGATGTCGAGCAAGCGGTTCGACAGGCCAATCGCGTCATCGCCGCCGAAGACATGCTCGACCAGGGCGATCGAAGCACCGGCGTGCACGCGAACGCGGCACCGCGACTGCGTCAGGCCAGCCGCATCGTGCTGCATAGCGAGGCGCCAGATGCCGGCGACCGGCGCAGTGACGTCGACCTCGAGTGTCTGCGACACGCCCGCTTCGACCAGCCAACGAAAAGCGCCAGCCTGCGCCGCCTTCTGCGGGAGCGGGCTTGTCCCGCGATCTTTTCCCGGTGGGCCGCGCAAAGGCTCGCGGGACAAGCCCGCTCCCACAGAGAGCGAGAGGCCTACGGGCAGATTCGTCGCCAACGTATACCTGCCACTTCGAAACTCGGCGAGCGTGCCGCGAACCCCCGCCATTTCCGGAACGACCACCGGTTCGACGAATCCCGCCGCCGGATCCAGCGACGCCAGTCCGGTCAACGCGCTGTAACGCCAGGATTCGACCTTGCGGTCCGGCAATCCCGCTGCCAGGAAGGCCTCGCGCGCGACCCGATCGCCGTCGTCGGTAACCGCCGGCAGGCTCGCCAGCAGGCGTTCGGCCAGCGCAGTGCTCATGCCGCGGCCCCGAGCTTGCGTTCCTTGATCCACGAATAACCGTGTTCTTCCAGTTCCAGCGCCAGCGAGCGGTCGCCGGTCTCGGCGATGCGGCCGTCGGCCAGCACATGCACGAAATCCGGCACGATGTAGTCGAGCAGGCGCTGGTAATGGGTGATCACGATGAAACCGCGCTCGGCCGAGCGCAGGCGATTGACGCCCTCGGCGACGGTCTTCAGCGCATCGATGTCGAGACCCGAATCGGTCTCGTCGAGGATGCCCAGGCGCGGTTCCAGCATCGCCATCTGGAAGATCTCGTTGCGCTTCTTCTCGCCGCCGGAGAAGCCCTCGTTGACCGCGCGGTGCATCAGTTCGTCCGAGATCGACAGCACCTTGAGCTTCTCGCGCGTCAATTTCAGGAACTGCATCGAATCCAGTTCCGGCTCGCCGCGGTACTTGCGCTGCGCATTCAGCGCCGCCTTGAGAAAGTAGGTGTTATTGACGCCGGGAATCTCGACCGGGTACTGGAACGCCAGGAACACGCCCTTCGCGGCGCGTTCCTCGGCCGCCAGCGCCAGCAGATCCTCGCCCAGGTACGTGACAGTGCCATCGGTGACCTCGTAGCCCTCTCGTCCCGCCAGCACATTGCCCAGCGTCGACTTGCCGGCGCCGTTCGGGCCCATGATCGCGTGCACCTCGCCGGCCTTCACCGACAGGTTCAGGCCCTTCAGGATCGCCTTGCCGGCGACGCGCGCGTGCAGATTGGTGATTTCGAGCATTGATTCGAATTCCATTTCCTGATCTTGTGGGTCCGGACTTGTCCGGACGCTTCTATTGATCTTGTGGGTCCGGACTTGTCCGGACGCTTTTCGCCCCGGCACGCGAGCCCAGCTCGCGGGCGTTCGGCCAGTTGCGCGCCATGGCGCGCAAGCAACTGGCCTTACCCCACCGCCCCTTCCAGGCTCACTTCAAGCAGTTTCTTCGCCTCCACCGCGAACTCCATCGGCAATTCCTTGAACACCTGCTTGCAGAAGCCGTCGACGATCATCGACACCGCGTCTTCCTCGCTGATGCCGCGCGACAGGCAGTAGAACAGCTGGTCATCGGAGATCTTGCTGGTGGTCGCCTCGTGCTCGACGATCGCACTCGGATGCTTGACCTCGATGTACGGGAAGGTGTGGGCGCCGCACTGCTTGCCGATCAGCAGCGAATCGCACTGGGTGAAGTTGCGCGCGCCGATCGCGTTCTTCTCGACCTTGACCAGGCCGCGATAGGTGTTCTGCCCGCGCCCGGCGGAGATGCCCTTGCTGATGATCTTGCTCTTGGTGCGCGCGCCGAGGTGGATCATCTTGGTGCCGGTGTCGGCCTGCTGTCGGTGGTTGGTCAGCGCCACCGAATAGAACTCGCCGACCGAATCGTCGCCGCGCAGCACGCAGCTCGGGTACTTCCAGGTGATCGCCGAGCCGGTCTCGACCTGGGTCCAGCTGATCTTCGACTTCGCCCCGCGGCACTCACCACGCTTGGTCACGAAGTTGTAGATACCGCCGACGCCGTTCTCGTCGCCGGGATACCAGTTCTGCACGGTCGAGTACTTGATCTTGCCGTCGGTCAGCGCGACCAGTTCGACCACCGCCGCGTGCAACTGGTTCTCGTCGCGCATCGGCGCGGTGCAGCCCTCGAGGTAACTGACCTCGGCGCCTTCCTCGACGATGATCAGGGTGCGTTCGAACTGACCGGTGTCGCGCGCGTTGATGCGGAAGTAGGTGCTGAGCTCCATCGGGCAACGCACGCCCTTCGGAACGAACACGAAGCTGCCGTCGGAGAACACCGCCGAATTCAGTGCGGCGAAATAGTTGTCGCTGGTCGGCACCACGCTACCCAGGTACTGGCGCACCAGTTCCGGGTGCTCGCGCACTGCCTCGGAAAACGAGCAGAAGATTACGCCGGCCGCGTTCAGCTCCTTCTTGAACGTCGTGCCGACCGACACCGAGTCGAACACCGCATCGACCGCCACGCCGGCCAGCCGCGCGCGCTCGTGCAGCGGCACACCCAGCTTGTCGAAGGTCGCCAGCAGTTTCGGATCGACCTCATCCAGCGATTTGGGCTGGTTCTTCTTCGGCGCGGCGAAGTAACTGATCGCCTGGAAGTCGATCGGCGCAATGGACAGCCGCGCCCATTCCGGCGGCGTCATCGTCAGCCAGTGGCGATAGGCGGCCAGGCGCCACTCGGTCATCCACTCCGGCTCTTCCTTCTTCGCCGAAATCCGCCGCACCACGTCTTCACTCAGACCCGGCGGCATCACCTCGGTTTCGATGTCGGTGATGAAGCCGTGCTCATACGACTTGCGCACAGCCTCATCCACCGCGGCCATGCCGGGGCTCACAGGGGCTTCGATGGTTTCGATGTTACTCATAACTTTGCGCTCGAATGAGACGGTTCTTTTGTCCGCAAAGGACGCAAAGGACGCGAAGAAAAGCTCATTTCATTACGGCTACTCATTTGCCTTCTTTGCGTCCTTTGCGTCCTTTGCGGACCTAGCTCTTGGATTAACTGGTCAGGCAGGGAACTCAGACTTCTGCGCCCAGCCGCTCGACGCTGACGCGCGGCTGCCATTGGCGTGGCGGGGCGGCCATGTCGGCCAGGGTGACGGCGCGCAGCGCGCTTTCGACGGCGGCGCTGATCTTGCGCAGGTTGCTGGACACGGTGCAGAAGTTTTCGCGATTGCACAGGCCGGTGTGGATGCTGCACTCGGTCATGCCGAGCGGTCCCTCGATCGCGGCGATGATGTCGGCGATGCTGATCAAGGACGCCGGTCGCGCCAGGCGATAACCACCGGTGGCGCCACGCGTCGACACCACCAGCTCCGCCTGCGCCAGCTTCTTCAACAACTTGGACACGGTGGGCGCCTCCAGCCGGGTCCGCTCCGCCAGCGCCTGCGCGCTCAGAAGACCGCCCTCGTCCTGCGACAGGCAGGCCATCAACACGGTGGCGTAATCGGCAAGCTTGGACAGGCGGAACATGAGCGTGAGGGCCATGTCAATACAGTACCGATATGGTACCAATTGAGCGGCATCCGCTGCAATACTGAACTGCTCTCCGTGGAGCGGAACTTGCTCCGCAGCCTCTGCGCTCCTTGTAGAGCGGAGCTTGCTCCGCTGCCTTTGCGCTTCTTGTAGAGCGGAGCTTGCTCCGCTGCCTCTGCGCTTCTTGTAGAGCGGAGCTTGCTCCGCTGCCTCTGCGCGGACCCGAGCCGAGCAAGCTCGGCTCTACAGGGCTGGCAAGCCGGCCCTTCTGGAGCAAAGACTCAAATGCATGGCGCGGTCATTGCGTCGACAGGGTATGCCGACAAACACCGCCAGAAGCCTCGACCCAGTGCCGCCCAGTGGCGCAACAGCGCCTATGCAGTGTGCCGGGCCGCCCGCGTGGCGCGCTGAGTTGTCACTCAGCTACGCGAGAGACTTCCAGGGTTGCACGCGTTTGGTGCGCAACCTGCATCGGGGCCCCTTGCGGGTGCAGAAATCGCTGTATCCGGAAGGTATAGGGGTCGCGCACACGCTGATGCTGCATCCGCCGGGTGGACTGGCCGGAGGCGATCAACTGGTCATCGATCTGACGCTGGCGAGCGGCAGCGAAGTACTCGCCACCACGCCCGGCGCGACCAAGTGGTACCACGGCGAGCGCGGCAGCGCGACTCAGACGATCCGGTTGACGTTGGCGGCGGATGCTTGCCTGGAATGGTTGCCGCAGGAATCGATCCTGTTCGACCGCGCCGATGCGCAGCAGTCACTGCGGGTGGATCTGCACCCGCACGCGCGCATGTTCGGCTGGGACATTGTCCAGCTCGGGCGTATCGCCGCAGCGGAAGCATGGCAGCGCGGCCGCTTTCGCCAGCGCCTGCAAATGTATCGCGACGGTCGCGAGCGCTGGCGCGAGCAGGTCGACCTGGCGGCAGACGACCCGCTGCGAACCTCGCCGCTGGGACTTGCCGGCCATCCGGTGCTGGCCACTGCATGGGCGACGGCCCCTGCCCTGCGCGACGCTGGCGACGATCTGCTGACGCTGCTGCGCGATTGCGCGGCGCAGTACCCGGTGGAGTGCGGCATCAGCTGGCTGCCGGCACCCACCGAGTTGTTGATGATCCGCGTGCTCGGCGCCGACTGCGCACCGGTGCGCGCACTGCTGGAGGCGCTGTGGATGCGCCTGCGCCCACTGGTCAATGACCGCCCAGCGGTCAAACCGCGCATCTGGGATACCTGAGCGAATGGAACTGTCGCCCCGCGAGAAAGACAAGTTGTTGCTGTTCACCGCCGCGTTGCTGGCCGAACGCCGCCGCGCGCGCGGACTCAAGCTCAACTATCCGGAAGCGATCGCGTTCATCAGCGCCGCGATCATGGAGGGCGCGCGCGACGGCCGCAGCGTCGCCGACCTGATGCATTTTGGCACCACCCTGCTCGGCCGCGACGATGTCATGGACGGCATCGCCGAAATGATCCCCGACATCCAGGTCGAGGCCACCTTTCCTGACGGCACCAAGCTCGTCACCGTGCACGGACCGATTGCATGAACCCGATTCGATTGACCGTAACTGCCGTGCTGCTCATCGCGCCGACCGCGCTGCTCGCCCATCCCGATCACGCACCCGGCGAGCCCGAGCACTGGGTGGTCGCGGCGCTGTTCGCAGCGCTCAGTCTGGCAGCGCTGGCGCTGTGGCAACGCGGTTCTGCGACGCGAACCCGCACACACCGGCCAGGCGAGCACGAATGATTCCCGGCGAGCTCCACATCTGCGACGGTGAAATCGAGCTCAACGTCGGGCGCGCGACGCTGTCGGTCAACGTCGCCAACCTCGGCGACCGCCCGATCCAGATCGGCTCGCACTATCACTTCCACGAGGTCAACACCGCCCTGCAGTTCGACCGCGCCGCCACGCGCGGCTACCGGCTCAACATCGCCGCCGGAACCGCCGTGCGTTTCGAACCCGGCCAGAACCGCACCGTGGAACTGGTGGCGCTGGCCGGCGACCGTTGCGTGTATGGATTTGCCGGCGCGGTGATGGGTCCGCTGGCATGAGTACCCACCGTGTATTTGGCCATTGTCCAATATTGGTCTGCGCCGAGCTCGGTCTCGGCGCTTCGCGGGGACCCCTGATTGGGGACGCAAAGGACGCAAAGGAGCGCAAAGGACGCAAAGAGAGCAATTACAGTCAACCCAGATCACTGAACTGGCCTTTGCTTTCCTTTGCGTCCTTTGCGCAACCTTTGCGTCCTTCGCGTCCCCAAATACAGTCAACGGCACTCCGTAACTTGGGTGCGATGCGATGAAAATCTCCCGCCAGGCCTATGCCGAAATGTACGGCCCCACGGTCGGCGACCGCGTGCGGCTGGCCGATACGGCGCTGGTCATCGAAGTCGAACGCGACTTCACGGTATATGGCGAAGAGGTCAAGTTCGGCGGCGGCAAGGTCATCCGCGATGGCATGGGCCAGAGCCAGCGGCTGAGCGCCGATTGCGCCGACACGGTGATCACCAACGCGCTGATCGTCGACCACTGGGGCATCGTCAAGGCCGATGTGGGCTTGAAGGGCGGTCGCATCAGCGCCATCGGCAAGGCCGGTAATCCGGACATCCAGCCCGGCGTCAGCATCGTCATTGGGCCGGGCACCGAAATCATTGCCGGCGAAGGTTTGATCCTGACGGCGGGCGCCATCGACTCGCATATCCACTTCATCTGCCCGCAGCAGTTCGAGGAGGCGCTGATGTCGGGCGTCACCACGATGCTCGGCGGCGGCACGGGACCAGCGGCGGGCACCAACGCCACCACCTGCACGCCGGGCCCATGGCATCTGCAGCGCATGCTGGAAGCCGCCGAGGCATTTCCGATGAATCTCGGTTTCCTTGGCAAGGGCAACGCCAGCCTGCCGGGTGCGCTGACCGAGCAGATCGATGCGGGCGCGATCGGCCTCAAGCTGCACGAGGACTGGGGCACCACGCCGGCGGCGATCGATTGCGCACTCGGCGTTGCCGAGGACACCGATACCCAGGTGGCGATCCACACCGATACGCTGAACGAGTCCGGCTTCGTCGAAACGACGCTGGCGGCGCTCAAGGGCCGCACCATCCACACCTATCACACCGAGGGTGCCGGTGGCGGACATGCGCCAGACATCATCAAGGCGGCGATGCTGCCCAATGTGTTGCCGTCGTCGACCAACCCGACGCGGCCGTTCACCGTCAACACGATCGACGAACACCTCGACATGCTGATGGTCTGCCATCACCTGTCGTCGGCGATCGCCGAGGATGTCGCCTTCGCCGAGAGCCGAATCCGGCGCGAAACCATCGCCGCCGAGGACATCCTGCACGACCTCGGCGCGTTCTCGATGATCTCCTCGGACAGCCAGGCGATGGGCCGCGTCGGCGAGGTGATCCTGCGCACCTTCCAGACCGCGCACAAGATGAAGGTCCAGCGCGGCAGCCTGGCCGGCGATCCGGCGCGCCACGACAACTTCCGCGTCAAGCGCTACATCGCCAAGGTCACGATCAACCCGGCCATCGCGCATGGCATCAGCCATGAGATCGGTTCCGTCGAGGTCGGCAAATGGGCCGACCTGGTGCTGTGGCGCCCGGCCTTCTTCGGCGTCAAGCCGAGCCTGATCCTGAAGGGCGGCAGCATCGCCGCGGCACCGATGGGCGATCCCAACGCCTCCATTCCGACGCCGCAGCCGGTGCACTACCGGCCGATGTTTGCGGCATTCGGCCGCAATCTGACGCAAAGCTCGCTGACCTTCGTCTCACAGGCCGCGCTCGACGCCGGCATCGGCGCAAGGTTGGGTCTGCAGAAGCCGCTGGTCGCCGTGCGCAACTGTCGCCGCATCGGCAAGGCCGACATGATCCACAACGCGGCAATGCCGGACATCCGCGTCGATCCGCAGACCTACGTGGTGCATGCCGACGGCGGGCCGCTGTGGTGCGAGCCGGCGACCGAGTTGCCGATGGCGCAGCGATATTTTCTTTTTTGAACGTAGACCCTATGCCTTGGGTTGGGGCCGCCGACAAAATTGCTCTCCCATTCGA
>CALEZI010000040.1 GCA_937928755.1 uncultured Rhodanobacteraceae bacterium | reverse complement strand
GCCCGGCTGGATGGTGAACGTGCTGCCCGGCGGGAACTCGTCGTTGCCGGCCACATTGAAGGTCTGACCGGTCGCGCCGCCCGGCAGGCTGGTCGTGTCATCGAGTGCGTCGATGATCGTCGCCAGATCCGTGTCGACATCGTTTGCAGGATTGTTGTCGTTGGTCGCACCGGTGGTGCCGGTGAAGTTCACCGTGGTCGGGCTCGTGTCGCTGCCGCCCGCCAGCCCTGGGGCCAGATAGTCGTAGGTGCACGCGATCACGTTGTTCGGTGCGACGTTGCTCAGGCTGGCAACCGGCGCAACCGGCACGCACACGAGGTTGCTGATGGACCCGATATCGACAGTCGGGACGCAGGTCGCGTCGATTGCGGCGTTGAGGCCAATGTTGGTACAGGTCAACGTCAGGCCGGTCAACGACTGGCCCGGACTGACATCGGCCGGAATCGCGCCCAGCACCGCTTCCATGTCGGTGGTCGTGCCGGTTACCGTCAATGCCGCCGTGTCGCACACGGTGGTGTTCGGCGCCGGTGCGCACACCTGGTAGTTCACCGTGCACGGGCTCGGCACCACGTCGAAAGTCGCGACACCGGCAAGGCTCACGCTCGGGTTGGCGCAGGTGCTGCCCGGCTGGATGGTGAACGTGCTGCCCGGCGGGAACTCGTCGTTGCCGGCCACACTGAAGGTCTGGCCGGTCGCGCCGCTCGGCAGGCTGGTCGCGTCATCCAGCGCATCGATGATCGCCGCAATATCGGTGTCGTTGTTGTTGGCGGCATTGCTGTCGTTGGTCGCGCCGGTGCTGCCTGTGAAGTTCACCGTGGTCGGACCGGTGTTGCTGCCACCCGCTATTCCTGGCGCGGTGTAGTCGTAGGTACACACGATCGCGTCGTTCGGCGCTGCGCTCGGCAGGCTGGCCACTGGCGTTGGCGGATTGCACACCAGGTTGCTGATCGTGCCCTGATCAACGGCCGGCAAGCAGGTCGCATTGACCGCTGGGTTGGCGCCGATGTTGGTGCAGGTCAGCGTCAGACCCGTCAACACCTGCCCCGGGCTGACATCGTCCGGGATCGCGCCGAGCACCGCTTGCATGTCGGTCGTGGTGCCGGTCACCGTCAACACTGCCGTATCGCACACGGTCGTGTTGGGCGCCGGTGCGCATACTTGGTAGTTCACCGTGCACGGGCTCGGGACCACGTCAAAGGTGGCGACGCCGGCAAGGCTCACGCTCGGGTTGCCGCAGGTGCTGCCCGGCTGAATGGTGAACGTGCTGCCCGGCGGGAACTCGTCGTTGCCGGCTACATTGAAAGTCTGACCGGTCGCACCCAATGGCGCGCTGGTGCTGTCGTTCAGCGCATCGATGATCGGCGTGCTGGCATTGGCCGTGTTGTTGGCCAGGTTGGTTTCATTGGTGGAACTGGTGGTGCCCTGAACGGCAACCAGTATCTCCGTGGTGTTGGTTCCGCCCGGAATTCCCGGAACCGTCAGCGTGAAGTCGCAGACGATCGTGTTGTTGCCCGCTGTCGCAGCCACGGTTGCCGGAACCGGCGGGGTGCAGGTGCCCAGCACCAGCGTTGCGCCCGGCGTGCTGGTGGTTGCCGAGCAGGTCATCGAGGTGGCAGCAGAGGGTCCGGCGTTGGTGCAGGTGACGCTGCCATTGACGGTCGAACCCGGAGCGACCACAGCCGGCAGGCTCACTGCGACCGTGGCGTCCGACGGATCGAAGACGACACAGCTGGCGCCATCGGAGGAGGAACTGTTGGTAGGCAGCGGCGCTGCTGCATTGATGACGACCGGCGACTGGACCGAGACCGGCGCGCTGCCGAAGGTGGCGCCGAATCCAAAGCGGACCTCGCGCAATTCCGAGGTGCCGTTGGCGTAGACGAAGAACGCGCCCGCGCTGTTGAAGAACGCGGAACCGATACCCGTCACGTCGGCGATGACGCGCGTGGTGACCGTCGCGGTATTCGGCGAGAGCAGGAACTGGACCAGCGTGGTTCCGGTGGCGCCATAGAGGTTGCCATCGGGCCCGAACGAGATATCGCCTACATTGACGGTGGTCGCGCTGAGCGCATACACCTCAGCGACACCGAGCTGTACGCCGGGAGTGCCGAGATCGACGTCGGTGGTCAGGTCGTCCACGCGATAGATCGCCGACGGCCCGAGGTTGGCACCGCTCTGGCCGGCAAAATAGTAACGACCGAGCGTGTCGAACGCCGCGCCGGTGGGCGTGAACGCGCCGGGCAGCGCGGGCGTCTGCGCGCCCTGGGTCACGATGGTGCCGACATTGGTGATGCCGGTGGTCGACAGCATGACCAGGCGTGCCGGGCCGGCATCGGTGCGCAGGCCATAGAGGAAGCCGTCCTGCGAGCGCAGCGCGATGGCGTTGACGCTGATCGGATTGACTGCGCCATATACGTTGGTGGCGGTGCCGCCGGCGAGCAGGACCGCCGGCGGGAACTGCAGCAGTGAGGTCCCGGGCACCGCGCCACCGGTACCTTGGCGGGTCTGGTAGAAGTCGGAGCCACAACCAAAAGCGTTCTGCACCGCGGTGCTGCCATTGGCGATGTTGTTGGCGGCGGTGGTTTCCGGCGTGCTCGTGCTGATCTGCGCAGTGACCGGGACGGTACCTGTCAGCGGCGCGGTGTAAACGAAGCCGAGGTTGACCAGCGTTCCGGGCGCCATGCTGTCCGGCAGCCCGGTGAAGCTGACTTGGCACGTCGTCGCGTTGTAGATGAAAGTCACCGGCGCAATCGACGGGAAGTCCACGCCGGCCGGGCAACTGCCTGCAGTGCCAATGGTGGTGGTGTAGACCAGCACCGAAGCCGTGGTCGTCGCTGATGCCAGATTGCTGAACTGGATGGAGCCTGCGACTTGCGCACCGGGCGCGGCTACCGGCGGCACGCTGACGGCGGCGGCAACATCGGAAAGCACGATTACCGTGCTGCCCGATGCGCTGTTCGGCGCGACGGCGCCGAGCACTTCATTGGTGGCGGCGATGGTCGTGTTGACCGTCTGCGTACCGACGCCCGGTGCGATGTAGTTGAAATTGAAGATCAGTTGTCCGCCGACGCTCGAAGCGGGCAGGCTGGCCGGCAAACCCGCGAAGGTCACGGCGCAGGTGCTGGTGTTGTAGCTGCCGAAAGTGACGCCGGCCGGCAGCAAGGTGAAGTTCGCCGCGGTCAACGCGGCCGGGCAACTGCCTGGCGTGCCGATGACTGCGGTATAGGTGGTTCCGGTCGCTGCGGTATCGCCGTTGTTGTAGAACACCAGCGTGCCGAAAACCGTCTCCCCGGGGAACGCGCTGGGCTGTACGGTGACGATGGTCCCGGGATCGGCGCCAACGATCGGCGGCACGATATCCAGCGTCTGACTGATGATCGGCGTGCGCTCCAGTGCCCAGGAGTCGAGGCCCTTGGCGGTGCCGAAGTGCTCGGTGGCGAGGTTGGTGCAATCCACGTTGTTGTCGGTGGACGCCTGCGGATAGCGGCGATAAAACAGCCCGGCTCCGTTGAGATTGCTGTCGCTGGAATCCACACCGACCAGCGAATGGGTCGCAGTAGGCTGCACCTGCAAGCTTCCGGCCCCGCAAATGTGGCCATTCAGTACACCGACCAGCGTTCCATTGCGCGTGCGGTAACCGCGATCGTCGTAATAGATCGTGGCGTCCTGCGATCCGTTGAGCTTCTGCACGGTCGGGCCACCAAATGCCATGCCCTCGGTATCGATGATCGGGAAGTGGACTTCGCCGTTGCGGCCATCGATGCGGAACGGATAGCCGGTGCCGAGCGGGAAGAAGTTGCCCGCGTTGTCGCGACCGTCCCAGAAGACGCTGTGGGTACCGGTCAACGCAGTGCCCGAAAGCACTCGATTCAAAGGGTTTGCGGGATCGAAGTCGACGCCATCGCGACTGATGACAATCTGGAAGCTGAGCGTATTCACCGTGGAGAACTGGAAGATGCCGCCACCTCCAAACGCAGTCGTCGCGCCGCCGATAGTTCCGGTGAAACTGACTGCGTTCAGCTGCGGCACGGGTGGGACGTGCGGTATGCCAAGGGCGGTCAGTACCCGTTCAACTTCCGCATCGTTGGGGCCGGTATCGGAGACATCCGAGAAGAACATCGGGTACTGCGGCGCCTGCGCAGAGATGCCGGTGCCGGCTGGCGCATAGGCGGACACGGTCTGATTGGTACCGCGCGTCGACTTGTAGAGCGGATTTCCGGTATCGAGGAAGCCGGCGCGATTGCCGAACAACGCGTAGGCAAACGGATCAAGGTCGTTGGCAGTCTGTCGATACCGGTAACCGTCTTCGGTCACGTAGTACAGCGGGTGCCTGAGGCGACCGTTGACGCCGTTGCTGCCAGTGCGACCGATCCAGGCATAGGTGAACACACGGCCATTCAGGTCGGTAGTGGAAGTAGCCGTGGCTCGCACGACCACTTCCCACGCTGCAACTTGGGCGGAAAGGATCTGCGGATTGGCGCTGGCCAGAGTTCCGGTCAAGCCGCTTGTGCCGCTAGTGGCACCAGAGAAGCGTACGCCATAAATGCCGGTGGTCGGTGCACGGTACGCGCAGGGACTCCAGCCATTGGTCACCGTGACCGAGTTGTCGGCACTGTTCGGACCGGCGAGTTCGGCCACGCGCGTCGTCACTACACCACGGCCGGCACCACCGTAGCTGGCAGGGGGCGTGTTCGACGTCGAGCAAGTGTAGTCGGCGCTTCCCGGGATGGTCTCGTTGCCGCGTGGGCCAAACGGCTGCGGGTTGTAGATGAAGACATTGCCACCGTTGTTGCGATTGCTCGAGCCGGTCAGGATGTACTCGTTGGCTTGCGCATAAACGTAAATGAACTGACGGTTATTGGCGACGCCAGCGTAGAGCGCGTTGTTGGTCAGATCCATCGGGGCGCGAGCACCGGCGATGCCGTTTGGGAACATGCTGCGGCTGCCTTCGGCCCAGGCGTTCTGCACGACGCCGATGGCGCTGAGCAGCAGCGTCGCTGCGAGTGCCGTGCGCGCGAATTGCTGCCGCGCTGCACGACCGATCTGGCCGAAGAAAGCGTGCGTCGTCGTGTTCATGTAGCCCCTGTCCCCTGATTTGTTGCCGCACGCTCTACGGTGATTTTGCCCACGCAACACCTCGCGGGTTGCAGGCTCTGGCAAAGATACCGTTATTTCATGCAGTTATAGACATCTCTTGTGAATTCACTTCAAGTAGCGACCAACATCCGCCGCGTCGTTACAAAACATCACACCAAACGCACAATTCGCACACCCTCGTCCCTGCCGCGGGCACGATGATGCCGGCGGCAAGCGCACGAAATGGGTCTGAGATTGCTGCGGTGGCGAATGTACGATGCGCGCGGGTCAAAGCGCGCATTTTCGTGACGCGGCCCGGTGAATTGACCAAATTTCACGCGTGTTTCGCACTCGGGCACCCGCTGGTAGCTTTCGGGCACAATTCGCCGGGCCGGTCGCGGTGCGGCTCGCCAGCGCGTGGTCCGGTGAACGGCCAGATACCGGCAACTGCGCTCACTGGGCAGACCGCGGGCGGAGCCCGCTGCCACTGGTGGCACAGAGCATCGCGCCTCGCTCGTCGAGGCGCCGCGACAGTGAAGCCTACAACGCCTGCAACTGCGCCCTGGCGTGCTCGTCGTCCGGCAGCAGTTGCAGCACGCGTTGATAACTCTTGCGTGCACCGGCCTTGTCGCCGGCCGCGAGCTGGCCTTCGGCAAGACTGTCCCAGGCGTTCGCCGAATCGGGAAAATCCTCGGCGATGCGGCGGAACACGCGCACTGCGTCAGCCGCCTTTTCGGCATTCAGCAGTGCATAGCCGACCTTGTTGAGTTCGTTTTCCAGCGTCTTGAGGCTCGCCGAGCGCCAGTCGGGAATGCCTGCCAGCAGTTCGTCGATGCCCTTGGTCTCATACAGCGCATACATGTCGCGAGCGAGCACCCCGGCACTCGCCTTGCCGCGGATCTGCTGCGCCAGGCCGAACTTGAACTGCTCCCAGCGGATGCCGTCGAACTGCTCGACACTGACGGCGTCGAGCTTCCAGTCGCTCCAGTCGGTGCTGGTCGGCACTGGGTGCTCGACGCGCAACAGGCGACCGCTGCTCTGGTCCGCCCAGAGCCAGCCGATGGCATCGCCAAAAACGGGACCGCTGATCTGGTACTTGCGCGCGGCAATGCGATTGATTTTCTCCATGCCGGCCGGCTGAAAGCGAGCAATTCCCTGTGCAAACGGGCGGCCTTCGGTACCGGGACGGTTGGGATCGACGATATTGATCTCGAAGGCCTGGTCGGGATTCACCAGATGCGGCAACACAAAGGCCAGCCCCATCAGGTCGAAGCCCCACAGATGAAGTGGCTGGCCACCGCTGTCCAGTTCGAAGCTCGGCCCACCGGCGAGGGTTATGCTCAGCTTGTCGCCATTGGTGGTGCCCCACAGGCGCGGTTCGCGCGCGCTGGCGGTGGTGTTCCACTGCTGCAGGTTGACCGGCATGCCGCGGGCGAGATCGATGTCGGCGCTGACTTCGACAAAGTCGCTGGCGCCTTCGACCCACTTGAGCACGTCGATGCGCGTCGGCGACGCCACGTACAGATCCAGATGCCAGGGCGCCGAGCCGTCGATGTTGGACTTGGTGTAATGCCACACGGTGCCCGGCGCCGGCGCGCGCTCGGGTTGGTAACGGAAGGCACTGGACTGCGCGTGGGCGGCAGTGGCACAGGCGGCGAGCAATAACGCGGCGAGTGTTTTCAACATGGGTGGTTCCTTTGCAGTTGCCGCGATGGATACGCTGCTGCGGCGAACGGTTGCACGCCGCGATGCGGAACCATGGAACCAATCCCGGCTCGCTCAAGTCCATCGTCGGGCATTCCGACAGGATACCCAAGTGAGGATTCGAACTAATCAGATGCCGCCTTTGGGTCAGGTCGAGAAGCTCAGCTGGTCCAGATCGACATTGCCGCCGGACAGGATCACGCCGACACGCCTGCCGGCGAACTGCTGCGGGAACTTGAGGATGGCTGCCAGCGGCGTCGCGCAACTCGGTTCGATGACAATCTTCAGACGCTCGTAGATCATGCGCATCGCGCTCAGAGTCTCGGCGTCGGTCACGGTCAGGATGCGCGTGGCGGCAGCTTGAAGGATGGCGAAATTCGGCGCACCCAGGTCGGCGCGCAGGCCGTCGCAAACAGTGTCGGTGCTCGCGTTGGCCTGCAGCGCACCAGACGCGAAACTGCGCGCGGCGTCGTCCGCTCCCGCCGGTTCGGCGCCGAAGACCTCGACCGGGGGGCATAGTCCACGCGCCGCGATCGCGGTGCCCGCCATCAGACCACCGCCGCTGATCGGTGCGATCACGGCGTCCATGCGACCAACCTCACGGATCAGTTCGAGCGTCGCCGTGCCCTGCCCGGCGATCACCTGCGGATTGGCGTAGGGGTGAATCTCGATGGCGCCGGTGGCGGCGACCACGCCCGCCAGCGTTGCCACGCGCGCCGCGTTGCTTGGCGCGCAGAAAACGATCTCGGCGCCCAGCCGCCGCACCGATTCCACTTTCACGCGCACAGTGTTCTCGGGCATCACCACGTGCGCACGGATGCCGCGCAACTGCGCCGCCAGCGCCAGTGCGGCGGCATGGTTGCCGGAGGAATGCGTGGCCACGCCGTGCGCGGCGCTGACGTCGTCCAGCGCAAACACCGCATTGCAGGCACCGCGGAACTTGAAGGCGCCGATGCGCTGGAAGTTCTCGCACTTGAAGTGCAACTCGGCACCCGACGCGCCATCGATGCTGCGGCTACGCAGCACCGGCGTGCGCGCCGCGTAAGGCGCAATGCGCTCGGCGGCGTGCCAGATGTCGTCCAGCGTGGGGACGGCGAAGTCGGTCGCAGTCATCGTATTCATCCCCTTGAATGCAGAACGCCCGGCATCACTGCCGGGCGTCAAATTGCAACCAGCACGCTGCGCGGTTGCGTCAGCCGCCGGCAGGCTCCGGTACCGCGGTCTCCGCCGGCACAGTGCCGTCGGCAGGCAGCGCAAGCGGGTCGACCGGCGCGGCTGGCGGACCCAAGCGCAGGAACACGCGGGTGACCTCAACCATCACCGCTTCCTCTGCCTCGCTTTCACCGTCGACCATAGCGGCATCGGTTGCAGCAACGCTGGCATCGGCAACAGCGGCGTCGGTCGGCAAAGCGACTTCCTCACCCGGCGCTTTCGGCGCTTCGCGATCCGGCAGGAACTCTTCCACGGCCTTGGCGGTCGGATCGAAAACCATTCCGTTGATGCTGGCATAAGCCTGCAGCTTCTCGAAGGTGACATTGCTCTTGCGGCGCTCGCCGACGTGTTCGGCGACCAACACCTGTCCGCCCAGCGTCTCGGCGGCTTCGATCTCGTCGCGCATCGGGACGTCGTTGCGGTCGACCGGCAGCACCACGAAGTAACCCAGGCGATAGCGTTCCCGCAGGGTCACATGGATTTGCGCCGGTCCCGTGACCAGCAGCTTGTTGCGGTCGACGAAGGCCTGCAGCTTGCCCATGCTGTCGGCAACGCCGGCGTTGAGATCCGGGAAGTCCGTGGAGCTGTAGACCTCCACCAGTCCAGCATGCTTGAGTGCCGGCGCGGACACCAGGTCGAGCGGAGTAATCGTGATGTCGCTGTAATCGCGCGCATAGGCGCTGGATTCGATCAGCGCCTTCAGGCGCATCAGACCATACTGGTAATCGCCACCGATCGACGAATCGAGATACTTGCCCTTGATGCGCTCGATCGGATTGCCGCCGAGTTCGACGTCGTACTTCCAGATTACCTTGACGCCGAGATCCGTGGTGCCGATGTCAAAGGTAACCGTGCCGGTGCGCCCATTGGTCACCCGCTGCACCATCTTCACCAGCGACGTCGGCGTGCTTTCGATGATCTCGAAGCGCCCGGCGCCGACGGCTTCATTGCCCGACCAGGCCATCAGCGCGCCCTGCCCGGCTTCAGGACCCTCGAAGGTGTAGCTCGCCGCCAGGTCCTTTTTCGCCCACGGCGACCACTCATTGAAGCGCTTGAAGCTGTTCAGCACATCGAACACATGGCTGGGCGGCCGCTCAATGATGATCGAGCGCTCCACGTGACCATGGCCACCGCCGGGCAGGAACAGCCCGATCAACAGCAGGACCACGATCGTGGCGACGATCGCAAGAAAAACCTCGATCAAATGACGCATCAGTAAACTCTCCCCGAAACGGGCACCCACTCGACAAGGCGCGGAATGTTAATCGTTCTGAGGCAGCAGCGCCACGCGGAAGCATCCCGCAGATCTGCCGCCCATCACCGGACTCAAGTCCGTTCAGGCCTGGTCGACCAGTTCCTGATAGGCGTCCGGATCCAGCAATTCGTCGTACTGGGCCACATCATCCGGCTTGACCACGAAAATCCAGCCCTCGCCATAGGCATCCTCGTTGACGGTTTCCGGCTTGTCCGAGAGCGCCTGGTTGACCCGCAACACCGAGCCGCTGACCGGGCTGTAAACATCCGATGCGGCCTTTACCGACTCGACCACGGCACAACCGGTGCCGGCTTCGACCTGATCGCCGACGCTCGGCAGCTCGACGTACACCAGATCGCCGAGCAGACCCTGCGCGTGATCGGAGATGCCCACGGTGATCGTGCCATCGGCTTCCTTGCGCGCCCACTCGTGAGACTTCAGGAACTTGAGGTCACCGGGAATCTCACTCATGGCAGTCTTGGCGTGTGGGGAGGAAGCTCGGCAGAATATCAAAAGGCAGTTGTTGGTTGTTGGTTGTTGGTTGTTGGTTGTTGGTTGTTGGTTGTTGGTTGTTGGCGGGTGAGAGTCAAACTGATGCGGCTTGAGGGCCCAGAGCATGCGTATCGACACGCCCCAGACGCCGTTCATCCTGAGCGTTTCCCACGAGCCTGCGAGTGGGAAATAGTCGAAGGACGCAGCAACAAAAGACTTCATGCGCAATGTACCTGGCAAATCCGCGTCCTTCGACTGTTTCCCCCGTGACAGCTCGGGGGAAACGCTCAGGACGAACGGTGTGGCGAGACAAGCTGACTACATCAGTTTGACTCGCTCCCGTTGTTGGCATTCGCCGCCTTTGCTGCCAACAACCTGCAACCGACAACCAACACCGCTGCTCACACCGCCTTGCCTTCACGCACGAACACCGGTTTGACGATGCGCACCGGCACCAGCTTGCCGCGAATATCCACCTGTGCCGAGTCGCTGGCTGTCGCCGGCACGCGGGCAAACGCGATCGCCTTGCCCAGCGTCGGCGAGAAGGTACCGGACAGGATCTCGCCGTCGCCGGCCGCAGTGACGACACGCTGGCCGTGCCGCAGCACGCCCTTTTCGTCCATCACCAGACCTACCAGGGCACGTTCAACGCCTGCTGCGCGCCGTGCATCGAGCACCGAGCGGCCGATGAAATCGCGATCGATCGGCTCGAAGGCGATCGTCCACGCCAGGTTCGCTTCCAGCGGGATGGTCTGCTCGTCCATGTCCTGCCCGTAGAGGTTCATGCCGGCCTCCAGGCGCAAGGTGTCGCGCGCGCCCAGGCCGCAGGGCTTGACTCCGGCAGCCAGCAACGCGTCCCAGAAGGCGACCACGCGATCTGCCGGAACGATGACTTCGAAGCCGTCTTCGCCGGTGTAACCGGTGCGGGCGACGAACAGGCCGTCGACCTCGATGGCCGAAAAGCGGCCGATCGCGCCCGCAGCAATACGCTCCGACTCGGGCAACAGCGACAGCACTGCGGCGCGCGCCTGGGGCCCCTGGACCGCCACCATGGCCAGTTCGCTGCATTCGCGCACCGTCACATCGAATGCCTGTGCCTGCGCGCGAATCCACGCCAGATCCTTCTCGCGCGTTGCGGCGTTGACCACCAGGCGAAAATAATCCTCGCGCAGGTAATAGACGATCAGGTCGTCGATGACGCCGCCGGCCGGATTCAGCATGCAGGTGTAAAGGGCCTTGCCCGACACCTTGAGCTTGTCGACGTTGTTGGCCACCAGATAGCGCAGGAACTCGCGACAGCGACTGCCATGCAGATCGACCACGGTCATGTGCGACACGTCGAACATCCCGGCACTGTTGCGCACGATGTGGTGTTCGTCGATCTGCGACCCGTAGTGCAGCGGCATGTCCCAGCCACCGAAATCGACCATCTTGGCACCCAGCGCACGATGGCTGGCATTGAGCGGCGTCTGCGACAGCGACATGGGGTGCTCCGGCGGCGGGAATCGGGCCGACGATGATAGCGGGCGCGGGACCGTGGTTGTTGCTGTGGGTGGCTACCGCAGGGCGCCGCGCCTGCGGCGCCGCTGTTGCCTGTGGGTGCCTGAGACTGCGTCTGCGCACGATCAACAGCGGCCACGCAGGCGCGTGGCCCTCCAGATGCCGCAAGCCCGCACCTCAAGTCGCAAGCCCCAGGCCGATCGTCGCCGCGCCATGACTACCAGCCCTCGACAGATCGCATGCGGCACCGCAGCATCGGCGGCCCGGTTTCAGCGGTGAACGCCTTGGACACCCTGCTCTACCTGCTCGCGGCGCTGCTGGTGATCGTCGGCATCGCCGGCTCTATCCTGCCGGCACTTCCCGGATTGCCGGTGGTGTTCTGCGGCCTGCTGCTGGCGGCGTGGGTTGGCGATTTCCAGACGGTGGGCTGGATGACACTGAGCATCCTCGGGGTGCTCACACTGCTGGCGATGGCGGTCGACCTGGTGGCGTCCGCGCTCGGCACCCGACGCGTCGGCGCCAGCGGCATGGCCGTCGTGGGTGCCGCAATCGGCACCGTGGTGGGCTTGCTGTTCGGTTTGCTCGGGCTATTGTTCGGCCCGTTCGCAGGTGCGCTGGTCGGCGAGTTGATCGCAGGACGCGGACTGCAGCAGGCTGCGCGTGCTGGCGTCGGCGCCTGGCTCGGTTTCGTGATCGGCACGCTGGCCAAGGTAGGCCTTGCATTCACCATGCTCGGTGTCTACATCCTCGGCTGGCTGATGCCCTGACCGTTGTCTTGCCGTTTACATCTTTCTGCGGGTCTGCGCGATAAGCTGGCGCGAACCTGCCACTTCGGAGTGAACCGATGCACAGTTTGTTGCTGTTGACCTGGCTCGGCGCGGCCGCAGCTGCGCCCGAACCGGTGATGATCGAGATTCCGGCGCATGCGCTGGCCAGCAACGTCGCAGCGAAAGCGCCGCGCGCGACTCCCGACCTGACGCAGCGCGCCGCGCATGCGCTGAGCGCCCGCATCGACGCCAATGGCCGCGTGCATTACAACTGCGCCAACGCAGGCGACACGCTGGATTTTCGTTTCACCGCGCGCAGCGCGAGCGAGGAGAAGTAGGCCATGCGCAGACTATGCACTGCCGTCTGTCTTTGCCTGGCGTCGACCTCGCTGCTGGCGCAGTCGGTGGGACTGGTTCCCGGCCAGTCGACCGCATTCTCGTTGCCGCCATCGGCCTACACCACGGCGCTGCACTTCGATGTCCCGGCCGGCGCGACGTCGATCAAGGTCGAGTTGGAAAGCGACACGCCGAATGTAGACCTCGACCTGTTCCTGCGCTTCGGCAACGCGTTCTCCAGCCAGACCGCGTTTGGCCGCCCGATGACCTTCGAATCGCTGCAGGAGCAGGCGCAGTACTTTGCCGTCAGTGGCGGCGATGAGGAGACGATCGCACTTGGGCGCAGCAACTACCGACCGGTGCGCGAAGGCCGCTGGTACCTCTCGGTGCTCAACTTTGCGACCATCAGCGCGAATGCGCGCATCAAGGTTGAAGTGAGCAGCGCAGCGCCGCAGCCGGTGCAATTCGACGTGCGTTTTGACCTGCCTTCCGCCAACTGCGACGTGGCACCCTGGAACGACGCCACCAGCGCCAGTCCGGTGGGTGGGAACCCTGGTACCACACTCGGCCAGCAACGCCGCAATGCGATGCTCGAATCGTTGCGTCAACTGAGCGCCGGGCTCGACAGCGAAACACCGATTACCGTGCGCGCCTGCTGGTCTGACCTGAACGTCGGCACCAGCGGTGGCGCAACGCTGGCGGCCGCGTCTCCGGATGACTTCGTGATCGACGACCGCAGCCTGGTGTTCAGCGACGGCAGCAGCTATCGACCGTCCGCATTCCTGCCGCAAAAGTATGCGTTCTATGCCGCGGCGCCGGCGGCACGGCTGGGCGGCACGCGCGCCTGCAGCCTGCGCGGCGGCGACTGCGCCAACTCGACCGACATGACGATCATCTACAACCGCCGCATCGGCGAGTCCGGCGTGCTCGGTGGCGCGCGCTTTTACCTCGGCTACAACACGGCGCCTGCCGGAACTCTCGACTTTGTCGGTGTCAGCGTGCACGAACTGGGGCACGGTCTCGGTTTTGTCAGTCTGACGCGACTGTCGGCGCCGGTCGGCGCCAAACCGCTCGGTCGCGACGACATTTTCTCGCGCCAGATCGTCGACAACCGGGTCTTCCCGAACCCGTCGTTCGTTCGCCTCAGCGATGCCGGTCGCGCCGAAGTGATGACTTCGCTGGTCGGACTCAGCTGGATCGACGAGCGCGCCGCCAATCATCCGGGCCTTCCGGTGATCGGCTTTCCGGGCGTGTTGCTGTATGCGCCGAACCCGATCCAGCCTGGATCGAGCCTGTCGCACCTGGATTCTTTCTACAGCAACGAAATCATGACGCCGACCCTGGGCAACCGCGGCATCCGCCAGTTGGGAGTCGCGGTGCCGATGCTCTACGCGGTTGGCTGGGATCCGCAGCCGAGCACCTTCCCGACCGCCCCGGCGCCCTACGCCGGGCTCTGGTACGACCGCGATCGCGATGCCCACGGCGTCGATTTCCAGCGCAACTACACCGATGCCGCCGGCTTCGACATCTATTCGCTGATCTTCTACACCTACGATGCGAATGGCCGCCCGGAGTGGTACATCGCGATCGGCCCGCTGATCGACGGTGTCTTCTCCGCATCCCTGGATGCCGCCGGCAACGGTCTGGTGCGATATCGCTACCTCGGGCCCAGCACGTCCCAGGCGATACCTGGCGAGAGTGGGCAGGTGGTCCTCGACTTCAACCAGGCGAGTACCTCACCCGCCTGCAACGACGGCACGCCGCGCGCCGACGCCGGCCTGCTCGGCGTGATGCGATTCACCCTCGGCGGAGCCTCCGATGCCTGGTGCATGGAAGAACTGGTGCCTTCGGCGGCGCGCCCGGAGACCGATCTCACCGGCACCTGGTTCGCCGGAGAAAGCGACAGCGGCTGGGGCTCGAGCGTCGCCACGCTGGCGGTCGGCGCAAGCCAGCGACTGCTGTTCTCCACGCTGTACTACCCGGACAGCAGCGGGGCCGGTCGCTGGGCCTTCGTCAACACCAGCGACTATCAGCCGGGCCAACCCTTGCCGGTGTTCGAACGTCGCGGCTACTGCCGCTCCTGCCCGACAGCCATCAGCGATGTCCAGATCGGCACGATGACACCTGCGCTGGCGCAACCGATCCAGGGACAGGCCGGCAGCAATCGGCTGACCTTCGACCTCACCTACGCTGGCCCCGAGGGCGGTCGCTTCACGCGCAACAACGTGCCCTACCAATTGTTGAGCGCGCCGGCGCAGTAACCGGGCGCGGGGCACGGGGCGATCAGGGATGCTGCAACTCTCAGGCAACTCTGCACGCGCGCAAATTGACGAGATTTTCGGTCAGCAGCCGTAGGGCGGATCCGCCGCAGGCGAATCCGCCGCCGTTCAAGACAATCGACCCGTCAATCGCTGAACAACTCGCGCGCCATCACCACTGCGTCTTCGCGACGCCCGCCCTTGGCCGGATAGTAGTTCGGACGATTGCCGATCTCGCAGAAGCCCGAGCGATGGTACAGCGCGATGGCCGCGTGATTGGATGGCCGCACTTCGAGAAAAATGCGCTCGACCTGGTGCCAGCGCGCCAGGTCGACCAGGCGATCCAGCAAGCGTCGGCCATAACCATGGCCTTGGTGCTCCGGCGCCACGCACAGGTTGAGGATATGCGCTTCCCGTGCGGCTGCAGAGAGCACGCCGTAACCCAGGATGCCGGCCGCCGACTCGAGCACCCAGACGCTGTAACCGGCCTTGAGACAGTCGCGAAACACGCCGTCTGTCCAGGGAAACTCGTAGGCGAGCACCTCGATCGCCAGAACCTCGCCGAGGTCCTCGACCCGCAATGGCCGCACATGCGGCACCAACGGCTTGACGACTGCGTTCACCGTCGCGACCGCATCTGCAACCAGAGAGCGCGTTTGGCCGCGGGCCTGGCGCGCAGGTCGGCGAGATCAGGCAGCGGCAATCCAGCCTGCAACCAGGCTGCGCTCCAGGCCGCAGCATCGACCAGACCGCCAGCACGCGCCACGGCGCGCGCCAGCGGCAAGGCGCAATCGACCTCGGACCAGCCGGCGAACGGAAGCCCGGCACTCGGCCCCACCGCGGCCGCCGGCGAACGCGGCAACTGGCGGCGCTGGTAAACATCCACTTCCATCAACAGCAACGCGCGCGACTGGCTGGGCGTCAGTGGGCGCAGCGCGAACTGATCGAGCATGGCCATCTCGATGACGCCCTAAGGCGCCTGGCGCTTCTGCAATGCGTCGATCAGTCGCCTGGCGACCTCGTCGATAGCGCTCGACAGGGCGATGGCGCCGTCTTCGACGCGTGATCCGGCCACCGGTACGCGCACCAGTTCGTCGCTTTCGACCAGCGGTCGCTCTTTCGAATCGCCCTGCAGCCGCAGACGCACAGCGAAAACCACCTCGGTCGGCTGGCCACCCACCAGCACGCGCTCGAAACGATAGATGACGCCACTCAGCCGGTAGCTCGGTTGTCGCGACGACAAACGGTCGGTCACGTAAGCGGAAACGTTTGCGCCATCCAGCAGTTCCTGCAAGCGGCGCTGCACCAGTACCGGCGGCGGATCGTTCCACAACTGGTAGTGGTACTGGGTGACCTTGATGCTGTCGCTGTCGGTGGCATAGAGGATTGGCCGCTCGCCATGCACGCCGTCGGCACGGAAGCCGGCGACGACCAGTGGCCGGTCGAGCAGCGGCGCCGGAAGTGCCGCGATCTGTGCTGCCGGCGCCAGGCGGTAATAGCGGAAGTCGGGAATCGCTTCGGGCGTACTGCAGGCGACCAGGGCGCCAAGTGCGATGGCCATGGCCAGACCCGTTCTACAGCGCTTGTGCATGGTCATTTGTCACCCGGCAGGTTGTCGGCTTTGGGCGAAAAAATCAGCCGATTCGGCTCTTTGCGGATCTGCCGACTGAATTCGTCGAAATGCCGGCTGGCGGATTCCAGATTGTAGGTGATGGAGTCGATGCGCTGCGCCATCGCGTCCAGCGTGAAGCGCAGATCGGCCATCGCCTCCTGGATTTCCGGGCGGCTCTCCTTGACCGTGGCATCCAGCTCGGAAAGGATCGAATCGAGCTGTTTGCGGGTTTCGATCAGGTCGGCGGTCAGCGTGCGCACATTGCCCGCCGATGCACTGGACTCGGCCAGCAAGGTGTCGATATGGCCCTGGTTCGCCGGACTCAGGATCTTGTTCAGCGAACTGGCGCTGGCGTTGAGCTGGTCGACCAGTTCCACCGCCTTGTCGATCAGCAGCGGCGTGCCCTCCTCGAACTTGCCACCGATCGAATCCAGTCGCTGACCGAGACGTTCGACCAGCGGGGTCAGCTTGTCGCGCGTCAGCGTCGTCACCTCGCCGGCGAGTTCGCCGACCGCACCGAACAGATCCGCGGCCTCACGACCCGGAATCTCGGAACCCGGCTCCAGAAAGGTCTTCGCTTCGCCCTCGCGGATCGAGATGAACACATCCGACAGCAGGCCCGACGACATCAGCTGCGCCTCGGAATCCTGTGGAATCTGCCAGCCGTCCTGCACCGAAAAGTCGACGCGAAAGCGCGTTGCCTCGGCGTCGCGCTCGGGCGAAATGGCTTCGATCTGGCCGATCCGGTAGCCCTGGTAGAACACCGGCGTGCCAAACGCCAGACCCGCAACATTGCGATAGCGCACGACATAGTCGTCGGTCGCCCCGCTGCGCCCGGTGATGATGAACAACGCGACCATCAGTAGCGCCAGCGATCCCAGCGCGACCACACCAGTCAGGAAGTAGTTGACGTTCTCGCGTTTCACGCGTGCTTCGGACTCCGGTCAGTGCGGCGATTCTGCCACAGGGCTGCACGGTGATTGGCGGTCAGATGGGACACCTGTTCGACCATTCCGGGCATCTGGGCGGGGCGGGTCTGTGATTTTGTCCGCAAAGGACGCAAAGAACGCAAAGGAAAGCGATGAAATCCCAAGGAAGCGCTGAACGAGTCCAACGACTCGTCATTGCGAGCGCAGCGAAGCAATCCAGTGACACTGCCAGGTTTTCCGACTGCGGAAGCAGAGCAAAGTAGGGTCGCTGGATTGCTTCGTCGCTACGCTTCTCTCCATGAACCGACCGGCGTAGGTTGGGCAAAGGCGCAGCCGTGCCCAACAATCGCGGCGTTGGGCACGCTGCGCTTAGCCCAACCTACGGTTCATGGCACGGCCCTGTGCATTTTCGGGCCGCAAAAGAGTGGCTCGCAATGACGAGGTTCAAGGTCCTTTGCGTCCTTTGCGGACAAAAAACAGCCTCGACCCGCCGTGGAACCTCACAGGTCCTCGTCGCTTCCGGTCAGCCGCGCCAGGTACTCGTCGACATTGACTTCGACGTGGCGCGGGCGGCGGTTCAACAGGTCCTGGATGCGTTCGTTGTCGCTGCCGCGCACTTCCGGCACGCTGCCGGTCATCAGCACCTTGCCCTGGTCGAGCACGGTGATCTTGTCGGCGATCTTGAACGCGCTGTCGAGTTCGTGGGTGACCACGACGATGCTCATGCGCATGGCGTCGCGCAGTTTCAGGATCAGTTCGTCGAGTTCGGCCGAGACCACCGGATCGAGGCCGGCGGAGGGCTCGTCGAAAAACAACAGTTGCGGGTCCATGACGATCGCGCGCGCCAGTGCAGCGCGCTTGATCATGCCGCCGGACAGCTGGCTCGGCATCAGATCCTGGAAACCGCCGAGGTTGACCACTTCCAGCTTCAGCCGCGACATGATGCGGATGGTGTTTTCGTCGAGCTTGAAATGTTCGCGCAGCGGCAGCGCCACGTTCTCGCCGACGCTCATCGAGGTAAACAGCGCGCCGCCCTGGAAACTGACACCGATCTCGCGCTTGAACGCCAGTCGCTCCAGCGCGCCCAGCCGGTTGATGTCGCGCCCGAGCACCTTGATGCTGCCTTCGGCCGGCGTCAGCAGTCCGAGCAGATGACGCAGCAACGTCGACTTGCCCGATCCCGAACCGCCCATGATCACCCGGATCTCGCCCGGCTGAACGACGAAATCGACGTTGTCGAGGATGCGCCGGCGACCAAAATAGGTCACCAGACCGTGCACCTCGATCACCGGGTCCTTGGGGTTGATGTCTGCCTGGGCCATGGGCGGAGTCTAGCTTGGGAGAAGCGGTGAGTAGTGAGTAGTGAATAGTGAGTAAAACCCGGTGTTTGAAATGCACTCCGGCGAGCGAAGAGTTCCTGCAGTGACGCCGGGGACTCCGGTTATCCCCGGGTTTTACTCACCATTCACCACTCACTACTCACTGCTTTTCAAGAAACCGATACCCCACCCCATACACCGCCCCCAGCGGATCCTCCAATCCCGCTTCGACCAGCTTGCGGCGCAGGTTCTTGATGTGGCTGTCGACGGTACGGTCGTTGATCACATGGTCGGCGGCGTAAATGATGTCGAGCAACTGCGCGCGCGAGTAGACGCGGCCGGGGTGCTGGGCGAGCGTCTGCAGCAGGCGGAACTCGATCGGCGTCAAGGTCACCGGCACTCCGTGCACGCTGGCCTGCAGCGCCGCAGCATCGATCTGCAACGGCGGCGCTGCGGGCTGGACCTGCCACTGCCGGGTGCGGCGCAGCAGCGCGCGCAGGCGCGCCGCCAGTTCGCCGGGCTCGAACGGCTTGCACAGATAGTCGTCGGCACCGATGTCGAGCCCGTGCATGCGGTCCACCGATTCTGACCTCGCGGTGACCATGATCAACGGCACGGTGGAGAAGCTGCGCAGCTCGCGGCAGATGGAAAAGCCGTCGCGGCCGGGCAGGCCGAGATCGAGCAGTACCGCCAGCGGCGGTTGCCGTCGCACATGTTCGGCGACCTGATCGCCGTCGGCGAGCACATCCACCGCATAACCCAGATCGCGCAAACACTCGGCGATCACCGTCGCCAGGATCGGATCGTCCTCGACGACCAGGATGCGCTGCGCGGTGTCGCCATTCCTGGCTTTGCTGGACGCATCCAAAACTGCGTCGGCTCCCTTGTTTCTCCATGATTGCGGGCGATTATGGCGCGTCCCGTCGGTCCGGCCCATCGATGTCCGCGCAACCATCCCCTCAGCGTTCCGCAATGACGACCAGCAACGGTCGTGGACGGGTCGGTGTGGCGATCATGGCGGCACTGATGGTGCTGGTGCTCGGCCTCGGCCTGGCCGCCGCCAGCGCGCGCGCCGACAGCCAGGATGAACGCCGTGTGCGCACCGGTGCGCGGGTGTTCCGCACGCTGCTGCTCGCCGATGTCGCGCTGGAGCGCAAGGCCGCCAGCGATGGCACGCTCGACATCGCCATTTATGCCGGCGATGGCGCAGGCCTCGACGAGCTGACGCCACTGATCCAGCCCGCCGGCAACACGCGCGCGCCGCAGATGGCGCTGCGCCGGGTGGAGCAACTGGGCGAGGACACGCGGCCACCGATCGGATTGTTCCTGGCGACACCGCTGGTCGGAAGCGAGCTCGACCGGCTGATCGCCTGGAGCATCCGCCATGGCGTGATCCTGTATTCGCCGTTCGAGGGCGACGTCGAGCGCGGCGCCACTGCCGGGCTGTCGATCGAGGCCAAAGTACTGCCGTTCGTCAACCAGCGCACGCTGGAAGCCAGCGGCGTCGAGTTGAAGCCGTTCTTTCTCAAGGTCGCCAAGGTGCATCGATGACGCGCCGATCCTCGACCACCGTGGCGCTGGCGTTCGTGGTGCTGACCTTGCTGCTGGAGGCGGCGCTTTACGGTTACTGGCGGCTGGCGCTGCAGCCGCGTCTGGAGTACGAAGCGGCGCAGCAGGCGCAGGTGCTGGCGCAATCGCAGGCCACCGCGCTGGCCAGCGCGGTCTCGCAGCCGGATCCGGCGATCCGCGCCAGCGATCTGGCCCAGGTGGTCGACCAGTTGCTGCTGCTGCGCAACCCGGCTCGCGACGCGGCGTTTTTTGTCGATCTGGGACTGGAGATCGATTACGACAGTGTCGACGCTGAACCCGGCAGCCTCGATCGTGCCTTGACCGAGGACACCACCAACCACCACAACGTGGATGTCGCGATCTACCACCGCGACAGCGGCGAGTTGCTCGGACTGGCGCACTTCCTGGTCGATCGCGAGTTTTCCGCCGGGCTGATCGGCGACATCCGTGGCCAGTTGCTGACCCAGGGCGTGCTGTTCGCGGCGCTGCTCGCGCTGCTCGGCGGTCTGCTGGTCGGTATCCTCGGCATCCTCGAGCGCAACAACGAACGCCGCCACGCCGCCGAGCGTGCGCTGGCCGCGCAGCAGGCGGCGTTCCAGCACGAACTGGAGACCGCGCGCGATCAGGCCGAAGCGGCCAACCGCGCCAAGAGCCAGTTCCTCGCCAACATGAGCCACGAGATCCGCACGCCGATGAATGCGGTGATCGGCATGTCGACGCTGCTCGCGCGCACCGCGCTGGACGCGCGGCAACAGGGTCTGCTGGCGCAGTTGACCGCGTCTGCGCGCATGTTGCTGGGCGTGATCAACGACATTCTCGACCTGTCGCGCATCGAGGCCGGCAAACTGAAGATCGAGCAGCATGCGTTCCGCCTCGACGATGTGCTCACCGATGTTTCGGCGGTGGTCGGCGAACGCGCCCGCAGCAAGGGCCTCGATCTGCTTTTCGCGGTGGCGCCCGACGTGCCGCCGCAGCTGATCGGCGATCCGGTGCGGCTGCAGCAACTGCTGGTCAATCTGACCACCAACGCGCTCAAGTTCACCGAACGCGGCCAGGTGCTGGTGGAGATCGCGGCGATCGATCGGCAGGACGCTGTCGTTGTTCTGCGTTTCGACGTCCGCGACAGCGGTATCGGCATCGCGCCGGCCGATCTCGCCAGACTGTTCCAGCCGTTCACGCAGGTCGACGAATCCAACACGCGTGCTCACGGCGGCGTCGGGCTCGGCCTGGCCATCTGCAAGCGTCTGGTCGAGTTGATGGGCGGCCAGATCGGCGCCGAGAGCGAACCCGGCCGCGGCAGTCGTTTCTGGTTCAGGGTTCGCTTTGGCCAAGCCGCAAGCGCCGCGCCGACCGCACGCACACCCAGCGGACTCAAGGTGCTGGTGGTCGACGACAATGCGGTCACCCGCGAGGTCTTCGGCAGCATGCTCGAGGCATTGCGCTTCGACGTGATCCTGGCCGATTCCGGCGAGCGCGCACTCGAACTGGTCACTGCCGCCGAACCGGCTTTCGACTTGCTGGTGCTGGACTGGCGTTTGCCGGGAATCGATGGCATCGAGGCCGTGCGTGAACTGCGCCGGCGCGGCCAGGTGCTGCCACCGACGGTGATGGTCACCGCATTCGGCGGCGAGGAACTGATGCGCGCGGCGCACGCCGCCGGCGTGTCGGTGTTCCTGCACAAGCCGGTCAGCCCATCGACGCTGTTCGACGCCGCGATGCGCGCCATCGACCGCACGTCACGCAGCGCGGCAGCAGCGCCGGCATCGGCGCTGCCCAACAGCATTCGTTTTGCTGCCAGCACACGCGTGCTGGTGGTGGAGGACAACGAGATCAACCGACTGGTCGCGAGCGAGTTGCTGGGCGGCCTCGGACTACAGGCGTTTTGCGCCGCCAGTGGTGTCGAAGCCCTGCAACTGGCGCAGCAACAGCTATTCGACCTGATCCTGATGGATATCCAGATGCCGGGACTCGATGGCATCGAAACCACCCATCGATTGCGCCAGATGAGCGGCCGCGTGCGCACGCCGGTGGTGGCACTGACCGCGCACGCAATGCTCGGCGACCGCCAGCGTTTCCTCGATGCCGGCATGGACGACTACCTGGCGAAACCCATCGAAGAGTCGGAACTGGTGCGTGTGCTGGCGCGCTGGCTGCCGCTGGCGGCAGTCGACAGCACCCCGGCGCCGCACGCAAGCGTGGATCTGCCGACGCTGCCCGGGATCGATGTTGCCGCCGCGCTGGCGCGGGTCAACGGCAAACGCGTGCTGCTCTGGCGTCTGATCGGCGACTTCCGGCAGCGCCAGCGGGATGCCGGCGAGCGCATCGAATCGGCGCTGGCCACAGGCGAGTTTGCCGCCGCACGCGAACTGGCGCACACGGTGAAGGGCGCTGCCGCAACACTCGGCATGCAACGCGTCGCCGCTGCCGCGGGCAGCGTCGAGCAAAGCGTGCTGCACGGGCAGAACGACGCCGCTGCGGTCGCCGAACTGAAGGCGGCGCTGGCCGAAATCGACGCGATCGAACTGCCCGAGCCGGCCGATTCGGACAGCGCTGCAAGCGCAACGGCGGCTGCGACCGGCACAATCCGACCAGCGGATACATTGCAACGCTTGGCAACGGCGCTCGCCGGCAATAGCCTGTCGGCACGGCAGGAGTACGAACAATTGCGGGCCACGCTGAACCCGCAATTGCAGGCCGAACTGAGCCAGATCGGACAGCGCATCGACGCCCTCGACTTCGGCGAGGCGGCGAAGCAACTGACCCAGTTGGCACCTCGCATCATTGCGGAGCGATCGACATGTTGAAGACTGCCCATGGTTCGGCTGGCCGAGTTCTGATCGTCGACGACGAGCCCGCCAACATCCAGGTGCTGGCCGAGGCCTTGCCCGGCTACGACCTGCGCTTCGCCACCAGCGCCACGCGCGCGCTGGAGCTGGCGCTGGAGCAGCCACCGGATCTGATCCTGCTGGACGTCGTGATGCCCGGCATGAGTGGTTTCGACGCCCTGCGCTGGCTCAAGGCGGAGGCCAGCACCCAACATATCCCGGTGATCTTCGTCACCTCGATGACCGATCTGGAAGACGAAGAACGCGGCTTCGCCCTCGGCGCCGTCGACTACGTCATGAAACCAGTCAGCCCGGCGATCGTGCGCGCGCGCGTGCGCACGCACATCGAACTCAAGCGACAACGCGATCTGCTGGCCGAACACGTGGCGCTCGACGGCCTGACCGGCATCGCCAACCGCCGCCGCTTCGACGAAGAACTCGGTCGCAACTGGCGCAGCGCGCAGCGCAGCGGTCAGCCGCTGACGCTGATGCTGCTGGATGTCGACCACTTCAAGCGCTACAACGACTTCTACGGCCACAGCCCTGGCGACGAATGCCTGCGCCGGGTGGCCGAGGCGCTGCACAACGCCTTCAGTCGTGGCGACGACCTCGCCGCGCGTTACGGTGGCGAGGAGTTCGCGCTGCTGCTGGCCGGCGCCGACGCCACGCGCCAGGCACAACGGGCGCTGGAAGCGGTGAGTGCGCTGCAGATCCCGCACGCACGCTCGGACTGCAGTCTGTTCGTCAGCGTCAGCATCGGCGCCATCACCACGATCGCCGCCACTGGCGCTTCCGCCGACGCGGCATTGACCGCCGCCGACGGCCTGCTCTACGCCGCCAAGGACGCCGGTCGCGACTGCGCCATCGTGCACGATCTGATCAGCGGTCACGAGGCGATGGTGCGCCTGCCGCCGCCTGCCGGGGAGCCGTCATGAATGTCATGCAGGGCGCTGCCTGCGCATTGCTGCTGGCGATCGCTTCGGCGGCGCCGGCGCAGGACGACGAGGACGCCGCCTACGCCGAACTGATGGCGACGCTGGAGCAGGAGACCGCGATCGTCACCAAGACACGCATGAACCGCGATTTCGTACCCGGCATGGTCAGTGTGCTTCAAGGCGATGAGCTCACCGAACTCGGCGTACACACGGTGTGGGAAGCACTGGCGCAGATTCCCGGTGTGCAGATCGAACTCGACGCACGCGGCAATCCGACGCTGACCGCGCGCGGCGTCTACTTTCCGTTCAATTCGGGCAGCATCCAGATCCTGCTCAACGGCTTGCCGATCGGCCGCGAGGACATCGGCAGCAACGGCGCTGCACTGTTCCTGCCGATTGCGCACGTCGAGCGCATCGAATTCGTGCGCGGCCCAGGATCGGTGCTGTACGGCGATTTCGCCTTCCAGGGCCTGCTCAACATCCTCACTCGCCAGCAGGGACGCTTCGTGGAACTCGGCGTCGACGACCACGGCGCCAACAGTGCCCATCTTTTGTACAGCGGGACCGTCGACGATTGGAATTACAGCGCCAGCCTGGCCGCACTAGACAGCGACGACGTGGTGCTGCCGGGAACCCGCCAGGCCGAGGAAGGGCGCCGCAGCGGCGTGCTGCAACTCGGGCACGGCGGTTTCAAGTTGATCGCGCAAGGCGAGCAGCGCGACATCGGGCGGGTGACCGGCATTCCGCCGGATGCCGGGTTCAAGGACACCTCGTGGACGATCGGCGGCGAATACAGCCATGCCTTCAACGACCGACTCGACCTCAGGCTGCACGCGCAACATCTCGACAACGAGTTGTTCACCGGCGTCATCAATACCCCCCAGGGCAGCGCCGACCTGGTGTTCGAGGGCACCGAAAAACGCTTTGGCGGCGAGCTGGCGTGGTCGGGTTGGGCGCGCCAGCAGTGGCTGATCGGCATCGAGTACCTGCATGGCGATATCGATCTCGCCACCTTCCGCGCCAGCGCCGGTCCGGGAATCCCGCCATCGCTGCTGCGCGTCGAGGACGAACGCCGCGAGGTGATCAGCGCTTTCGTGCAGGACCAGATCGAGCTCGGCGACGGCCTCGACCTCACCCTCGGCGCCCGCTGGGACGACAATCAGGACGTCGGCACCCGCCTCACGCCGCGCGCATCGCTGGTCTGGCAGCCGGCCGAGAATCACGTGCTCAAGGCGCAATACGCGCAAGGACACCGCGCACCGACCTTCTTCGAGCTCTACACCGTGCGCGGCGTCGACCTCGACCACGAGGTCAACACCACCACCGAACTCAGCTACATCCATCGCCGTCCTGGACGGGTCCTGCGCGCGACGCTTTACAACACCGACCTCGACGACATGATCTTCATCGATCCGCGCGTGCGCGGCTTCGGCAATGTCGCCAGTGCGCATTCGCAGGGCGTGGAACTGGAATGGAGCCAGCGGGTCGGCGACCGTCTGCGCCTGGACGCATCGCTCACCTATACCGACGCCGAAGACAATCGCAATGCCCTGGGCGAGACGCGGCAGATTCCGAGCACGCCGATGTGGATGAGCAATCTGGCCTTGAGCTGGCGCGCGCTCGATCGCACCACGCTCGGTTTGACCTGGAACCATGTCGGCGAGCGCGATGCGGTGACAATCGGCGATGGCAGGTTCGACCGCGTCGACCTGTCGGCGTCTTGGGTTGGCATGCTGCACCCGAAACTCGACCTGCGCGCGGGTATCGACAACCTGCTCGACGAACGCACCGTGTCTGTGGTCACCGGTCCCAACGGCAGCGTCAGCCTGCCCTATCAGGACCGCATCGGCTGGATCGAGTTGCGCTGGCGCTATTGACGACGCACCACAGCCGCGCAGGCGCGACGCGTCCGTCCCGATCGCGCAGGAGCGACGCGTGCGTCGCGACCAGCAGCCAGCCGACGTCGCGGTCGCGACGTGCACGTCGCTCCTACAACGATAGACTGCGGCCATGCCCAATCCCGAAGTCGTTTTCAGCGCCCGCGGCCTGACCAAGGTCTACACCACCGGCGAGGTCGAGATCCACGCGCTGCGTGGCGTCGACCTGGATCTCTATGCGGGCGAGTTTGTTGTGCTGTTGGGGCCGTCCGGCAGCGGCAAGTCGACGCTGCTGAACATCCTTGGCGGTCTCGATGTGCCCAGCGCCGGCAGCGTGCGCTATCGCGATCATGACCTGTCGGCCGCCGACGAGGAGGCGCTGACGCGCTTTCGCCGCGAGCATGTGGGCTTCGTGTTCCAGTTCTACAACCTGATCCCAAGCCTCACCGCGCGCGAGAACGTCGAGGTGGTCACCGAGATCGCGAGCAATCCGATGCCGGCCGCCGCCGCGCTCGCGCTGGTCGGCCTCGGCGATCGGCTCGATGCATTTCCGGCGCAACTCTCCGGCGGCCAGCAACAGCGCGTCGCCATCGCCCGCGCCATTGCCAAACAGCCCGAAGTACTGCTCTGCGACGAACCCACCGGCGCGCTCGATTCGGAAACCGGCGTGGTCGTGCTGCAAGCCCTGTCCGAAGTGAATGAGCGCCTCGGCACCACCACCGTGGTGATCACCCACAACGCCGGCATCGCAGCGATGGCGCACCGGGTGATCCATCTGTCGGATGGGCGAATTGTGCGCGAGGAGCGCAATACAGCACGCAAGGCGGCGGGGGAGATCAGTTGGTGAAGAAGTTGGAAAAAGGAAAAGGGAAAAAGGAAAAAGGGACGGCAGACGCCCGCGCTCCACGACCTTGCGGAACTTGCTCTTCCCTTTTCCTTTTTCCCTTTTCCTTTTTCCTGCCTTCCTGATGCGTGCACTCAACCGCAAACTCCTGCGCGATCTCTGGCACGTCAAGAGCCAGGTCATCGCCATCGTGCTGGTGATGGCGAGCGGGATCGCCACTTTTCTGATGTCGATCGCCAACCTCGATTCGCTGACCGCGACGCGCGAGCGTTTTTACCTCGAGTACCGCTTCGCCGACGTATTCGCCAACCTCAAGCGCGCGCCGCTCAGCGTTGGCGACGACATCGCGGCGATCGACGGCGTCGGCATCCTCGATTTGTCGATCCAGGCGCCGATGCGCATCCGGTTGGAGGGTTTCGACGATCCGGTACGCGGCTTGTTGCTGTCGCTACCCGATGTCGGCAGCAAGCCGCTCAACCAGTTGTATCTGCGCGCCGGCCGCCTGCCCGAAGCCTTTGCGCAGGACGAGATCGTGCTTGGCGAAGCGTTCGCCACGGCGCATGGCATAGAACCCGGCGGCACCCTGAGTGGCGTGGTCGGCGGACGCATGGAAACCTATCGGGTGGTCGGCATTGCGATCTCGCCCGAGTACGTCTATCAGATCCAGGCCGGCGCGGCGTTTCCGGATTTCGAGCGTTTCGCCATTGCCTGGATCGGCCGGCGCGCGCTGGAGGCGGCCTACGGCATGGACGGTGCGTTCAACAGCGTGGCGCTGTCGCTGGCGCCGGGCGCGTCGGCGCAGCGCGTGATCGAACGCCTCGATCCGATCCTGGAACCCTGGGGCGGTCTCGGCGCGATCGGTCGCGTCGATCAGCTCAGCCACAAGTTCCTGTCGACCGAATTCGATCAACTGAAAACCATGGCGACGGTATTCCCGGCGGTGTTCATGTCGGTCGCCGCGTTCCTGCTCAACGTGGTGTTCAGCCGACTGATCGCCACCCAGCGCGACCAGATCGCGATCCTGAAGGCCTTCGGCTACGGTCACGGCGCGATCGGCCGCCACTACGCGGCGATGGTGGGTGTGGTCATCGCGCTGGGCTCGCTGGTCGGCATTGCCGGTGGCGCCTGGCTCGGCAAGCTGCTCGCCAACCTGTACATGAGCTTCTATCGCTTTCCCTACCTCGACTTCGTGCTCGCGCCCGGTGCCGTCGCCGCAGCGGTGGCGATCTCGCTGGCGGCGGCACTCTCTGGTGCGGCGTTTGCATTGATTCGGGCAGCGCGGCTGCCGCCGGCAGAAGCGATGCGTCCGGAAGCACCGCCGCGCTACCGCGCCTCGCGACTGGAACGCGCGCTGCCGCGGCGCTGGCTCGACCAGCCGACACGAATGATTCTGCGCCAGTTGTCGCGACGTCCACTCAAGGCGCTGGCGACGGTGATCGGCATCGCCATGGCCGGCGGCGTGTTGACCATCGGCATGTTCCAGCAGGATGCGCTGAACTACATGGTCGACCAGCAGTTCGCGCTGGCGCAGCGCAACGACATTGCGGTCAGTTTCGTCGAACCGGAAGGCTACGATGCGCTGAGCGAAATCGCGTCCTTGCCCGGCGTGCTCGCGGTCGAGGGTGTACGCATCGTTGGCGTGCGCCTGCGCGCAGGTCCGGTCAGCGTGCTGACCGCGCTCGAGGGCCAGCCGAGCGGTGCCCGCCTCAAGCGCGTGCTGGATACCCGAGGTACGGCGCAGGCACTGCCGGCGGGCGGACTGTTGCTGACCGAGTACCTGGCGACGATGCTCGGCGTGCGCCGTGGCGATCTCGTCGAAGTGGAGCAACTGCAAGGCGCGCGGCGGCACTTCTCGGTGCCGGTGGCCGGCACTGTGCAGGAGTTCATCGGCATCAATGCCTACATGGACCTGGATGCAATGAACGCGCTGCTCGGCGAGGGCGAACGCGTATCGAGCGCGCTGCTGCTGGTCGATCCACCGCAGCAAGCCGAGCTTTATCGCCTGCTCGAGGACCGCCCCGGCGTTGCCGCGGTCGGTTCACGCAAGGCAGCGATCGACAACTTCTATAACACCATGGCCGAGTCGCTGCTGATCTTCACCTTCATCGCCACCTTGCTGGCCGGCCTGATCGCGTTCGGCGTGCTCTACAACACCGCGCGCATCTCGCTCGGCGAACGCGGCCGCGAACTCGCCAGCTTGCGCGTGCTCGGCTTCACCCGCGGCGAAGTCGCCTACATCCTGGTCGGCGAACTGGCACTGCTCACCTTCGCCTCGATCCCGGTCGGCTGGGCCGTCGGCGCCGGCCTGGTTCAGGTCATCGTCGCCGGACTGCAGAGCGAGTTGTTCCGCGTACCCGCGTACCTCTCGACCGAGACCTTCGCCAGCGCCACGATGGTCGTGCTCAGCGCCTCCCTGCTGTCAGCACTGATCGTGATCTGGCGCGTGCGGCATCTGGATCTGGTGGAGGTGTTGAAGACGCGCGAGTGAAGTTGCGCGCTGCCATTCCGGGACCGTACCGCACGGGTAAAACGTGAAACGTTAAACGTCAATTTGCCTCGCGCCCAATTGACGTTTCACATTTCGCATTTCGCCCTCTGAGTATGTAGGTTGGGCAGAGCTTCACCCTGCCCAACACCAGCCGGCTCCAAAGTTGGGCACGGCTACGCCTTAGCCCAACCTACACACTGCCATTCCTGGACCGTGCCGCACGGGAAAGACGTGAAACGCAAAATGTCAAATTGGCCGTGAGGCGAATTGACGTTTCACGTTTCACGTTTCACCTTCGAGGCGCAACTTCCGCGATTCTCGCGGCGGGTCACGTCTTCCCCAACAACCGCATGATCTCCTTGAACCGCAGCTGCAAGCCCTCGCGGTTGCCGTGGTCTTCGAGCATCTTGAGTGCGCTCGGCACCAGGAAGACGCGGTCGGTGCATTCGATGATCGCGGCGATCTCCTGCATCTCGCGTTCGAGCGACTGCGTCGACGGCAGGAAGCCCTCGAAGGTGGCTTTCAGGCGCTCCTTGCCGAGTTTTTCCTCGCCGGCCAGTAGTGCTTCGCGCCAGCCGCGGCCGACCAGGGCTTCGATGTCGGCGCCGGAAATGTCGCCGACGTAGGGCACGTCGGGCACGTCTTCGGCGGCCAGCGCGGCGCCGAACTTCTTCGCGATGACGACGAAATAGTTGCGGATCTCGTCCTGCGTCTGCGGATAGAACAGCGGAATGTGGATTTCGGCGCGACCTTGCCGCTTGATGTCGATCGGCAGCAGGTCCGGTCGTGCGGTCAACAGCATCCACAGGATCTTGCCGCGGTAATCGGTGTCGCCCATGGCGTTGGCGAGCATGCCGAACACGCGGCTGCCGACACCGGAATCGCCGCCTTGCTCGCGCTGGCCGAGCATGGTGTCGGCCTCGTCGATGATCACCATGACCGGGCCCATGCCACGCAGCACGCCGAGCACCCGTTCCAGATTGGCCTCGGTCTCGCCGACATACTTGCTGCGGAAATTCTTCAGCTTTACGCACGGGATGCCGATCGAACCGGCGAGGCAGGTCGCCAGAAAGGTCTTGCCGGTGCCCACCGGCCCGTTGAACAGATAACCCATCGGCGCCACGTCCATGCGCCCGCGCTTGATGATCTCGGCGTCGTCGAGCAAACGCTTCTTGGCCGCCTCGTGGCCGACCACGCGCTCGAGCCCGTACTTGGGCTCGATGAATTCCAGCAAGTCCTGGGCCTGGCGCTCGATCAACTGCTTCTTGCGCGCCTTGAAACGCTTGTCGTCGAGGCGCTCGCCGCTGCGGCGCGCACTCTCCACCAGCACGGCCAGATCCGCCAGTGTCACCGCGGCGGTCTGCAGCGCCAGCGTTTCGACGCTGAAATCCGAGAAACTCGGTACATCGATGCCATCTGTGATGGTCTTGAGGAAGCGCAGGCGCTCGGATTCCTCCGGCAACGTCACCTCGATTGCATTGACATGCGGCGAGGTGGCCAACCGGTCGTGGAAGTCCGCCAACCGCTCGTCGATCAGCACAAACGCCAGATTGCTGCGCTTGACGTACGGATTGGCTGCCCACTTCAACAGCGTCACCAGGTTGGTCGCGGTCGCCGGCCCGCCGCGCTCCTGGTCGGGCACGATGAACGAAGCGAAGTCGAACAGCATCGCGATGCGGATGCGATCCGCATCCTTCGCAGTCAGATTCGACAGCACCAGCCGATCGAGCAGAAACAGCGCCTGCGCCGGATCGCGCGGCATCTTCTCCGGATCACCGAGGCGTCGCGAGATCAGCCCGACCATCTGCCGCTGGCGTTCGACATCGCCGCCTGCGTAGGCGCGGATCCCATGCGCCAGATCGAAACCCAGCACCAGATCGAAGCGGCCGAATAACTGCGTCGCCAGAAACTCGTTGATCGATCCGTAGCGCGGCTTGTCGCCGCCCGAGAGCGGCACCAGATCGTTGGTGTTGCCGTGCAACACGAACATCGCCGAGGTGCCGGCAAAGTACAGGTCGGCGAGGCGTTTGGCCCAGCCAGGCAGGTAATCGGGTAGCGGAGCGGGGGTCGACATGGCGGCGCTTCCGTGGACATGAGGGGTGGATGATGCCTTGTTCGGGCTCGGCCGAAGCATCACCCACCGCGAGCCGCTTGACTGTGGGAGCGGATACACGCCGAGATCTGCTGTTGAGCCGCTTGCCTGCGGGAGCGGGGTTATCCCGCGATCGGGCTTTTGTGGGAGCGGGTTTATCCCGCGATCAGCCCTTTGTGGGAGCGGGTTTGTCCCGCGATCAGCCCTTTGTGGGAGCGGGTTTATCCCGCGATCAGCCCTTTGTGGGAGCGGGTTTATCCCGCGATCAGCCTTTTGTGGGAGCGGGTTTATCCCGCGATCGGGTTACCCGGAAGAGCCAATCGCGGA
>CALEZI010000039.1 GCA_937928755.1 uncultured Rhodanobacteraceae bacterium | reverse complement strand
GTCCCCAGCCCCGCATTTCCGCACACCAAGATGCCCAACCATTGCGACGAGGCATGACACCCATGTTCACCTACTACCTCAAACTCGCCCTGCTGGCCCTGAAGCGCACTCCGGTGCTGTCGACGCTGATGGTGTTGGCGATCGCGCTCGGCCTGGCCACCGCGATGACTTCGTTCACGGTGCTGTATCGGTTGTCGAACAATCCGATTCCGCACAAGAGCGATGTGCTCTACGCGGTGCAACTCGACAACTGGTCGCCGGACCAGGCTTTCGACCAGGATCGCGGTCTGCCGCCGGATCAACTGACCCATGGCGACACGCGTCGGCTGATGGCGGATGCCAAAGGTCTGCGTCAGGCCGGCATGTACCAATCCTCGGTCATCGTGGTGCCGACCGACCCTCAAGTGCGCCCGCGCAACGCCTCGGTGCGCGTCACCGGAGGGGATCTGTTTGCGATGTTCGACGCGCCTTTCCTGCACGGCGGCGGCTGGAGCAAGGACGATGAACAACGCGAAGCGCGTGTCGCGGTGATCACCCGCGAACTCGCCGAGCGGGTGTTCAAGAAAACCGATGTGGTCGGCCAGCGCATTCGCTTCGACGACGAGGACTTCACCATCACCGGTGTGCTCGACCATTGGGAGCTCAGGCCGCGGTTCTACGATGTCACCAACAACACGCTGGATGATCCGGAAGATGTGTTCCTGCCGTTCTCGGTGGCCACCGCCAAGGAAATGGACATCAACGGCAGCATCAACTGCTGGCAGCCGCCGGCGGCGCCGGGCTTCAAGGGTTTGATGGATTCGGATTGCATCATGACCCAGTACTGGGTAGAGCTGCCGGATGCCGCGGCGCGGGACGCTTATCTCGCTTACCTCACCGCTTATGTCGCCGAACAGCGCAAGGCCGGCCGCTTCAAGCGCCCGGACAACCATCGGGTGACCCCGGTGATGGGCTGGCTGGCGCAGAACAATTTGGTGCCGGACGACACCCGCGTGTTTGCCGGTGTCGGCGTCGCTTTCCTGTTCGTCTGCCTGCTGAATGCGGCCGGCCTGCTGTTGTCCAAGTTTCTGCGCAAGAGCGGCGAGATTGGCCTGCGCCGCGCCCTCGGTGCCAAACGTCGCGAGATCTTTGCGCAGCACCTGACCGAATCCGGCCTGATCGGCCTGCTCGGCGCGCTGTTCGGACTGGTGCTGACGCTCGGCGGTCTGGCGCTGGTGCGCAGCCTGCTGCCCGATTTCGACGATGTCGCGCGGCTCGATGTGGGCCTGTTCGCCATGCTGCTGGTCACCGCAGTGATCGGCGCCGTGGCATCCGGCGCCTACCCCGCCTGGCGCGCGTGCCGCATTGCGCCGGCATCGCAGTTGAAGACGCAGTGAGGGCGAAAGTCGACGTGATGCGCGAGGTTCTTGAAAGCGGGGCAGGGGGCAAGGGGCAGGGGCCGAGCTTTGTCGCCTGCTCCTGCCACGCACCACTCTGGATCGGATGGCACGCTCGCGGCGCCCTCGGTCCACCTCGTTGTCTGTCCCTGCGCTGATGTCCGGCCCGTGCCCCCTGCCCCCTGCCCCGCTTCTGCTCTGGAGCTCCCCATGGAAATCCGCCCCATCCTGTCCTCGCTGAAACGCAACCCGGTCGCCGCGGTGCTGATCGCAGCACAGATCGCATTGACGCTGGCGATTCTTGCCAACGTGCTGTTCATCGTCAGCGAACGCATCAGCGCGATGTCGATCGACAGCGGTGTCGACGAGGCCAACGTGTTCATCGTCGGCAACCAGAACATCGGAACTTCGCGCGAGCCGGCGATCGCCAACGAGGAAGACATCAACGCGATCATGGCCATTCCGGGAGTGGTCGCCGCCAGTCCCGGCTTCAGCTTCCCGCTGGCGCGCAGCGGCTGGCAGACCTCGGTTTCGCTGAAGGCGGGCGAGCGCGTCGATGGTCCCGGACGCGCCGCTGCCTTGTATTTCGCCGACGCCAACCTGCTCGAATCTTTCGGTACGAAGATCATCGAGGGACGCAACTTCGAGCCCGCAGAAATCACGCCGTTCAAGCAAGGCGACCAGCCCAATCCGCCGGTCGTCCTGATCAACAAGGGCCTCGCCGAGCGCCTGTTCCCGGGCGAGAGCGCGGTCGGCAAGCTGATCGACATCACCGGCAACCAGGGCGAACCGTCGCAGCGGGTCATCGGCGTGACCGAGCATATCGCCACGCCATGGGCGCGCTCGCGCAATCCGGACCGCGTGGTGTTCGTGCCGCACGCCGCCGTGGGACTCGGCGGCTTCATCGTGCGCACCGAAGCGGGCGAACGCGACCGCGCGATGAAGGTCGTCGAAGAGACCCTGTTCAAGGTCAACCCGAATCGCATCGTCAGCAACATCCGCTCGTTCGACGAGGTCCGCAGCGGCGCATTCCGCAACGACATGGCGATGGCCGTGCTGCTCGCGCTGATCGGCATCGCGCTCCTGGCGGTGACGGCTTTCGGCATCGTCGGCCAGGCCAGCTTCTGGGTCACCCAGCGCACCAAGCAGATCGGTACGCGACGCGCGCTCGGCGCGCGCAAGCGCGACATCCTGCGCTACTTCCAGACCGAGAATGCGCTCATCGCACTGATCGGCATCGTCATCGGCGCTGCGCTGGCGGTCGGCGTGAACGCATGGCTGGTGCAGAATCTCGGTTTCGATCAGCTGCCGCTGTGGTGGCTGCCGATCGGCGCCGTGGTGGTGCTGGTGCTCGGCCAACTCGCAGTGCTCGGTCCCGCGCTGCGCGCGAGTCGGATCGCACCGGCGATCGCCACGCGGTCAGCATGAAGAGCGGTGAAAAGTGAAATGTGAAATGTGAAAGGGTGGCGGGGCTGCCGCTCCACCTTCACGTTTAACGTTTAATGTTTCACTCGGTGCATCCTTTTGCCCATTTTCCCCGAGGCAGACCTCTGCATGCCCCACCTCCTGATCATCGACGACAACCCCGCTATCGGCACTGCGCTGGAACTGCTGCTGGGCCTTGACGGGCACACGGTGAGCACGGCGCAGAGTCCGCGTGCGGGGTTGGACATCCTTGCGCACGAGCACATCGACCTGGTGATCCAGGACATGAATTTCTCGGCCGACACTACTTCCGGCGAGGAGGGCGTGGTCTTGTTCCGGCAGATACGCGAGCGCCATCCGGATCTGCCGTTGATCCTGCTGACCGCGTGGACGCATCTGGAACAGGCGGTGGACCTGGTCAAGGCCGGCGCTGCCGACTATCTGTCCAAGCCGTGGGACGATCAGCGCCTGCTGACCACGGTGCGCAACCTGCTGGAACTGGCCGAGAGCAATCGCCAGATGCGCAAACTGACGGTGCGCGAATCGGAGGGCCGGCGTTCGCTGGCGCGCGAGTACGATCTGCGCGGCATCGTCTACGCATCGCCGTCGATGGAGCGGGTGTTGCGCCTCGCCTGCCAGGTGGCCAGCGCCGATGTGCCGGTGCTGATCACTGGTCCGAATGGCGCCGGCAAGGAGCGTATCGCCGAGATCATTCATGCCAATTCGCGGGTCAAGGACGGGCCTTTCGTCGCGGTCAACTGCGGTGCGTTGCCGGCCGACCTGCTCGAAGCCGAACTGTTCGGCGCCGAAGCCGGGGCGTACACCGGCGCCGGCAAGGCGCGCGAAGGCCGCTTCGAGGCGGCCGACAACGGCACCCTGTTCCTCGACGAGATCGGCAATCTGTCGCCGGCCGGGCAGATGAAAATGCTGCGCGTGCTCGAGACCGGGCGCTTCGAGCGCCTGGGCAGCAATCGCACGCGCGAGGTCAAGGTCCGCGTGCTGTCGGCCACCAACTCGGACCTGCCCGGGCTGATCCGACGCGGCGAATTCCGCGAGGATCTGTATTACCGCCTGAACGTCATCGAGGTGCGTCTGCCGCCACTGGCCGAGCGACGCGACGACATCGTGCCGCTGGCCGAACATTTTCTGGCCAGCCGGGAATCGGGAATGGGGAATCGGGAATCGCTACCGCGCCTGACCGACGCGGCTCGCCGGGCGCTGGAGGCGCACGCGTGGCCGGGCAATGTGCGCGAGTTGAAAAATGCGATCACGCGGGCAAGCCTGCTGTGCCGCGATGGAGTGGTCAATGTCGACGATCTGGGTCTGCCGGCTGCGCCGGTCAGCGCGCCCGGCAGCAGTCCCGACGCGCTGCGCGAACCCAGCCGCGACGAAATCGAAGCGGCGCTGGCGCGCGCCGGCGGCGTGGTCGCCGAAGCCGCGCACAGCCTCGGCCTGTCGCGCCAGGCGTTGTATCGGCGCATGGAAAAGTACGGGATCGACGTGCGGCGGGAGTAGGAACGACATGTTTCCGCGCAACCGCAGGAGCGACGTGTACGTCGCGACCGGCGACGCCACCAAACTGTCGGTCACGACTTATACGTCGCTCCTACCTGAGAGGGCCGGTTAGGATTCGATCCATGACCGAACCCGCAGACACCCACCCCCGCCACCAGGCCCGCCTGCGTCGCCTGCCCGGCTGGACGCTTTGGGGCATGCTGCTGGTGCTGCTGACGGCTTTCAGCGTCGACTCGCTCGGTTTCTGGTCGACCCTGGCCCTTGCGCTGGCGCTCGGCCTTGCCTTCGCATTGATCGCCATCCGCCGCGAGCGCATGCCGGCAGCCGAACACCTGCGCGCGCTGTCGACGCTGGTGGCGGCCTGGACCGACGCCGATTTCGCCACCTCGATTCGGGTGCCGGCCGATCCTGACCTGGCCGAACTGACGCGCACGCTGAATGCGCTCGGCGGGCAGTTGCGCGACGAGCGTCAGCGCCTGATTCAGCGCGAACTGCTGCTCGACACGGTGGTCCAGAACACGCCAACCGCATTGCTGCTGACCGACCCGCGCGAGCGCGTGGTCTATGGCAATCTGGCGGCGCGCGAGTTGTTCGGCGTAGCCGGCAAGCTGGAAGGTTTCGGTTTCGACGAACTGGTCGCGCGCCTGCCCGACGCGCTGGCCGAGCCGCTCCGGCACGGCCAGGATGGCCTGGTGACGCTGACCGTGGATGGCGACGAAGATGTGTTCCACCTGACCCGACGCAGCTTCGAGCTGCACGGGCGGCGCCACCAGCTGACCATGCTGCGGCGGCTGACGCGCGAACTGGCGCGCCAGGAAGTGGCGACCTGGAAGAAGGTCATCCGCGTGATCAGCCACGAACTCAACAACGCGCTCGGTCCGATCGCCTCGATGGCGCATACCGGGCGCGTGTACGCCGAGCGCGGCGACAAGGCCAGCCTGCTGAAGATCTTCACCACGATCGATGAACGGGCGCGTCATCTGGAGCAGTTCATCGGCGGCTACGCGCGCTTCGCCAAACTTCCCAATCCGCGCTTGATGCCGGTTCCCTGGGAGGCGTTGCTCGACAACGTGACCCAGGCGCAGGCGGTGCGCGTGCTGCGGCCGCTGCCAGAATCGCCAGCCAACGTCGATCGCGCGCAGATCGAACAGGTGCTGATCAATCTGGTCAAGAACGCGGTGGAGGCCGGTTCGGCGCCGGGCGAGGTCGAGATCCAGGTCACCGATGCAGGTCCGCAGTTCCTGCTGCAGGTGCGCGATCGCGGCAGCGGCATGAGCGAGGCCGTACTGGAGCAGGCGCTGCTGCCGTTCTATTCCACCAAACGCGCCGGCACCGGCCTCGGTCTGGCCCTGGCGCGCGAGATCGCCGAAGCCCATGGCGGACGCATCCGCCTGAGCAATCGCCCCGACGGGGGACTCGTGGTCAGCATCTGGCTGCCGAAGCCGCAGCAGAAGGGCTGAGCAGAAGCAGCGGAGCAAGCTCCGCTCTACCAAAGCAGCGGAGCGCCGGCCCTTGTAGAGCCGAGCTTGCTCGGCTGGGGGCCGCGAATTGCAAAAGCAGCGGAGCAAGCTCCGCTCTACCAAAGCAGCGGAGCGCCGGCCCTTGTAGAGCCGAGCTTGCTCGGCTCGGGGGCGCGAATTGCAAAAGCAGCGGAGCAAGCTCCGCTCTACCAAATCGACGGAGCGCCGGCCCTTGTAGAGCCGAGCTTGCTCGGCTGGGGGGCGCGAATTGCAAAAGCAGCGGAGCAAGCTCCGCTCTGCCAAAGCGGCGGAGCGCCGGCCCTTGTAGAGCCGAGCTTGCTCGGCTCGGGGGCGCGAATTGCAAAAGCAGCGGAGCAAGCTCCGCTCTACCAAATCGACGGAGCGCCGGCCCTTGTAGAGCCGAGCTTGCTCGGCTGGGGGGCGCGAATTGCAAAAGCAGCGGAGCAAGCTCCGCTCTACCAAAGCAGCGGAGCAAGCTCCGCTCTAC
>CALEZI010000038.1 GCA_937928755.1 uncultured Rhodanobacteraceae bacterium | reverse complement strand
CTCGTCGGGCTCATAACCCGAAGGTCGCAGGTTCAAATCCTGCCCCCGCTACCAATGGTTTTCGACAGAAAGCCTCTTCGGAGGCTTTTTTGTTGCCTGAAGTTTACCCAGACCGGGGCTGCATGGCTGCGCAGAGAAAGGTGGAAATCGAGGGACTGCTCGGCCCGACGGTGCGGGCCCTCGGTCTCGACCTGTGGGGACTGGAACTGGCGCTGTCGCGCGCCGGCGGTCTGCTGCGACTCTACATCGACCATGCGCAGCGCCCGGTCACGCTGGACGACTGCGAACAGGTCAGCCGGGAAGTGTCGGCGCTGCTCGATGTGCATGACCCGATCACCGGCAATTACACCCTGGAAGTATCATCGCCAGGTCTCGATCGCCCGCTCTACCACGCTGACCATTACGCGCGATTCGTCGGTTCCGATGTGCGCGCGCAGACCGCGATGCCCATCGGCGGACGTCGCCGCTTCCAGGGCCGGATCGCCAGCGTCGAGAACGGCAACGTCACGCTGGACCTGGACACCGGCACGGTCGTCCTGGCCATCGCCGATATTGAAAAGGCGAAACTGGTGCCGAGCTTTGCGCCGGCTTCGGCATCGCGTTCCTCTCGCAAAGGAAAGAAACATGAGTAAGGAAATGCTGCTGGTCGCGGATGCGGTCGCCAACGAAAAGGGCGTACCGCGCGGTGTCATCTTCGATGCCCTTGAGGCCGCCCTGGCGTCCGCCGCAAAGCGCAAGCACGGCGGCGACATCATCGCGCGCGTCGCCATCAACCGGGTCAGCGGCAGCTACGAGACCTTCCGTCGCTGGGAAGTGATCGCGGATGACGCGCCGCTCGAATTCCCGGAGCGCCAGGTAGCGCAGACGGTCGCTTTCGAGACCGACCCGAACGTGGAAATCGGCGGCTTCATCGAGGAGCCGATCGAAAACGCCGAGTTCGGGCGCATCGCCGCGCAAGCCGCCAAGCAGGTGATCGTCCAGCGCGTGCGCGAAGCGGAACGTGCCCAAGTCGTCGACCAGTATCAGGACAAGGTCGGCAGCATGGTGTCGGGCATCATCAAGCGCATCGAGCGCGGCCACATCTATCTGGATCTCGGCGCCAACGCCGAAGCAATCGTGCTGCGCGAGCGTGTGGTTCCGCGCGAGAATTTCCGCGCCGGCGATCGCATACGCGGCATTCTCTACGATGTGCGCACCGAAGCCCGCGGGCCGCAGTTGTTCGTCTCGCGAACGGCGCCCGAATTCATGATGGAACTGTTCAAGCTCGAAGTGCCGGAAGTCGGACAAGGCGTGGTCACCGTGATGGCCGCTGCACGCGACCCCGGCGATCGCGCCAAGATCGCCGTGCGCGCCAACGACAACCGCACCGATCCGGTCGGTGCCTGCATCGGCATGCAGGGCTCGCGCGTCAAGGCGGTCAGCAACGAGCTCAACGGCGAACGCATCGACATCGTGCTGTGGAACGACAACCCGGCGCAGTTCGTCATCAACGCGATGGCGCCGGCGGAAGTGCAGTCGATCGTCGTCGACGAAGAAAAGCATTCGATGGACCTCGCCGTGGCCGAGGACAAGCTGTCACAAGCGATCGGCCGCGGCGGCCAGAACGTGCGCCTCGCCAGCAAGCTGACCGGCTGGCAGTTGAACGTCATGACCCAGGCGCAGGCGCAGGCAAAGAGCGAGGCGGAGTCGACCCAGGCGGTCGAAATGTTCGTCGAGCGCCTGCAGGTGGACGAGGAAATCGCCGCGATCCTGGTGCGCGAGGGCTTCAGCTCGGTCGAGGAAGTGGCCTATGTGCCGGCCGGCGAACTGCTGTCGGTCGACGAGTTCGACGAGGACCTCGTCGAGGAACTGCGCGCGCGCGCTCGGGATGCCCTGCTGACCGAGATGATCGCCAAGGAAGAGGCGCTCGACGAGCATCGCCCCGACCAATCGCTGCTGGATGTGACAGGCATGGACGAGGCCACGGCTTATGCCTTGTCCGCGCAGGCCATCCGCACCCGCGAAGACCTCGCGGATCTGGCGGTGGACGAATTGCTGGATTTCGAGGGCATGACCGAAGAACGCGCTGCCAGTCTCATCATGGCGGCGCGCGCCCCCCTGTTCGCGGGCGAAAACCAGGCTTGAGTAGACACGATGCGCGGCGCATGGGCAGCCGCGGTCGACGCTGAATTTGGAGAAGCTGCATGGCAGGAGTGACCGTCGAAAAGCTGGCTGGCGTGCTGGGCGTGAGCCCGGAGCGTCTGCTCGAGCAGCTGGCCGAGGCCGGCATGAAGTTCGCGGGTGTGCAGCAGGAAGTCAGCGCGACCGAAAAGATCGCGCTGCTGGAGTATCTGCGCTCCTCGCACGGCAAGGCCAAGGCCGACCTCAAGGCGCCCAGCCAGATCACGCTGAAGCGCAAGACCGTCAGCGAACTGACGGTGCCGACCGGCGGCCCTGGCCGCGGCGCCAAGACCGTGAACGTCGAGGTGCGTCAGCAAAAGACCTACGTCAAGCGCAGCACCGTCGCCGAGCAGGCCGAACACGACCCCGAACGCGAAGAGGCGCAGCGACTGCTCAATGAGTCGCACCTGCGCCGCGAGTCCGAAGACCAGGTGCGCCGCGACGCCGATGCACGTCGCCAGGCCGAAGAAGAGCGCCAGCGCGAGGCCGAAGAGCAGCGCAAGCGCGAGCGCGAAGAGGCCGAACGCCGGGCTGCCGAGGAAGCAGAGCGCCTGGTCGCCGACGAAACCAAGCGCAAGGCCGACGAAGAACGCGCCAAGGTCGACGCCAACAAGCCGAAAAAGCCGCAGACGCGCAGCGAGATCGACGACAAGCCACGTGGCCACAAGCCGGACAAGAACGCGCCCAAGCGCGCTCCGGTTGCCCGCGCAATCACCGAAGAAGCGGTGGTCGACGAAGCCGAGCCCGCGGCTGCGGTGGGTCAGTTGCATCTCTCCGACCATGCGCGCCGCGCCAAGAAGAAACCGCACCACCGACGTGGGGCGCCGGAACCGCAGCGCGGCAGCGGCCGCGACCACGGCTTCTCGCGGCCGACCGCGCCAGTGGTGCGCGAAGTCGAAGTCGGCGATACCGTGATCGTCGCCGACCTCGCCCAGAAGCTGGCGGTGAAGGCCCCTGAAGTCATCAAGGCACTGATGAAGATGGGCGTCATGGTCACCATCAACCAGAGCATCGACCACGACACCGCGGTACTGGTGTCGGAGGAACTCGGGCATTCGGTGAAGAAGTCCGGCGCGCGCGATGTCGAGGCTGAAGTGGTCTCGATCGACCCGAGTGCGGGCGAAGCGCTGCCGCGTCCGCCGGTGGTGACCATCATGGGCCACGTCGATCACGGCAAGACATCGCTGCTCGACCACATCCGGCGCACCCGGGTGGCCGCAGGCGAGGCTGGCGGCATCACCCAGCACATCGGCGCGTATCACGTGAACACCAAGAAGGGAATCATCACCTTCCTCGACACGCCGGGACACTCGGCGTTCACCCAGATGCGCGCGCGTGGCGCCAAGGTCACCGACATCGTGATCCTGGTGGTCGCCGCCGATGATGGCGTCATGCCGCAGACGATCGAGGCGATCAACCACGCCAAGTCGGCGAAAGTGCCGATCATTGTCGCGGTCAACAAGATGGACAAGGCCGACGCCGATCCGGAACGGGTCAAGCAAGGCTTGCTGCAGCACGAACTGGTGCCGGAGGAATACGGCGGCGACGTCCAGGTGATTCCGCTGTCGGCCAAGTCCGGCATGGGCATCGACAACCTTCTCGACGCCATTCTGGTGCAGTCCGAGGTCCTCGAACTGCGCACCCCGGCCAAGGGCCGCGCGCGCGGCACGGTGGTCGAATCGACGCTCGACAAGGGGCGAGGTTCGGTGGCGACGGTCCTGGTGCAGAGCGGTTGCCTGAAGAAGGGCGATGTCGTGCTCGCCGGCATGCAGTGGGGCCGAGTGCGCGCCATGTACGATGAGGCCGGGCGGCAGATTGCCGAAGCCGGTCCGTCGATACCGGCGGTGGTGGTCGGTCTGCAGGGCACGCCCAACGCCGGCGACGATTTCCTGGTGGTCGCCGACGAGCGCGCAGCGCGCGACGCTGCTGCGGCACGTGAATTGAAGAGCCGCGATGTGCGCCTGGCCAAGCAGGGCAACAAGCTCGACGACATCTTCGCGCAAATGGGCCAGGGCGAAGTGCAGACGCTCAATCTGCTGATCAAGGCCGACGTCCAGGGCAGCGCCGAAGCGCTGCGCGAGTCGCTGACGCGTCTGGCCACCGATCAGATCAAGGTCAATGTAATCGCCTCGGGCGTTGGCGGCATCACCGAATCGGACGCCACGTTGGCGGTCGCTGCCAAGGCCATCGTCATCGGCTTCAACGTGCGTGCCGATGCGCAAGCGCGCAAGGTGCTGCAGGAAGGCGGCGTCGAAATCAACTACTACAGCATCATCTACGAAGCCATCGATCACGTGCGCAAGGCACTCACCGGCATGCTCGGCACCGAAGTGCGCGAGCAGATCATCGGTCTGGCACAGGTGCGCGACGTGTTCCGCTCCAGCAAGTTCGGCGCGGTGGCCGGCTCGATGGTCATCGAGGGCGTGGTCAAGCGCAACAAGCCGATCCGCGTGCTGCGCGACAACGTCGTGGTCTTCGAAGGCGAGCTGGAATCACTGCGCCGCTTCAAGGAAATCGTCGACGAAGTGCGCAACGGCATGGAATGCGGCATCGCGGTCAAGGCCTACAACGATGTCAAGGTCGGCGACCAGATCGAGTGCTTCGACCGCATTGAAGTGCAGCGCACGTTGACGGTCAACTGAGGAAGGTCGACATGGCTCGCGGTGGCTTCGAACGTACCGACCGCGTCGCAGCGCAACTGCGGCGCGAAGTTGCCGTGCTGGTGCACGAGGATGTGAAGGCGCACCAATTGCCGGAGATCAGTGTCTCCGACGTCGAGGTCAGCCGCGACCTCGCGGTGGCCAAGGTGTTCATCACGGCACTCAATCCTGACGACGCCAAACCGGCCCTCACGCTGCTGAAGGACGAGGCCAAGCGCTATCGCCAGGCCTTGTCCAGGTTGATGTCGACGCGCACGGTGCCGGAATTGCGTTTCCACTACGACGACTCGGTCGATCGCGGTGGGCGCATCGACGAGTTGTTGCGCGCGAGTTTGCCCGACGCCGAGTGATCGATTCGGATTGAGGTAGGTCACGTTGCCCGCGAAGCGGGCTACGTGACAATCGATGTCACGTAGGCCCTGCGGGCCAACGTGACCTACCTCCAGCGTTTCGCGTCCGTTGCAGACAGAATCAGACCCGCGAATCCCGATGCGCTCCCGTAAACGTCCCCTCGACGGCGTGTTGCTGCTCGACAAACCGGTCGGCCCAAGCTCGAACGCCGCGCTGCAGCGGGTCAAATGGCTTTTTCGCGCCGACAAGGCCGGCCATACCGGCAGCCTCGATCCGCTCGCCAGCGGCCTGTTGCCGATCTGCTTCGGCGAGGCCACCAAGCTGAGCAGCTATCTGCTGACCGGCGACAAGGGCTACCGGACCATCGCGCGCCTGGGCATTCGCACCGACACCCTCGATGCGACCGGTCGCCCGCTGGTCGAGCGAGGCTTCGAGCATGTCGATGCCGATTCCATCGAAGCCGCACTGAGGCGCTTCCGCGGCGATGTTGAACAGGTCCCGCCGATGTACTCGGCGCTCAAGCGTGGCGGCACGGCGCTGTACGAACTGGCCCGCAAAGGCGTCGAAATCGAACGCGAACCGCGTCGTGTGCGCATCGAAGGCCTGCGCCTGGTCGACTGGATGCCGCCCTTCCTGGTGCTCGACGTGGACTGCTCGTCGGGAACCTACGTGCGCACCCTGGTCGACGACATCGGCGAGGCGCTGAACTGCGGCGCCCATGTGCATGCGCTGCGCCGCACGTGGGCGGCGCCGTTCCGCGATCCGGCCATGACTCCGATGTCCGCGCTGGATGCACTCGAGGGCGACCTGGCAGCGCTCGATAGGCTGCTGTTGCCGATCGAGGTACTCACCGCCGGCATACCCAGCGCACGCATCGGCGCAGACCAACGGGTGCGCTTTTCGCACGGCAACCCGGTGAACTCAGCCGAGGCGGTCATCGCCAAGGAAATCGCAGTACTCGATCAGGATGGTCATCTGCTCGGCATCGCCCGCTGCGACGACGGGCATACGCTGAAGGCTGTACGGGTATTGAATCGATAGCGGTTGTTGGTTGTTGGTTGTTGGTGCTCTTGCCCTTGGTGGGTCCAGACTTGTCTGGACGCTCTGTTCATCCAAAAGCAAGAGCAACAGCGTCCAGACAAGTCTGGACCCACAGGAGCGACGCCCTGCCCTGCTCCGATTCGCTATCGTCGCCGAAGTCACACGGAGTGGAAACTTGCCATGAAACGTCGCATGTTGATTACCGGCGGCTCTGCCGGCATCGGCGAGGCCTGTGCTCGCGTCTGGGCGGCGAACGGCTGGGACTTGCTGCTGGTCGCGCGGCGCCTGGACAAGATGCAGAAACTGGCGACTGAGTTGCAGGCAGCGCATGACTGCGATGTGGCCATCATCGTCGAAGACCTGGCCGACCCACTGGCACCAAGCCGGCTGGTCGAGACCATCGAGACGCGCGGCCTGGCCGTCGATGGTCTGATCAACAACGCCGGTTACGGTGTGCCCGGCTCGCTGCTGTCGGGTCCCTGGTCCACCCATGCCGACTTCCTGCGCGTGCTGCTGTGGGCGCCCACCGAACTGATCTACCGACTGCTGCCAGCGATGAAGGAGCGTGGTTTCGGCCGAATCGTCAATGTCGCATCGCTGGCGGGATTGGTCCCAGGGACCGCCGGGCATACGCTGTACGGCGCGACCAAGAGCTATCTGATCCGCTTCTCGCAATCGCTGGCGCAGGAAGAGTCTGCCCACGGCATCCACGTCACCGCGCTGTGTCCGGGCTTTACCTTCAGCGAGTTCCACGACGTCAACGGCATGCGCTCGACGGTGTCGAAGATGCCAAGATTCATGTGGATGGATGCCGTCACCGTGGCGCGTCAGGCCTATCTGGCCTCGGAGCGTGGCGACATTGTCTACGTCAACGGGATATGGAATCGCTTCGTGCGGACGCTGACCAAGCTGCTACCGGATCGCTGGGCGCTGGCACTGGTGGGCAGCAATGCAAGGCGCTTCCGACGTCTGTGAGGCGCAATGCCAGAGTTGCGTATCACCGTGGTCGTATCATTGTGGTCGTATCATTGTGGTTGACGATTGGTGGCACTGAAACTAAACTCGGATTGAGATTGCCGGGCTCGCAAGGTGATCATCAGCGCCCTTTAAAATCATAATGAGTTGAATACAGCCATGAAGATCATCTCTGTACCTGCAAGTCTGTTGTTGCTGGCGTTTGGGACTGGCGTTTCGGCGCAAAGCGCCAACGATGTCGGCACCAGTCCGGCGGGCAGCGGTCGCTCGCTGACCGGCCCGATCGTGTCCCCGAATGGCACGCCGATCTGCGGTCCTACCGGTCCGGTGCTTTCGGCCTTCACCGGCGCGAGCAACCAGCTCGGCCGCATCTTCCGTGACGGCGTCGCCAGCACCTGTGCCGGCAAAGCCTATCCGGGCATCTTCAATGCGGCCACGACCTACAACTTCGAGGCTTACTCCTACGGCAACACCAGCACCACGCCTGTTTGCGTTACGGTCAATTTTGATCCGGACGCAGGTGTTACGCCTTGCGGTACCAATGCCCATGCAAGTGCCTATGCAGGGTCCTACGATCCAGCAAATCAGGGCGCCAATTTCCTTGGCGACGTTGGCTCGAGTGTCGCGCAGCCGTTTGCATTCACAATCCCGGCCGGTCAGACGCTTGTGCTGGCGGTGAGCAACACCTCTTCGGCTGCGGTGTGCACCTTTGCTTTCCAGGTTGTCGACCTGCCGTGCGTGCAGACCGCGCCGGTCTCCGCGCCGGTCAACAACCCGATGGCGATGATTCTGCTCGGCCTGGTGCTGGTTGGCGTGGGCGCTTTCGCGACCACACGTCGCGTCTGATCGGGCATTCCACGCGTGTCCAGAGGCCGCCTTCGGGCGGCCTCTTCGTTTCCGGCCTTGAAACGCTGCCATGCAGAACTACCTCGCGCTGCTGACTGAAATCGCGACCGGCGCCACGCTGGCGCTGCAACTGCGCACCGCCGGCAACCAGATCTTCGCCGTGTACTGGAGTGTGCGTACCTGCCACGCCCATCTGCACTCGACAGCAGCCGATGGCACACCGCATCGACGTCTGCACAGTTTCTCCCGGCATGACGGGGACATCGGGCGCGTGCTGCAACAACTGGCCGCGCATTCGCAGCCGGTGCAACTGGGCAGCGTCGAGATCAGCGCCCACGGATTCTCGCGCACGACTGCGGCGCTGCGCCCGCAACTGATCGCCGCGCTGGCGGAACTGCTGCAACTGCCGCCGCCCGATGGCGCAGTCCTCAAGGCACAACAGCAGGCCCGCAGCGCTCAACGCAAGGCCGAACGCGAGGTCCGTGCGCAGCGCAAGGCCAGGCTTGCCGAGCGGATCGAAAGGCATCGGCAACAGGAACTGGCGCAACGCACGCCCGCCCAGGCGGTGAGCGATGTCGCCAGCCTGCTGGCCGCACTGCCGATCCGGCTCAAGGACGAGCGGCGCCTGGCCAAGGCATTGGACATGCTCAAGAAGGAGGGCTTCCAGTTGTTCCACGACGTCGGCGAGGATGCCATCGCCGGCGTGGTCCGCAGCCAGTCGGACGCCGAGTTGGTGTACGCCTGCAGGCTCGGCGCCAACGGCGATGTATCGTGCTGCACGCAGAAGCTGAATGTCTGCGGCGGACTGCGCGGCGAGGCCTGCAAGCATGTGCTGGTGTTGTTGATCGGACTGGCGCAGGCGGGGCTGATCGAGGCACCGAAAGTGGATCTCTGGCTGGCGGCAGGCCTCGGACGCAAACCGGTACTCGATCGCGAACAGATGAGCGAGGTACTGCTGCGCTATCGCGGCGCGGAGTCCGGCGAAGTCGACTGGCGCCCCACCACCACGCTGCCTGAGGACTTCTATGCCTACTGAAGGCGCTGGCGAGCGCGCGCGGAATCCGCATGTCGGCTGAAACGGCACAAGCTGACGCGCTGCAACTGGTGGAGCGCCTCAACGCGCTGCTCGACGCGCTTGCCGTGCGTGGCCTGCGCGCGGCCGGAAGTGAGGAACGCGCGCGCCTGGCCAGTCATCGCGACGCCTTGCACGACATCGGCGCCGCGCACCTGGGCGACGCCCTCGCGCAGTTGCTGCTGGATCTCGACGCCGGCCGCCGCGAGGCTGCACGCACGCTGCTGCAGGCACGCGCCAGCGTGCGCGTGTTCGAACGCCTGCTGAGCCTGCGACTGGTCTGCGCGGAGCTGCGACGAAGCCGCGCCGACGCGGAGCAAACGTGAGCGCCGACGTGCGTCAGCTTGCGCTGCTCGACGAAGTTGCAGCGGCAATCGAGTCGCTGCTGCTGGGTGGTACCACCACGGCATCGCAAGCCACCCAGCGCACGCTGACCGCCGCTTTCGAGGAGGCCTCGCGTGCACGCTTTCTGCGCCTGGGCTCCACCTTGCGCATTCTGATCGAGGAACTGAAACGCCTCGACGCTGCGCCGGAGCGTTTTTCCGGCAGTCGCCTGGCGTTTTTTCTCGACCGTGCCTGGCTGCTGGCCAGCGCCACGCGCCAGGCATTGTTGGCTGGCGATGCCGCGGCGTTGCAGCGGATCAGCGCGCTGCCGGCGAGCGAGCCGGTAGCGGCGCTCGAAGTCGCCACGCTGGGCGTGCACAAGCGGGTCATGCCGGGTGCCTTCGCGGCCTTCGAGTTCCGCCTGCGGCTGGCGGCGCCGTTGACGCTGGCGGAAACCGCGCTGGCGGTCGGCACGCCGCTGCTGTGGTCGCTGGTATTGCCGCTGCGCGCGGGTCTCGAGATACCGCCGGAAGCTTTCCTCGCGTTGCCGCAGAAGCAGGGCTTCCGCCCGACGGAATTTCTCGACAAGCGGCGCCTGCTGATCGCCAACGCACAACTGGCCAGTGCAGCGCCGCACCGGCTGACGCTGACGCCCGAATCGCGCGTGACCTTGGGACCGGCGGTCGACGATTGGTCGGCGCTGGCCGGTTGGGACGCGGCCGACTGGCTGGCGCGACTGGAGGCGCACCGCCCCGACCCACTGGAACTCGCGGTGGAACTGGCCAGCGAGGTGCATCTGCCAGAATGGCGCATCGACGGCGAGTTTGCCGCGTCGTCGCTGCCCGGGCGCGAGCTGAGCGAACGCGAAGCCGAGGTGCAGGCGGCCGGTTGCCGCTATCGTCTGCGCATCGATGCCAGCGACAGTGCGCTGGAACAGCGCCTGATCGCCGCCAGCGGCCACTGCGGACTGATCGCCGCACTGCACATCGAATTCGGCCGCCAGGTGTTGATGCCGCTGGCGCTGCTGGACCGCGAACCCGAATACATCACGCTCGATCCCAAGAAGTTCGACAAGGCCGCGCTGGTGCGCGCCCTGAACATCCGTTGATCCACCCCGACCGGAGTGCCCATGGCCAGAAAATCGATGTCGCCACCGCCCAGCGCCAGCGCGGTCGCCGCCGACGTCAGCGACGAGGTGCTGCGCCAGCCTGCAGAGCAGGAACACGCGCTGGAGTTGCTGGCCTTGCAGCAACACGATCGCGATCCGCGCCCGAGCAACTGGCGCTTGTCGCCGCGCGCGGTCCTCGCCTACATCAACGGTCGCGAACCGCTGGCTTTGATGCTGGATGGCCGCGAGCAGCAGGTACCGATCCGACGCAAGTTCTTCGGCGACGCTGCGCTGGTCGAACGCGCCATCGTCACCCTCGCCAGCGAACGCGCGCTGCTGCTGCTGGGCGAACCCGGCACCGGCAAGAGCTGGCTCAGCGAACACCTGGCGGCGGCCATCTGCGGCACCTCGCTGCTGGTGATCCAGGGCACCGCCGGCACCACCGAGGATCACATCAAGTATTCCTGGAACATCGCGCGGGTGATCGCCGAGGGGCCGCGCCCGGACAACCTGATTCCATCGCCGACGCTGCAGGCGATGCGGCGCGGCGCGCTGCTGCGTTTCGAGGAGATCACCCGCTGCGTGCCGGATGTGCAGGACGCCCTGGTCTCGATCCTGAGCGACAAGCGCGTCGCCATTCCGGAACTGCCAGGCGACAGCAGCATCGCGGCGAAACCGGGCTTCAACGTGATCGCCACGGCGAATTCGCGCGACCAGGGCGTCAACCAGTTGAGCGCGGCGCTGAAGCGGCGCTTCAACTACATCCACATTCCGCTGGTAGCCGACAAACAAACCGAGATGGCCATCGTGCGCGAACGCAGCGAGCAACTGATCGCCCGTTACAGCCTGCCGGCGACGCTGGACGAGCCGATCCTCGATCTGCTGACCACCGTGTTCCGCGAGATCCGCCAGGGTCGCAGCGAGGACGGCGTCAGCCTGAAATCGCCGAGCACCACGCTGTCCACCGCCGAGGCGATCGGCGTGGCGCTGGATGCGGCGCTGCACGCGCGTTACTTCGGCGGCAGCGTGGACGGCAGCGGCATTGCCCGGCAACTGGTCGGATCGGTGGTCAAGGAAGATCTGGCCGACCTCGCCGTGCTCAAGGAATACGTGCAGCTGGTGGCCCGCAAACGCGCGCGCAACGGCGGTCCGTGGCGCGAGTTCTACGACGCTGCCGAGGCGGGGCTGGGCTGAGCATGGCCAGCACGGCGGAGACCAGCATGCTGCCGTCGCCGCAGGTTCGGGCGCTGCCCTCGCCGCAGGCGCTGGCGCAGCAGGTCGACGAGGTGCTGGGTGCGGCGCTTTACTGGTTTCCGCTGCGCCATCACTCGCCGACGGTCGCGAGCGTGCTCGAACGCGCAATCCGCCAGCGCCGCCCGAAACTGTTGTTCCTGGAGGCGCCGGCCGGCCTGGAACACCTGCTGCCGGCATTGCTGGAGTCGGACACGCGACCGCCGGTGGCGCTGTATTCCAGCTTCCGCGACGACCACCGCGTGTTCGGCGGCGACCCCGGGGAGCCACCACTGCAACTGGCCTCGTGGTACCCGCTGCTGGCCTGCTCACCGGAATACGTGGCAATGCGCACGGCGCACGCGATCGGTGCGCAGGTCGTGTTCATCGATCTGCCACAGCACGCACTGGCCGCCGGGCGACTGCAGCGTCCGGCGGCGCAGCCGGACGCCGCCGCGGTCGACAGCGAGCAGTTGCTGGCGCACACCGATTTCTACGCGCGGCTGGCGCGCGCCGCCGGCTACCGGTGTTGGGACGAGGCCTGGGACAGCCTGTTCGAACACGGCGCCATCGGCCAGCAGGTCGAGAGCTACCGCCACGCGCTGGCTGCCTTTTGCGCCGCCGCGCGCGCCAGCGCCGGCAACTGCGACGACGACACCCTGGCGCGCGAACGCCATATGTGGGGCAGCATCCGCAGCACCCTGGCCACTCACGCCGTCGCCGACGACCAGGCGATGGTGGTTTGCGGCGGTTACCACCTGTTCCTCGACCGTGCCGATGTACAATCACCGCCAGCGCCACCACCCGGCACCCTGCATCACGCGCTCGTCCCTTACAGCTTCCTGCGCATCTGGGAACGCAGCGGTTATGCCGCCGGCAACCGCGCACCGCAGTACTACCAGCGTCTGTACGACGCGATCCGCGCCGGCACGCCGGACGACGCGGTCAGCGCGCACCTGGTCGCCATCCTGCGCGCAGCGCGGCGTCAGGGCGAGCGCCTCGGCGCTGCAGATGCGATCGCGGTGCAACACCATGCCACCTTGCTGGCGCAGTTGCGCGGCCGCAGCCGGGTGGTGCTGGACGATCTCGACGACGCCCTGCTCAGTTGCTGCGTCAAGGGCGATCCGGCCGAGGACGGCGCGCTGCTGCGCAAGACCGCGCTGGAAATCCACATCGGCAATCGCGTCGGCAAGGTCAGCGCCAGCGCCGGACAATTGCCGCTGGTTCGCGACTATTACGCCCAGTTGGACCTGCTGCAACTCGGCAGTCGGCTGAACGTGGAACAGGTGCAATGGCTGGATCTCGACCTGCGCGATACGCGAGACGCGGCGCGCTCGGCCTTCCTGCATCGCCTGCGCCGGCTCGATGTGCCGCTCGGCGAAGTGCAGGCGCGCGCCGACAGCTTCGGCCAGTTGCTGTTCCGCGAACGCTGGCGCCTGTGCTGGGATGCCGGCATCGAGGCGGCGCTGATCGAGCGCAGCCTGGATGGCGACACTGTGGCCGCCGCGGCGCTGACCGCGCTGGCGCGCGCGCTGGCGCAGACCGGCTTCGATGCGGCCGCGAGTTGCCGGTTGCTGCAGGGCGCGCTGGCGATGGACCTGCCGCAGATGCTCGGCCAGGCGCAGGCACACTGCGCGCAGGCGCTGGACCTGGACAGCCGCTTCACCGGTCTGGTCGACGCACTGACGACGCTGCGCGTGATCGAACGCAGCGTGGTCGGCGCACAGACCGCCAGGGCCGACATCGCGCGCCTGATCGAGCGCGCCTGGGATCGTGCCTGCTTCTCGCTGCCGGAGATCGCCGCGGCGCCACGCGATCAACATCCGCCGGTGATCGATGCGCTGAAGGCGCTCGCCGAGGTGGCGCTGACCCGCGAAGAGGTCGACGCCGACCTGTACGCCAACTGCGTCAGAAGCGCTGCCGAGCAGACCACCCAGGCAGAGCTGCGCGGCGCCTTTCTGGCGATGCTGGTGGAGATCCGTCGTCTCGACGCAAGCGTTCTTGCCAGCGAAATCGCCGGTTATGCAGACGCCGCTCCGCAGCAGCAACTCCTCGCAGGCGACTACCTGCACGGCGTGCTGGCGGTGTCGACCACGGCGGTTATGGTTGGCGCGAGCGCGCTGGTGGCCGCGCTCGACCGCCTGCTCGGAAATGCCGACAGCGAGGTGTTCCTCGGCATGCTGCCGCGACTGCGCGCGGCGATCGAGCAATTGCATCCGCGTCATCGCGATGCCTTCGCCGCCGAGGTCGCGCGCCACCTCGGGTTGGTCGACGCGCCGCTTGACCGCGCACTGCGCGGCAGCGCCGCGGGCCAGGCGCTGATCGTGGAACTCGACCGCGCGACCGCAGCGATCATGGCCGATTGGGGTTTCGCATGACCGCCGCACGCTGGCGCGTGGTGTTGGGACGCGAACGTGCCGAGCAGCAGGGCATCGGTGGCGACACCGGCGCCGCCGGAGAGCGCCTGGATCAGGCCGGCGAACTGCTCGATTTCCTGTTCGCGCCGAGTGATGACAGTGGCCGCTCGGGCGCACTCGACGATGGCGCAGGCATGACCATCGCGCACTGGGTGGATGCTGTAGGCGAACTGTTTCCGCACTCCGCCAAGGAGGTCATGGAGCGCGAGCTGGTGCGCCGGCGCGGGATCGGCGAGTTGCTGCAGAAGCCGGAACTGCTGGAGCGCATCGAGCCCAGCGTCGAGCTGGTAAAGATGCTGATCAGTCACCGCGACCTGCTCAATCCGCAGACGCGCGTGCTGGCGCGCAAGATCATCGACCAGGTGGTGAGCGAGCTGCGCGAGCGCATCCGCCTGAGCGTCGAGGATGCGCTGGTCGGCGCAATCCGTCGCGATCGCCACTCGCCGCGCCAGGTGGCGCGCAACTTCGACCTGAAAACCACGCTGCGGCGCAATCTGCAGCATTGGAACGCCGAGCGCGGGCAATTGCTGGTCGAGCGCCTGTACTTTCATGCCGCCGAACGCAAACAACGCCCGTGGCACGTGATCATCGCCGTCGACCAGTCCGGCTCGATGCTCGACTCGGCGATCTTCAGCGCGATCATGGCCTCGATCTTTGCCGAGCTGCCGTCGCTGCGCACCTCGCTGTTCCTGTTCGACACGCGCATCGCCGATCTTTCCGAACAGGTCGGCCAGCCGGTCGATGTGCTGATGAAAGTGCAGCTCGGCGGCGGCACCGACATTGGCAAGGCGGTGGCCTACGCCGGCACCCTGGTGCGCGAACCGGCACGCAGCATCCTGGTGCTGATCACCGATTTCTACGAGGGCGGCGAGGTCAAACGCCTGGTGCACAACATCAGCGAACTGGCCGAAGCCGGCGTGCGCTGCATCGGCCTCGGCGCCCTCGGACACGACGCCCGCCCGCAGTACGACAAGGCCACCGCAGGTCGCTGTCGCAAGGCCGGCATGGACATCCTGGTGTGCACCCCGGAACGCCTGGCCGAGGCGATGGCGGAGATCATTCGCGGGTGAAGCACGCGTGACCGGCAAAGGCTCGTTTCTCGCGGCTCCTGGTAGGTCCAGACTTGTCTGGACGCTTCTGGATCGGCCGAGCGAAAGCGTCCAGACAAGTCTGGACCCACAACAGCCGACTAACGCCGGCGTCATGTGCCAAGCGGGAAAGGACGCTGGACCGGCAAAGGCTCGTTTCTCGCGGGTGCCTGGTAGGTCCAGACTTGTCTGGACGCTTCTGGATCGGCCGAGCGAAAGCGTCCAGACAAGTCTGGACCCACAAGAGCACGAGACCTTTCCTTGCCCCGTGCCCCCTGCCCTGCTCCTGCTTCACCCGTCAAAATGCGTAATAGTCCTCCGGCATGGTCTCGGTCGGGCGCCAGTCGAGTTCGCCGGCAGCGGCGGATTTGTAGCGCAGGATGGTGTCGGCCAACTGGTCCCTCATCGATTCACCGCCGGTCGCCTTGCGCGACCTGGGCTGCTTTGCTGCGGCCAGCCAGTTGCGCGCAGTGGCGGGCGGCAACTGGGCGCTCTGCACCAGACCCATCAGCAGCACCAGCAGGTGCTTGCAGACGCCTCCGCCCATGCCCATGCACCAGGCGAGTCCGGAGTCGCAGCAACTGAAACGACCATCTGCGTTGATGCGCGTGGAGTAATAGTCCGAAAAACCGGTCTGGCTGCGCACGATGCCGGCCACATGCTGGTCGGAAACATCCGCGTACAGTTGCATGCGTTCGCGTCGCAGCATCTCCAGCGCACGCTTGATGCGCCCGGCGTCGGTGACGCTGGGAAGCGCGACCACCAGCTCCGCCAGCGGGCTGGCCGCCTGCACCGGCTGCGCGGCCGATCCGGCATGCGCGCGCAACAGGTCGACGAACATTTCCTCGCTGAGCAATTGCAGCCGCGCGCCACCCGCGATCAGCTTTTCGGCTGCTGCGAGCGCCGCCGCCTTGCCCGCACCACGGCGCGCTCCGACCACCAGGTAATCCAGATCCACGTCCACTTTGTCTGCGTGCACGCCTCCCAGCGTCGCGATCAGTGCTGGCGGCGCGGTGGCGCTTCCGCCGCGGCCGAAATCGAGTTCTCCGGCAAAATGAAAGCGCGCGCCGTCGAGTTTCGGCCGCAACAGGTGGATGAAGCCAGCCTCGTCGAGCACCTGCGGACGACCACCCGCGCTGGCCAATTTCTCTGCCTTGCGCTGCGCATCGGCCTTGCCCTTTTCGCGGCCGTTGCCGAACACCGCGTAATCGAGCTCCGCCGTGATGGCGTCGGCAATCAGGCCACCTCGCGCGGTCACAGCCTGTTCTGGCGTCCGCCCCAGATATTGCGGAAATCGGTCGAAAGCACCCAGGATGACGAAACTACGATCGCGCAGGTCCTCACACCAGTCGAGCTTGGGGATCATGCTGTTTCCAACGATGGACCAAACACGCAAGCATAGCTGCGTTGGCAAGAGCAGATGGCAGCACGAACTGGGCGAAGCGACGGACCTGCAATCCGGAGGAGGACGCGAAGACAGCAGATGCAGTTGGTCGCCGTCCACGACTTGATCTCCCTTGCATCTTTGCCACCCCAAGAACAGTCACCATCCTTGCCTCGCATCGGTACCTGCAATCCGCTCGCAGATGCGCGGCGACCGCCGGCACAGGCAGAATCGCGGCCTCGCCCCGCGCCTTCGGATCGCCGCCATGACCTATGCCGCCCAACAACGCTTCCAGGCCGAACTCGCCGAGATCGAATCGGCCGGGCTGTACAAACGCGAGCGCATCATCGCCACGCCGCAGTCGGCGCAGATTCGCCTCGCCGACGGTCGCGAGATGCTGAATTTCTGCGCCAACAACTATCTGGGCCTGGCCGACCACCCCGAGATCATTGAAGCGGCCAAGCGGGCGCTCGACAGTCACGGCTTCGGCGTCGCCTCGGTGCGCTTCATCTGCGGCACCCAGGATCTGCACAAGCAACTGGAACGCACAATCAGCGCGTACTTCGGCACCGACGACACCATCCTCTACGCCGCCTGTTTCGATGCCAACGGTGGCCTGTTCGAACCGTTGCTGGGCGAGCCGGACGCGATCATTTCGGACGCGCTCAACCACGCCTCGATCATCGACGGTGTGCGCTTGTGCAAGGCGCAGCGCTACCGCTATGCCAATGGCGACATGGCCGACCTCGAAGAACAGCTGAAGGCGGCGTCGGGCGCGCGTACGCGCATGATCACCAGCGACGGCGTGTTCAGCATGGACGGCGCGATCGCGCCACTCGACCAGCTCACCGCACTGGCGCGCCAATACGACGCGCTGGTGCACATCGACGAATGCCATGCCACCGGCTTCCTCGGCCCGACCGGACGCGGCACGGCCGAGTTTCATGGCGTCATGGACCAGATCGATGTCTACACCTCTACGCTCGGCAAAGCGCTCGGCGGCGGCCTCGGCGGATTCACCACCGGGCGTCAGGAGATCATCGACCTGCTGCGCCAACGCTCGCGCCCGTATCTGTTTTCCAACTCGCTGCCGCCGTCGATCGTCGCCGCCAGCCTCAAGGTGTTCGAGCTGTTGACCCGCGCCGACGATTTGCGTCTCAAACTGATGGACAACGCGCGCTACTTCCGCGAGCGCATGAGCGCCGCCGGCTTCAATCTCAAACCCGGCCAGCACCCGATCACGCCGGTGATGCTGGGCGACGCCAAGCTCGCGCAGGAATTCGCCGCGCGCCTGCTCGACCACGGCATCTACGTGATCGGCTTCTTCTTCCCGGTAGTGCCCAAGGGCCAGGCGCGCATCCGCGTGCAGCTTTCCGCAGCGCACGAGCGCGAGCACCTCGACCGGGCGGTGGAAGCGTTCATTGCGGTCGGGCGGGAGTTGGGGGTGGTGGCTTAGGAGTTTCCGTGCTCTTGTGGGTCCAGACTTGTCTGGACGCTTTTCGAGAGCAGGATCAACAGCGTCCAGACTAGTCTGAACCCACCACATCAAGCGCAGGATCAACAGCGTCCAGACAAGTCTGGACCCACCACATCAAGAGCAGGATCAATAGCGTCCTGACACTTCTGAGTCCACAACAGCACCGGGCGTGTTCCACACGCTTGCGTACCGTGATCCCGATGCGCGCTAATTGGGGGTTTACCACTGCGAGATCGTCAGCATGAGCGAACATCAGGCCAGCATCCGGTTCCAGCATTCCTCGGGCAGCTTCGCCGACAAGAGTTTCTCGCGCGATCACACCTTGCTGTTCAAGGGTGGGCAGCAACTGCGGGCCTCCTCGGCGCCGGGTTTCAGCGGCAATCCGGAAGCAGTCGATCCCGAAGACGCCTTCACGGCGTCTCTCGCCTCGTGTCATATGCTGACGTTTCTGGCGATTGCGGCGGTCAAGGGATTCGAGGTCGCGTCTTACACCGACGATGCCGTTGGCACACTCGACAAGAACGCCGAAGGGCGCCTCAGCATGACCCGCGTCGTGCTGCGACCACGTGTTGTGTTCAGCGGTCGTCAACCGACCCGCGAAGAACTCGACGGACTGCACGAGCGCGCGCACAAGGGTTGCTTCATCGCCAATTCGGTGAAAACCGAAGTCAGCGTGGAGCCTCAAACGGACTGACAGGAACGGGCGGATGACTCAGGAGCGAACAGCCAGCCACGGAGCGATGCAGGCGTCGCAACTGGAACAGGCCGTCAACGATACGCTGGACCAGGCATGCCGCACGGTTGGGGCTGCCGCGCAGCAGGTCGAACGCGGCGTCGAGGAGGCGGTTGGCCACGCGCGTGCACGCATGGAGCACGCAGCGGAGCGCGTCGAAGTCGCTTTCGACGACACCGTCACCCGCACACGCGGCCTTTGGCGGCGCGCCTGGGTGGCGCTGGTGCGCTGGTTCGACACCAGCGCCAGCGTCAGCATCGACGGGCCGGCAGCCGACCGCATCGACTGGTTGCGGGTGATCCCTTTCATCGGCCTGCACCTGGCCTGCGTCGGCGTGTTTTTCGTCGGTTTCAGCGGGTTCGCGGTCGGCGTGGCCGCCCTGCTCTACCTGGTGCGCATGTTCGCGATCACCGGCTTCTATCACCGCTACTTCTCCCATCGGGCATTTCGCACCTCGCGCGTGGTGCAGTTCACCTTCGGCCTGATCGGCGCCAGTTCGGTGCAGCGTGGACCGCTCTGGTGGGCGGCGCACCACCGCCATCACCACCGCCATTCCGATCAGCCGGCCGATCTGCATTCGCCCGTGCAGCACGGCTTCTGGAAGAGCCACATGGGCTGGTTCATGACGCCGCGTGCATTCGGCATCGATTGGAAAGTCATCCCCGATCTGGCGAGGTACCCCGAGCTGCGTTTCCTCGACCGCTTCGACATCCTGGTACCGGTGGCGCTGGCAGCGGCACTGATGCTGATCGGAAACGCGCTCGAACGCTACGCACCGGGCCTTGGAACCAACGGTCCGCAACTGCTGTTCTGGGGCTTTTTCGTATCGACCGTCGTGCTGTTCCACAGCACCGTCACCATCAACTCGCTGGCGCATGTGTGGGGCAAGCGCCGCTACGCCACACGCGACGACAGTCGCAACAACTTCTGGCTGGCGCTGATCACGCTGGGAGAAGGTTGGCACAACAACCACCACCATTATCCGGCGTCGGTACGCCAGGGTTTCTACTGGTGGGAAATCGACGTGACCTGGTATCTGCTCAAGTTGATGTCCTGGCTCGGGCTGGTGTGGGATCTGAAGCCGGTGCCGCCGCGCATCCGCGACGCGCGCTCGCGCCAGCGCGCAAACTGAGGTTTTCTTAGCCCGAATATTTCATGAGGTCGCGACGAAATGGCTCGATGTCATTGCTGTGACGCGGAATTCCGGAGATGCACCGGAAAAACGGAGTGTCCGCTGCCATTTCGTCGCTCACGCGGCCCTCGCTCGTTCTTTGCGCCGGTCTCTTCGTTGCTCGTCGTCGCAATGGAACAACCATTCCTCCTCCTCGCGTCTCGATCCCGGCGCAAAGCCCTTCGCGATCATCCGCGTGCCCTCATGAAGTATCCGGGCTAGTCATGCGTATCGCCATCGTCGGCGCCGGCATCGCCGGACTGGGTGCGGCTTACCTGCTCGGTCGCCAGCACGAGGTAGTGGTCTACGAGGCGCAACCGCGTCTGGGCGGCCATACGCACACGCACCTGATCGAGATCGCCGGCGAGCAGCACCAGATCGACACCGGCTTCATCGTCTACAACCCGAACCACTACCCGCTGCTGACGAAGTTGTTCCGCGAACTCGATGTCGAGTCGCAGCCGACGATCATGAGTTTCGCGGTCAAGAACGAGATTTCGGGGCTCGAATACAACGCCACCAGCCCGAATCAGCTGTTCTGCCAGCGCCGCAACCTGCTGCGCCCGGCGTTCTGGCGCATGGTGCGCGAAATCCTGCGCTTCTATCGCGAAGCGCCGGCGCTGTTGGCCGACCCCGGCCCGGGACCGGCGCTTGGCGAGTATTTGTATGCCGGTGGCTACGGCGAAATGTTCATTGCCGATCACCTGCTGCCGATGGCCTCGGCGCTGTGGTCGTCGCCGACCGCAACGGTGATGGACTTCCCGGCGAAGTATCTGGTGCAGTTCATGGCCAATCACCAGATGCTCGATCCGGGAACGCGTCCGCCGTGGCGCGTGGTCAAGGGTGGTTCGTCGCGCTATCTGGACAAACTGGTGCCGGCGACCCGCGCGCAGTTCCGGCGCGGCGCGCCAGTGCGGCGCGTCGATCGCAGCGAAAATGGCGTGCGCGTGCAGGCCGACGGCGACGTCTCGCTGTTCGACCAGGTGGTGTTCGCCTGCCACAGCGATCAGGCGCTGGCCTTGATCGGCGAGCCGACCCAAGCCGAACGCGAAGTGCTCGGCGCGGTGCGTTTCCAGCGCAACGACACCGTGCTGCACACCGATGCCAGCCTGCTGCCGCGCCGACGTCAGGCGTGGGCGGCCTGGAATGCGCTGCGCCTGGCGCCGGACCCGAAGCAGCCGGCCGCGCCGGCGTGCACCGTCAGCTATTCGATGAACCTGCTGCAGGGCCTGAGTACGTCGACCCCGTTCGTGGTCACGCTCAACGCGACCCAGCGCATCGACCCGACAAAGATCCTCGCGCGCATGGATTACGCGCATCCGATCTACACCCACGAATCGGTCGCCGCGCAGGCGCGCTGGAGCGAGATCAATGGCGTCAACCGCAGCTGGTACTGCGGCGCCTGGTGGGGCTGGGGATTCCACGAGGACGGTCTGCGCAGTGGCGTGCGCGTGGCCGAAGCGCTCGGCTGTGGGTGGGTTTGAGGGTGGACGAGGCAAGCACAGTCGGACGTAGGTCACGTTGCCCTAAGGGCTACGTGACAGGCGGACCGATGTCACGTAGCCCTGCGGGCAACGTGACCTACGAAACAACGGCTGACGCCTCCCCCGTTGCCCACCATGCCCGCTAGCGCCCTCTACGTCGGCCATATCCGCCATCGACGCGCACGCCCGCATGCGCACGGGTTCCGCTATCGCATGGCGCAGCTGTATGTCGACCTCGATGAGCTGCCGACGCTGCTCGAAGGGCGCTGGCTGTGGTCGCTGGACCGCCGCAATGTCGCCGCTTTCCATCGCCGCGACTATTTTGGCGATCCGGCGGTGCCGCTGAAGGAAGCCATCCTGACTGCCGTCGAGGGCGTTACCGGCTCACGCCCAGCCGGCCCGGTGCGCCTGCTCGCCCATTGGCGCTATTTCGGCTATGTCATGAACCCGGTCAGCTTCTACTACTGCTTCGATGCCGACGGTTGCACGCTGAACGCAATCGTCGCCGAGATCACCAACACGCCGTGGGGCGAGCGCCATGCGTACGTGTTGCCGGCAGCCGGCGCCAGCCGGCATGGCACCGGCCGACGCGTGTTTGCGTGGCGTTTCGACAAGATCTTCCACGTGTCGCCGTTCCTGCCGATGGGATTGCACTACGACTGGCGCTTCGAGGTGCCCGGCGAACAGCTGCGCGTGCACATGGACGTCAGCGATGCGCAAGCTTCGATCTTCGACGCCACGCTCGTCATGCAACGCAGGCAACTCGATGGCGCGGCGCTCACGAAGTTTCTGATTGAATATCCGGCACTGACCGCGCAAGTGGCCTGGAAAATTTACTGGAACGCGCTGCTCATCCGCCTCAAACGCAATCCCTTCCACGCTCACCCGCGATTACCCTGAAGACCTGCCGATGACCGAGAACACTTTCGACGCTGGTTGTGCCCCCGCTGCGACGACATTGGCCGACATCACCGGCCCGTTCTTCAAGCGGCGCCTGCTGGGGCAGCTGACGCGACTCACCCATGGCCACCTGATTCTGGTCGATGGCAACGAGCGCTATGACTTCGGCTGCGTCAGCGCGGATGAGCCGCTACGCGCCTGCGTACGTGTGGGCGATGTCGATGTCTACCGGCAGATGGCGCTTGGCGGCAGTGTCGGCAGCGCCGAGGCGTACATGGACGGCGCCTGGGAGTGCGACGACCTGACCTCGCTGATCCGCATCATGGTGCGCAATCGCGATGTGCTCGACGGCATGGAGGGCGGCCTGGCGAAAATGGCGACCTCGCTGTTGCGCCTGTGGCACAGCCGCCGGCGCAATACCAAAGACGGCAGCCGGCGCAACATCGCCGCGCATTACGATCTCGGCAATCAGTTCTTCGAGCTGTTTCTCGATCCGTCGCTGATGTACTCGTGCGCGATCTACGTCGACCCAAGCGAATCGCTGGAGGTCGCGCAACAGCGCAGGTTGGCGCGCATCTGCGCCAAGCTCGACCTCAAGGCCGGCGAGCGCATCGTCGAAATCGGCACCGGCTGGGGTGGTTTCGCGCTGTACGCCGCGCAGCACCATGGCGTACATGTGACCACCACGACGATCTCGCGCGAGCAGTACGAACTGGCGAAAGAGCGCGTCGCGCGGGCTGGCCTGTCCGATCGGGTGACCTTGCTGCTCGAGGATTACCGCGATCTCAAGGGCCGCTATGACAAGCTGGTGTCGATCGAGATGATCGAAGCCATCGGCCACCAGTATCTCGACACCTATTTCGCCAAGGTCGGCGACCTGCTCGAAGACCACGGCGCGGCGCTGATCCAGGCGATCACCATCGAGGATCATCGCTACGAGCGCGCGCTGACCGACATCGATTTCATCAAGCGCTACATCTTTCCGGGCAGCTTCATTCCGTCGAATGCGGCGATGCTCCGCGCCGTCGCCCGCAGCAGCGACCTGCGGCTGACCCATCTCGAGGACATCGGTCCAAGTTATGCGCTGACCCTGCGCGCCTGGCGCGAGCGCTTCCTGGCGGCCCTGCCGCAGGCGCGCCAACTGGGCTATTCGGAAGCCTTCATCCGCATGTGGAACTACTACTTCTGCTATTGCGAGGGCGGCTTTCTCGAGCGTTCGATCGGCGACGTGCACCTCCTGCTGGCCAAACCGGGCAACCGGCGCGTGCAGTTCCTGCCCGACCTGAATCCAAGCCTCTGACGCGCATGAACATGCTCCTGAACCTGGTGTTGTTCCAGATCGGCTGGGTGATCACCGTGGCCGGCGCCGGCAACGGTTACTGGTGGGCAGGGCCGCTGTCGCTGCTGGTGCTGGCGGCGGTGACCTTCAAGCTGACGCCGTGGCCGCGTACCGATTTTGCGCTGATGTGCGCCGCCTGCCTGATCGGACTGCTCATCGATACCGCCTACGTGCAACTCGGCCTGCTGCGCTACGCCGAGCCAGTGCCGTTCATGGACCTGGCTCCGATCTGGATCCTCGGCATGTGGATGAGTTTCGCGCTGACGCTCAACCATTCGATGCGCTTCTTCAAGCAGCATCTCGGCCTGGCCGCAGTGTTCGGACTGATCGGTGGTCCCCTGGCCTACTTCGTCGCCGCGCACAAGTTCGACGCCGCCGAGATTCTCGGCGAGCCGTGGCTGACCTATGCCGTCATAGGCCTGGTGTGGGCCGTGATCACGCCGCTGTTGCTGAAACTGGCAACCGACTGGCTGCCGCGGTTCGATCCAGAAGTGCGTCCGCTGCATTGACATGCCGACTCTGCTCGCGCCCCTGTTGCAGGTATGGCTGGTCGCCGCATTGGTCATGGCGGCGGTCTGGTGGATCCAGAAGCGCACGCGCAATGCCGGCTTCGTCGATGTCGCCTGGGCGGCGTTGCTCGGAACCGCAGCTTTGTATTACGGCCTGATCGCCGACGGTGCACTGCTGTCGCGCGTGATCGTTGCCGTGCTCGCGGCGGCCTGGGGCTTCCGCCTGGCACTGCATCTGCTGCATCGGGTTTTGAACGAACGCGAAGACGGCCGCTATGCCCATCTGCGCGAACACTGGGGCGGACATCAGGGCAAGTTCTTCGCCTTCTTCCAGGCGCAGGCGCTGGCGGTGGCTCTGTTCTCGCTGCCCTTCCTCGTGGCCGCTGGAAATCCGACCGAAAGCGTGACCCTGTGGACCGTGCTCGGCGTGCTGATCTGGATCTTCAGTCTCAGCGGCGAATCGATCGCCGACCTGCAACTGGCCCAATTCCGCGCCGACCCGCGCAACCGCGGCAAGACCTGCAGAGCCGGTCTGTGGCGCTATTCGCGGCATCCGAACTACTTCTTCGAATGGCTGCACTGGTTCGCTTACCTGCTGCTGGCGATCGGTGCGCCGCACGCGTGGCTGGCGCTGATCGGCCCCGCGCTGATGCTGGTCTCTTTGTGCTGGGTCAGCGGCATCCCCTTCGTCGAAGCCCAATCCCTGCGCTCGCGCGGCGACGATTATCGCGAGTATCAGCGGACGACCAGTGTGCTGGTGCCGTGGCCCCCCAGAAGCGGGGAAAAGGAAAAAGGAAAAAGGAAAAAGGGAGAGCCACAAGCCCCACCCTGACCGCACTCCGCTTTTCCATTTTCCTTTTCCCCTTTTCCTTTTTCCTGCTCTCATCCCCATGTCCCTCATCTCCCTCTGCGAACGCGGCCTGATTCCCGACGCCCTGACCCGTTTCGGCATCCGCCGACTGAACGCGCAGCGCCTGCGCGAGGAATACGCCGGCGACTGGTATGCACGCTTTCGTGGACGCATCGATGAACTGCGTTGCAGTCCGATCGCCATCGAGACCAAAGCGGCCAACGAGCAGCATTACGAGCTGCCGCCGCCGTTTTTTCTGCGCTGCCTCGGCAAACGCCTGAAGTACTCCAGTTGTTACTACGAAACCGGCCGCGAAACACTGGATGTCGCCGAGGAGGCGATGTTGACGCTGTACAACCAGCGCGCGGAACTCGCCGATGGCCAGCGCATTCTCGAACTGGGCTGCGGCTGGGGTTCGCTGACGCTGTGGATGGCGGAGAAATTTCCGAATGCACGCATCACTGCGGTGTCCAATTCGGCGCCGCAGCGCGAGTTCATCGAAGCGCGTTGCCGCGAGCGGGACCTGCGCAACGTCGAGATCATCACTTGCGACGTCAACCAACTGAAACTCGACCCGAACACCTTCGACCGTTGCGTGTCGATCGAGATGTTCGAACACATGCGCAACTATGAAATCCTGCTCGCACGCATCGCTTCATGGTTGAAACCCGGCGGCAAGCTGTTCGTGCACATCTTCGTGCACCGCGAAGTCATGTACCCGTTCGAAGTCGAAGGCGAGGACAACTGGATGGGTCGCTATTTCTTCACCGGCGGCCTGATGCCGGCGGCCGACACGCTGCTCTATTTCCAGAACGATCTGCGCCTGGAACAGCAGTGGCGCGTCAACGGTCGCCACTACCAGCAGACCAGCGAACACTGGCTGCAGAACACCGATGCCCATCGCACCGAGATCCTCGACCTGTTCCGCGCCACCTACGGCGCCGACCAGGCGGCGATCTGGCTGCAACGCTGGCGCATGTTCTACCTCGCTTGCGCCGAGCTGTTCGGCTACGCCGGCGGCGAGCAGTGGCTGGTGGGGCATTACCGGTTTGTGCGGCGGTAGGCTCCACCCGGGGTGGGTGTCGCGCGACTTTCAGGTGCCGGAACTCGCGACAGATGGTGGCTCCGACATCAAGGTCCCGCAAACACCAGACTGCAACAGGTCACCGCACCCTCGGCCTTCTGCAACTCGGAAACGTCCAGCGCGTCGACCTTGATGCCTGCAGCCTGCAAGCGCGCTTGCGTTCGCGGAAAGCATGAGGGATAGATCAGCGAATCACCGATGCGCAGCGCATTGGCGGCGTGCGGCTCCTGCGGGTCGATCTCGATCAGGCGAAATCCGCTGAATGCGTTGACGTCGACCCAATCCGGATTGACCAGCAAACTGTGGTCGGCGACCGCCGTCACCGCCGACTTCAGGTGCAGGCAGTCGCGAATCGGCACCGACTCGACGGTGTATCCAAACGCTGCAATGAACTCCCGCAGTTGCGCCACTGCGGCAGCATTCGACCGCGCCGACTGCCCGACGTAAAGCGTTCGGCCGACACGCATCACATCGCCGCCGTCGAGCGTGCCGGGGGCTTCGATGGCCCGCAGCGGTCGGTGCGCCGACAGCGCCGCCGCCACCGCCCTGCCCTCGCCGCGCCTCGATTCGGCGCCCGGTCGCGTCATGATCGCCACCTCGTCGAGCACAATCGCCACGTCTTCGACGAACACCGCATCCGGCATCGCATCTTCGGCCGGCAGCACGATCACCCGGCAGCCGGAATCCACCAATGCCTGCTGGTAGGCCGCGTGCTGGCGGCGCGCCAGGTCCATGTCGATTTCGGCGCGATCGACAAACGACAGCTCGCAGTTGCCCATGCTGGCGCTGAGTTCGCGAACGATGGCGATCGGCATGGTTCTGTCTCGCGAAGTTGAGTGGAAGCAGGATCGCATTCTGCGGCGCGACTTGCCTGTGGTAGCGACCGCGTGTCGCGAGCTTGGTGGTTGTTGGGGTCAAGAGCTCGCGGGACAAGCCCGCTCCCACAGCATCGTGGCAAGCCTGTGGGAGCGGGTACATCCCGCGATCTTCGGTTTCGGCGTAACAAGGGCTCGCGGAACAAGCCCCCTCCCACAAGCCCTCCGGCCGGCCTGCCGCGCGTCGATCAGCAGCGATAGACTGCGGCCACCGTCAATCAGGAGCCGCGTCGATGCCCGCCGCCGCCAAACCCACCGCCCGCGCGTCGAAACCGCCAAAGCCCAGGATGTCGCTGGCCGAGACGATGGCCGCGCTGGAACAAGCCGGCTCCGAGCAGACGCGCAAGACCTGGCGCCGGCATGGCGCAAGGGATCCGATGTTCGGCGTCAGTTTCGCCACGCTGCAGACGCTGCGGAAAAAGATCGGCGTCGACCACGAACTGGCGCTCGCGCTGTGGGATAGCGGCAATTACGACGCACGCAACCTGGCGGTGAAGATCGCCGACCCGGCGCGGATGACTCCTGCGGATCTCGATCGCTGGGCACGCGGCAGGGCGACCCAGATGTGCGGCAGTTACGTCGCTGCGCTCGCCTGTGACGGCGCACACGGACTGGAGTGCGCGCATCGGTGGCTGGTGTCGACACGCGTCGAAGAACGCGCCGCCGGCTGGTCAGCGGTGGGTGCGCTGGCGATGAACGACGTCGGCGTGGCGGATGCCTGGTTGCTCGATCGCCTGGGCGAGATCGAGCGCACCATCCACACCGCCGACAACCTGCAACGTTATCCGATGAATCAGGCGCTGATCGCCATCGGTTGCCGCAGTACCACTATGCGCGACGCGGCCATCGCGGCCGCTCAGCGCATCGGCAAAGTGCAGATCGACCACGGCGACACCGCGTGCAAAACCCCGGACGCCGCCATCCATATCGCCAAAGCCTGGGACCACTCCAGCAGCAAGGGCTTCGACAGCCCCGCCGCGCATGAGCGCTCGCGCGAACCGATGCGATTGCGCTGCTGAGGCGGCGCTCCGCTCGTTGAACCGACGGCGTAAGTCATTGATACGCCTTGCGGGTGAAGCTTTTCGTCATTGCGAGCGCAGCGAAGCAATCCAGTGCCTCTGCCTGGATTTCTGACTCCGGAATCAGAGCAAAGAAGGGTCGCTAGTGTGGTTTGCCATTAATTCATTGAATAATTTCCGCGCCTTTTGACCCGAATGCGTCGTTGTTCGTCGTCGCCATAGCCCTGCTATGACTCCTCCTCTCGCCTAGCCTCGAGCCAAAATGCATCGGAAATTTCTTCCGCCAATTAATGGCAAACCACACTAGATTGCTTCGTCGCTGCGCTCCTCGCAATGACAACTGGATCAGGCGTGTCCGATGAGCTTGATCACATAAACTCCGGCGCCGGTCGGATCGTCGAGTCGCGCGATGCGTCCGACGCCCGGCGCATCGAAGGCCGGCACGCAAACCTTGCCGCCCAGTTCGACGCCCCGCGCCAGACACGCATCGACGTCAGGCACGGGAATGTACAGCGACCAATGCGAGGGCATGTCGCCCCACTCGGCAGTCATTGCCATGACGCCGCCGAAACGGGTACCCGCGACCGAGTACTCGGCGTAGTCGACGCCGGGTGCGGGGACCGCGGTGGGCTGGAAATCCCAACCGAGAAGCGCCGAATAGAAAGCCTTCGCGGCAGGCGCATCGCGCGTGGCCAGTTCCACCCAACCGATCGCATGGTCCTCGAACATGGTGAAATCGCCGGCGTCGGCTTGGGCTGCGGGCTGCCACAGACTGAACACCGCACCGGTCGGATCGGCGATCACGGCGCCGCGTCCATGACCCGGCACCTCGAAAGGATCGAACAGCAGTTGTCCACCGAGTTCGCGCGCCCGAACCACGCTGGCATCAAGGTCGACAACGCCGAAGTAAACGCCCCAACTGGATGGTCGCCCCTCGGATCCCGGCGGCATTCCGCACAGTGCGCCGATGGTGCCGTTGGCATTGCGCAAGAACGTGTAGTTGCCCATCTCGCCCATGTCGTTGTGCACATGGCCCCAGCCAAACAGGGCCGCGTGAAAAGCGAGCGAAGCGTCCGGATCGGTACTCGAAAGTTCGAACCAGCAAGGTGCGCCGGTGGGCGGGGTCAGCATGGCCATGATCAGAATCCTCGGATGTGGATGGAAGGAGTGCTGCGGGACTCATCGTGCTGCAGGCATTGCACGGCGAGCCTCTCCAGAATCGCATCGATCGCGCCGCGGAGTGGCCGGATTTCCTCCTTTTTCTCTCCGCTTTTTCGCTACCGATACCCCGCCGCCTGCAACTCGAACAGCTCGGCATAACGATGGCCCGCCGCGAGCAGTTCCTCGTGGCTGCCGACTTCCTCGATCTGTCCTCCTTCGAGCACGAGGATGCGATCGGCCATGCGGACGGTGGAGAAGCGGTGCGAAATCAGCACCGCGGTCTTGCCGGCGCTGAGCTCCTTGAAGCGCTGGAACACCTCGAACTCCGAACGAGCGTCGAGCGCGGCGGTCGGTTCGTCGAGAATCAGCAAGTCGGCGTCGCGCATGTAGGCGCGCGCGATGGCGACCTTCTGCCACTCGCCGCCGGACAAGTCGATGCCCTTCTTGAAGCGCTTGCCGAGCACCTGATCGTAGCCGTTGGGCAATCCGGAAATGACGCCGTCGGCGAGGCTGCGTCGCGCCGCCTCGATGATGCGTTCGCGATCGTCGCGCGCATCGATGCGGCCTACCGCGATGTTCTCGGCGGCGCTCATGTGGTAGCGCACGAAGTCCTGGAAAATCACGCCGATGTGCGCGCGCAACTGCTCGATGTCGTACTCGCGAAGATCGACGCCATCGAGCAGGATGCGCCCTTCGTCCGGATCGTACAGGCGTGCCAGCAGCTTGACCAAGGTGGTCTTGCCGGCGCCGTTCTCGCCGACCAACGCCAGTACTTCGCCAGCATGCAGCGTGAAGCTCAGGTGCCTGACGGCCCAACGTTCTGCGTTCGGATAGCGGAAGCCGACATCCTCGAACACGAAGCCCTGGCGCACCGGCTTCGGGAACGGCCGTGGGTTCGGCGGCGACACGATCTCCGGTTCGATTTCGAAGAAGGAGAACAGATCATCCAGATACAGCGCCTGGCCAGCCACTTGCGAAAAACCCATCAACAAACCTTCCAGCAAGTTGCGCAGACGGCGAAAGGATCCGGCAAGAAAGGTCAGATCGCCGATGGTGAAGTCGCCGCGCACCGTGCGCCAGGCGATAAAGGCATAGGCCACGTAGTAACCAAGCGTGCCGAGCGCGGTCAACAGGCCACCCCAGCCGGCGCGGCGCATCGCCAGCGCGCGGTTGGCCGTGTAAAAGCGTTCGGAAAGCGTGCGGTAACGTTCGATCAGAAAGGAATTCAGACCAAAAATCTTCACTTCCTTGGCGGTTTCGACGCTGGCACCGGTCTGCCGCACGTAATCGAGTTCGCGGCGTTCGGGTGTCCATTGATAATTCAGCGAGTAACTCTGCGCATTGAAGTGCGCTTCACCGATGAACGCCGGCACCAGCGCGATTACCAGCAGCAGGATCAGCCACGGCGCATAGATCATCAGTCCCGCGGAAAAGGCGATCACCGTGACCACATCCTGGGCCTGGCCGAGCAACTGGCCCAGCAAGGTCATGCGACCCATGGTCTGGCGCCGCGCGCGATCCAGCTTGTCCTGCAGTTCGCTATCTTCGAAATCCTCAAGGTCGAGTGTCGCCGCATGCTCCATCAGACGCATGCTGGTGACATTGTTGAAACGTTCCGACAGCAGCGAATCGATCAGCGACACCACGCGGCCGGACACGTCCGCGACCACGGCGAGCGCAAATTCGAGCAGCAGCAGCGTAGCGAGCGGATCGAGATGGCCGCTGCTCCATGCCGCGACAAGCTCATCGGCGACCAAACCACCCTGCACCAGGCCAACGACTTCGTCGATGATCAACTTGCCGATGTACAGCATGATGACCGGCAACAGCGCGCGCACCAGGCGCAAGCCGAGGTTGGCCAGCGTCAGCGCAGGACTGGTCTGCCACACCAGCTTGATGAACGGCGGCAGGTTTTTCAGCGCGCCGAAACGCTCGCGCAGCGTCGTCGGCGCGGGCGCCGTGCCATGCGCGCCGCCCGACGGACCGCTGGCGCGACCACCCATGCTGTATTGGCGTGGCATTCGGAGACTGTCGGGGGAAAGGATGCGCGCAAGGATGGCACGCGCTGCGGGGTTTTGCTCACCCAAGAAGCAGCGGAGCAAGCTCCGCTCTACAGAAGTGCAACGGCTCCCGGGCTTTTGTAGAGCCGAGCTTGCTCGGCTCGGTGATGCGCAAGAGCAGCGGAGCAAGCTCCGCTCCACAGAAATCGAAACCCGAGGCGAAACCGACGAATCCTGATACCCGGTGGCGCGCCGGCCGATCCCTGGCGATGACCGATCACGCCCCGGCCAATGCAATGCTAGCCTCGCTCTCGCATCCACCACCTGCGACCGCGCATGTCCAGCCACTCCCAGTTCGGCCTTCTGACTGAGCGCCGTTTCCTGCCGTTCTTCTTGAGCCAGTCGCTCGGCGCTTTCAACGACAACGTGTTCAAGCAGGGCCTGGTCGCGCTGGTGGTGTTTGTCGGCGCGATCGATGTCGGCATGCCGAGCACCACATTCTCGTTGCTGGCGGGAGCGCTGTTCATCCTGCCCTTTTTCCTGTTTTCGGCGCTCGGCGGCCAGTTGGCTGACAAGTACGACAAGGCGCGCCTGGCACGCTGGATCAAGGCGCTGGAAGTGCTGCTGATGGCGCTTGCCGCTGCGGGTTTCCTGCTGAAAAGTGCGCCGCTCCTACTCGCGGTGCTGTTCCTGCTCGGGCTGCAATCGACCCTGTTCGGACCGTTGAAGTACGGCATCCTGCCGCAGGTGCTCAACGACGAGGAATTGACCGGCGGCAACGGTCTGGTCGAAAGCGCGACGATGGTATCGATCCTGCTCGGCACGCTGGTCGGGACGGCGCTGGTCAGCATCCCCGGCGACGGACTGATCTTCATCTCGATGCTGGGCTTGGGCATCGCATTGATCGGCTGGTTTGCCGCGCTGGCGATGCCGGCCAACCCGCCGGTCGCCGCGGACCTCGTCATCAACTGGAACCCGCTGACCGAAACCTGGCGCAGCCTCAAGTTCCTGACCCGCCAACGCATCGTGTTCCTGAGTTGTCTCGGAATCAGCTGGTTCTGGTTCTTTGCGTCGATGTACTTCCTGATCCTGCCGGTTTACGTGCGCGACATCATTGGCGGGAGCACCGCGGTCTACACCTTGCTGCTGGCGCTGTTTTCGGTCGGCACCGGCCTTGGGGCGCTGCTCTGCGAGTTGCTCAGTCGACGCAAGGTCGAGATCGGTCTGGTGCCTTTCGGCTCGATCGGCATGACCGTGTTCGGGCTCGACTTGTATTTCGCGTTGCCGGCGGCGAGCGGATTGAGCGAGCTGTCGGTCAACGCCTTTCTGGCCACCGGCTTTGGCTGGCGCCTGGTGATCGACCTGGTGCTGATGGCGATCTTCTCCGGGTTTTTCATCGTGCCGTTGTTCGCATTGATCCAGCAGCGCAGCGCCCCCAGCCATCGCTCGCGCGTGATCGGCGCCAACAACATCCTGAATGCGCTGTTCATGGTCGCCGCCTCGCTGCTCGGCTGGGCGTTGATGAATGGCATCGGCCTGACGCTGCCGCAGGTGCTGCTGGTCACCGCGCTGTGCAACGCGGTAGTGGCGATCTACATCTACACGCTGGTGCCCGAATTCCTGCTGCGCTTCATCGCCTGGATCCTGATCAACGTGCTCTACCGCATCCGCATCCGCGGCATGGATGCGGTTCCCGACGACGGCCCGGCGCTGCTGGTGTGCAACCACATCAGTTACGTCGACGCGCTGGTCATCCTGGGTTCGGTGCCGCGCCCGGTGCGCTTCGTCATGTACTACAAGATCTTCGACATGCCGATTGCCAAACAGGTGTTCCGCTGGGCCAAGGCGATTCCGATCGCCGGCGCGAAGGAAGATCCGGCGCTGATGGAAAAGGCCTTCGCGGAGGTCTCGCGCGAACTGCGCGATGGCAACCTGGTGTGCATCTTTCCCGAAGGCGGGCTGACCCGCGACGGCGAGATCGCGCGCTTCCGCCCCGGCATGGAGCGCATCCTCGAACGCGACCCGGTACCGGTGATCCCGATGGCACTGCAGGGACTGTGGGGCAGCATGTTCTCGCGCTACAGCAAGTCGATCGCGCGTTACCTGTTGCCGCGGCGCCTGTGGTCGCGAGTCGGGCTGATGGTGGGCGCACCAAGACCGCCGGAAGCCGCCAGCGCGGCAGCGCTGGAAGCGGATGTGCGCGCGTTGCGCGGGGATCGGGCGTGACGTCGTGGGGCGCGGCCCGCCCCACCGGGTCCGGCGGAACTGTGGGAGCGACCTTGCGTCGCGAGCTCCTGCTGCCAAAGCTCGCGACGCAAGGTCGCTCCCACATTCACTTGCGCGTGATCGCCCCGAGGATGCCGCGCAGCAATTGCCGACCGAGCTGGTTGCCGACGGTGCGCGCCACTGATTTGGCGAAGGCCTCGCCGACGCCCTGGCGATTGCTCGCGCGCGGTGCGGCTGGCTGGCGTGGTTTGGGCGCTGGCGCGGAACGTGTCGTCGTGGCGCGCGGTCGCGGCGTCGGGACCGGTGGTGGCGCGGGTGCCGGCGCCTGCGGCTTGCTCCACGGCCAGTTCAAACTCCAGCCGCCGCCAGCGGGTTGCGTGCCGGCGTCAGCGGTTGCTTCAGGCTGAGGCTCGGCGCGCTGCTTGAGGATTTCGTAGGCGGACTCGCGATCGATCGCTTCGTCGTACTTGTGGCCGATCGGTCCCGCGGCGCGCACCGCGGCGCGCTCTTCCGGTGTGATCGCGCCGATGCGGCAACCGGGCGTCAGGATCCACGCGCGCTCGACCATCGCCGGGCGACCACCCTCTTCCAGAAACGACGCCAGCGCCTCACCGACGTTGAGTTCGGTGATGGCTTTGACCACATCCAGGCCCGGGTTGGCGACAAAGGTCTCGGCCGCGGTCTTCACCGCCTTCTGGTCGCGCGGCGTGAACGCGCGCAACGCGTGCTGGATGCGGTGGCCGAGCTGGCCGAGGATGTCGCCGGGAACGTCATCCGGGTTCTGGCTGCAGAAATAGACGCCGACGCCCTTGGAGCGGATCAGCCGCACCACCTGCTCGACGCGCTGGATCAACGACGGCGGCGCATCATCGAACAGCAGGTGCGCTTCGTCGAAGAAGAACACCAGGCGTGGCTTGTCCAGATCGCCGACTTCCGGCAACTGCTCGAAGAGCTCCGACAGCAGCCACAGCAGGAAACTCGAATACAGCTTCGGCTTCATGATCAACTGCTCGGCGCTCATGATGTTGATCACGCCACGCCCGTTCGGATCGATGCCGAAGAAATCCTGCAACTGGAACGCCGGCTCGCCGAAGAACTCGCGCGCGCCGACGTCTTCGAGGCCGAGCAGCGCACGCTGCACGGCGGCGATCGAGGTGCTCGACACGAGGCCGTACTCAGCCGAGATCGCCTTGGCGTTCTCCGACACGTAATTGAGCATCGCGCGCAAATCCGGCAAGTCGATAAGCAGCAGCCCTTCCTCATCGGCGACACGGAAGACCACGTTGAGCACGCCGGACTGGACCTCGTTGAGTTCCATCAGCCGCGCCAGCAGGATCGGCCCCATCTCGGAGATCGTGGTGCGCAGCGGGTGGCCGTTCTTGCCGTAGATGTCCCAGAACACCACCGGATTGGCGCCCGGCTTCCACGAGTGTTCGATGCCGAGCAGCTTCAGCCGGTTGCGCAGCTTGTCGCCGAGCACCGCCGGCTGCGACAGGCCGGCGAGGTCGCCCTTGACGTCTGCAAGGAATACCGGCACGCCGGCCTTCGAGAATTCTTCCGCGAGCAGCATCAATGACACGCTCTTGCCGGTGCCGGTGGCGCCGGCGATCAAGCCGTGGCGGTTGGCGTAGCGGGTCTGCACGCAAAGATCGCGCGTACCGCGGGCGATGTGGATCTGGCCGGACGTGGTCATGGGGTAGTGCCCAGTCGAGAGATGGACGAAGGTTAGAGGAAAATCCCGCGCAGGTGATTCGCGCCTTCGCAGATTGCCCTTGCATATCGAACTCGGCGGTCGTTCTGCTGCCTGTTTTTGTCCGCAAAGGACGCAAAGAACGCAAAGGGAGCAAAGACTGAATCAGGACGGCGCGAGCGCCGCCTGACAATGCGACTGCCGCTCCCTTCCGCTCTTCTTTGCGTCCTTTGCGGACAATGTCGCTTATCAACGACTTGCGGAATTTCCGCCGTGAGCGACGGGCATGTCGCCCCGACATTCGAGGACTCACGGCACCGTCAACTGCTCCATGCATGAGCGCGAGTTGTCGGTGGCGTACGGCGGCAGCACCGGGTAGAAGCGGATGCGCTGGCAGTTGTCGCCGGTATCGAAGGGAATCCAGCGCACGGCTTCGCTGAATTCGAGGCGCAGGTCGGCGCTCGGCAACTGGCGGAACAACGCGGTCCATACCTTCAGCGCGCCGCTGGCGCCGGTCAGCTTGGTCGGCTGGTTGTCGTCGCGGCCGAGCCAGACCACGCCCAGGTGTTCGCCGGTGTAGCCGGCGTACCAACTGTCGCGCGAATCGTCCGAGGTGCCGGTCTTGCCGGCCGAATCGAGGCGGATGCCGCTGCCGCCGGTGAGGCTGCTGGCGGTGCCGGACAGCGTGGTCTCGTTGAGCGCCACGGTGACCAGCTTGACCACGTCGGCGCCACTGGCATTGCCGCCGGGTCGCGGGAAGCGGGTCAACGCGCGGCCTTCGTCGTCGAGCACCTCGCGCACTGCGGAGATCGGCACCACCTGGCCGCCGCTGGCCAGTGCCTGATACAACTGCGCCATTTCCAGCGGGCTCAAGTCGACCGAACCGAGGATCAGCGACGGCTGCGGATCGCTCGGCGCGTTCACGCCGAGGTTGTCGATCAGTCGTGCCAGCGACTTGACGCCGATGTCGAGTCCGACGCGCGCGGTGGCCAGGTTGTAGGAACGCGCGAGTGCATCCACCAGCGGCACCGTGCCGTGACTCTTGCGATCGTAGTTCTTTGGCGACCAGGTCTTGCCGGTCGGCAATTTCAGCGCGATCGGGTCGTCCGAGATCAGGCTCGCCAGGCTGTAACGCGCCGGTTGCGACAACGCCAGCAGGTAAACGAAGGGCTTCAGCAGCGAGCCGACCGGTCGCCGCGCCGCCAGCGCGCGGTTGAAGCCGGTGGCACGCGGATCGCGGCCACCGATCAGGGCGAGCAGTTCGCCGTCGCGGGCGTTGGTCAACACCACCGCGCCTTGCACCACCTTTTCGCTGTCGACACTGGCCAGCGTCTTGGTCAACGCCGCCTCGGCCAGTGCCTGGGCGCCGGGATCGAGCGTCGTCAGGATCGACAGGCCCTCGCTCTGCAGCCGCGCCTCGTCGTATTCGCGGCGGATCTGTTCGCGCACCAGTTCGACGAAGGCCGGATAGCGCACCCGCGATGGCGGACGCGGCACCACAGCCAGCGGCGCCTTGAGCGCCTCTTCGTACACCGCCTGACTGAGCAGGCCGGTCTCCAGCATCTGCCCCAGCACGATGCGCCGACGACCGATCGCGCGCTCCGGATTGCGCCGCGGGTCATAAAACGACGGCCCCTTGACCAGCCCGATCAACAGCGCGATTTCGGCCGGATCGAGCGACTCCAGCGAACGACCGAAATAGAACTCGGCGCCGGCACCGAAACCGTGCACCGCGAGTGCGCCGTTCTGGCCGATGTAGGCGCGGTTCAAGTACGACTCGAGGATGGTGCGCTTGTCGAAACGCGCATCGATGATCAGCGCCAGCCCGATCTCGAAACCCTTGCGCCGGAACACGCGCGCATTGCTCAACATGGTGTTCTTGACCAATTGCTGGGTGATGGTCGAGCCGCCCTGCACCCAGCGCCGGGCCTTGACGTTGGCCCACATCGCGCGCGCGATGCCCCACACATCGATGCCTGGGTGGTCCTTGAAGTTGCGGTCCTCGACTGACTGGATCCCGGCCACCAGGAGTGCCGGCATCTGCGCGATCGGCAGCGGCAGGCGTTCGGTGTCGTCGGTCGGCAGGATGGTGGCAATACGCGCGGGATCGAGGCGCTTTTGCGCCAACGCCTTGCGATCGGACAAACGCATCAGACGTTTGACCTTGCCCCCTTCGAGCAGCACTTCGACGCGCTCGGCGCGCTCGAGCGCGTCGCCGAAGCGGAATTCACGTGTATGGATTTCGAAGCGTTGACCGTCTCTGCGGTAACTGCCGGGCGACGATGCGGTGACATCGCTGCGATAGCGCGCCTCGGACAATTCGATTTGCAGCAGATCGGCGCTGATGCGCAAGCCCGGCGCCAGCAGCAACGGCCGCGCATAAACGCGGCTGGCCACGGGTTGCTGCCCCAGATCGAAACGCGAATCGACCACGCGGTTGAGGTAAACGATCACCGGCCCCGCCGCGCCGAGGGCGAAGCCGAGTCCCAACCAGAAGAGTCGCCACAACCATTTCACCATGGGCGCCGAGCATAAAGGCGCGAAGGCCAACCGCAGCCTGCCGGATGCGGGCGATTGGCGGGCAGGCGGGGTCCGCGGTCGACAGCGGTGCAGGCATCGACTCGCGGAGGTTCCCAACGGCGGATGCGCTGACCGATAATCCGCGCCCCGAGCAGGGCCCGCTGCGTCGACGCAGGCCCCCTCAGTTCCCGACCCAGAGCGGATGTCCGATCACGCGATTCCGAACCAGGCGCCCACGGCCCTCGTGTTGCTGCCCACCGACGCCTGCAGCGAAACGCTGACGGCAGCGGTCGCCCGACTGAGCGCGGCCGAGGTTCGCACGCGGCCGGTCGGCAGCGACTGGCATGCCGACCTCACCGAGTTGCGGCGCGAGTTTCCCGACGCGAACCTGCTGCGCATCCGTCGCGGCGACCTGTGGCTGGCCGAAGATGCCCTGCAGCGCCTGCTCAAGGCCGGTCTCGCTGCCCCGGGCGCGGTGACCTGTTGCACCAATGCCGACACTCAGCTGACGCCCGCCGCAGCCGACAAGGAACTCGATGGCAGCGATCCGGCAGCGATCGATCACGCCCTGCATGCGCTTTCGCGCCGGCAACTGCTCAGTGTTTCTGCGACCGACCCGATGCTGCTGCTGCTCGCCAGCAGCGCAGCGCTCGACGCGCCGCTGGCAGTGACGGATCACCTCTACGCGCATGTGCCAAGCGAACCGGTACGCGGACTGAGCACGCCTGCCGACCGGCGTGAACGAGAGCCGGCCCATGCGCTGGCCTCGGTGCGGCGCGCCCTGCTGCGCGCCGGTCTGCAACCCGCGGCATCCTGGCCGCAGACCGGACGCGATACCCGGCCCGTGGTGCTGCATATCCTGCATGGCTGGGGCGGCGGCGCCGAGCGCTTCGTGCGCGACCTCGCCGGCAGCGATCACCAGCGCCATCACTTGTTGCTGCGTGCGGTCGGCAATCCAGGCCGACGCCAGCATGGCGAGTACCTGGAATTGGGCGATGCGCGTGGCGGACCGTTGCTGGGTCGTTGGCTGCTGTCGCCGCCGATCGGCGCGGTGGTCGACCGGCATGCCGGGTATGCGCAGGTACTGGCAACGCTGATCGAAGCGCACTGCGTCGAACAGGTCTGGGTGTCATCCCTGATCGGACATGCCCTGGATGTGCTGCGCTGTGGACTGCCGCTGCGCTGGATCGCGCACGATTACTTTCCGTTCTGGCCGGCGCTGCATCGTGATTTTGGTGCGGCCGATGCACGTTGGGACTTTGCCGAACTGACGCACGACCTGGCTGGCCCGAGCGCCGGCCCGTTTGCCGAAATCGATCCCTACTGGTGGTCGACGCTGGCCGCAACAACATGCGCCGAACTCAAACACGCTGGCTCCGAAATCGTCGCCCCGAGTGACTCGACCCTGCGCAACCTCGCGCGCCTGGCACCCGACCTCAAGTCCCTGCAGCAGCGCCGGGTCGCCCACGGCAGCGCCGGCTGGCCGCGGGCCGATGGTGCGCCGCCGCTGCCGGATCCAGGACTCGCCAGCGGCAAACTGCGACTGCTGGTACTCGGTCGCATCAATGGCGCCAAAGGTCTGACCCTGTTGCGCCAATTGCTTCCGGCGCTCACCAGCTACTGCGATTTGTACCTGGTCGGTGCCGGCAAGGCGGCTGAAGCGTTGTTCGGGGCCAGTGGCGTGCACATCCTGCTCGACTACGAGCACGCGCAACTGCCCGCAGCGCTGGCGCGCATCCGCCCGCACGCTGCGCTGCTGCCGAGCACGGTCTCGGAGACGTTTTCGTACACCTTGAGCGAACTCTGGCAATTGGCGATACCGCCCATCGCCACCCGCCTGGGTGCTTACGCGGAACGCATCGAGGACGGCGTCGACGGCTTTCTGGTGGATGCGGATGCGGCCAGTGTCGTCAGGCTGATCGCCGGACTCGACCGGGATCGCTCGCGCCTGCAGCGCATTCGTGAGGAATTGCTGCGGCGTCCGCAGCGGACGTTGGCGCAGATGCTCAGCGACTATGCTCCGCTGTTGCCGGTCGGTTCGCGGGCGCCCTTGCGCTATGCGCTGACGCTGGCCACCGTTGACGACTTCGAGCGCGCCGAGCTGGCCGACGCATTGACCGATCACGAACTGCAATTGGCCGCGGCACAATCACAACTGCAGCAGCAACAAGCGGAACTTGGGCGTCGCGCCGATTGGGGCTTCGATCTCAGCCGGCAACTCGGCGAACGCACGCGCTGGGCACGCGACCTGGAGAAGGAACTGGAGCGCGCACGGCATTGGATGGGCGAACGCGAAGCGGTCTTCGAGCAGACGGTCGCCGATGAACAATCCCGCCGGCAGGCACTGGAAGGCCAACTGTCGCTGCTTGAGACGCAACTGAAGAAGACCATGGACGAAGCCCGCATCGTGCAGGATGCACAGAATCAGAGAATCGACGCGCTCAGTCGCGCGCTCGACCGCGTCGGCGAAGAACGCGACGCTCTGGCAGTCGCCAACGATCAGCTCGCCCAGGCGCGCGCCGACCTTGAGGCCGAGCGCGAACTGATTGCCGCCGAACGCGAGTCCTTGCGCCAGGCCATGGCCACGCTGCGGCGCGAGCGTGATGTGCTCGCCGAACATCGCAGCGAGATGTTGCAGAGCACCAGTTGGCGTATCACCGTGCCGTTGCGAGTGGTCGGCCAGTTGCTCAAGCGCGCGCGCGCGTCGCTGCGGTTTCGCGCGTCGCGGCTGGCGAGTCTGCTCGGCCGGGTGCGTGGCAGCCTGTCGCGCCGCGGCGTCAAGGGCACCTTGTCGCGCGCCCGCCAGGAGTTGCGCGACCAGGGCCAGCAAGCGCCAGCAACGCTGCAGATCGAGCATCCGACGCCATCGTCCGACTACCAGCCGTTCAACGTGCCGACCAGCACGACGCCGCGGGTTTCGATCATCGTGCCGGTCTACAACCAGTTGCACCACACGCGCAATTGCCTGCAGGCGCTGGCCGATACTGCCGGCTCCGCCGCGTTCGAGGTGATCGTCGTCGACGACGGCAGCAGCGATGCGACCGCCGACGAGATACCACGCATCGGCGGCGTGCGTTTCCACAAGAACCCGCAGAACCTGGGCTTCATCGGCGCCTGCAATGCAGGCGCGGCGTTGGCGCAGGGCAAGTACCTGTGCTTCCTCAACAACGACACCGCCGTGCAGCCGGGCTGGCTGGAACCGTTGCTGGCCACCTTCGATCAGTTCGAGCGCGTCGGCCTGGTCGGTTCCAGGCTGATCTACCCGGACGGCCGCCTGCAGGAAGCCGGCGGCATCGTCTTCAACGATGGCTCGGGCTGGAACTACGGTCGCTTCGATCATCCGGACGACCCGCGTTACGACTACCCGCGAGAGGCCGACTACTGCTCGGGTGCGGCGATCCTGATCGAGAAGGCGCTGTTCGATCGTTTTGGTGGCTTCGACAGACTGTACACACCCGCCTATTACGAAGACACGGACCTCGCCTTCAAGGTGCGCGACGCCGGCCTGCGCGTGATCTACCAGCCGGCCTCGAAGGTGGTGCATTTCGAAGGCATCACCAGCGGCACCGATACCGCCAGCGGCACCAAACGTTTTCAGGTGATCAACCAGCAGAAATTCCTGGCGCGCTGGAAAAACGCACTGAAGCAGCAGCCGGCGCCCACGGACCACGCCGGCATCTGGCGCGCGGCCACGCACCGCGCCAAGGGCCGTATCCTCTTGATCGATGCGACCACGCCGACGCCGGATCAGGACTCGGGATCGGTGCGTTACCTGAACCTGATCCGCGTGCTGCGCGCGCTCGGTTGGCAGTGCACCTTCTTTGCCGACAATCGCGCCTACATTCCGCGCTACACCGACGAGTTGCGCGCGCTCGGCGTGGAAGTCCAGTTCCATCCGTGGCTGTCCGATCCGGTCGGTTTTTTCCGCGAACGCGGTCGCCAGTTCGACGCGATCATGCTCAGCCGCCATTACGTGGCTCGGCATTACGTCGACCTGGCGCGCGAACATGCGCCGCAGGCGTTGCTGCTGTTCGATACCGTGGACCTGCACTATCTGCGCGAGCAGCGCGCCGCGGCCATCGAGGCCAGTGAGGCGATGGCGCGCCAGGCTGAAGCCACCCGCGCCACCGAACTCGACCTGATCGCGCGCTGCGATGTCACCCTGGTGGTCAGCCCGGTCGAACGGGAACTGCTGGCACGCGAGGCGCCCGGACGCCGCGTCGAAGTGCTGTCGAACATCCACGAAGTCGCCGGCCGTCGACGCGACTACGCCCAGCGCAAGGACATCTGGTTCGTCGGTGGTTTCCAGCACCAGCCCAACATCGACGCCGTGGTCTGGTTCGCCGCCGAGATCTGGCCACGCGTGCGCGCGCAGATCCCCGAACTCACGTTCCACATCGTCGGCAGCAAGATCACGCCTGCCGTCGAGGCGCTGGCCGGCAACGGCATCGAAGTGCACGGCTTCGTCGAGGACATCCATCCCTTCCTCGATGGCTGCCGCGTCGCCGTCGCGCCGTTGCGCTACGGCGCCGGCGTCAAGGGCAAGGTCAATCAGAGCATGGCCTACGGACAGCCGGTGGTGGCGACGCCGATCGCGGTCGAGGGCATGGAGATCGAGGCCGGGACCGAGGCACTGGTCGCCAGCGAGCCGGCGCAGTTCGCCGACGAGATCGTGCGCCTGTACCGCGACCCCGACCTGTGGCTGAAGCTTTCCGATGCCGGCCTCGCCAACATCCAGGCGCATTTCTCCTTCGATGCCGCCGCACAGGCGTTGGGACGGATACTCAAGCGCTGAGCGTTGTCGCAGTGTTACGCTGCTGTCGGAACCGACCAATCAACGAAACAGAAGGGAAGACTTGATGTTGGCGACGGGAACCATCGGTAGTGCGGCGCAGCCCGGTGCAACCGAAAGCGAACTCTGAGCCGCAGGCGACGGCGACCGTGGACGGCGAGCTCAAGACGGCCGCCAGCCCGGGGCAACGCCTCGCCCTGGTCAATTCGCAAGGCGTGCGCTACCTCGATTTCCGCAAGTCACTGCGGCCGCGATACCGCGTCGTCTGGGCCCAGATTCTGGGTGGCCACCTCGGACTCGCGACACTGATCGTGCTTGCACTGCTGATCCCCGCCGATGCCGTTTTCGTGGGCGCGCTCGCCACCCTGCTCATCGCCGCCCTGCTCGGTCTGTGCCACAGCTACATCCACAATTTTTTCCACGAGGCCACGCATTTCAACCTGGCCGCGGACCGCGCCCGCAACGATCTGCTGGCCAATCTGTTCATTGGCTCGCTTGTCGGCCAGAACATCGCGAATTATCGGCGCGTCCACTTCGATCACCACAAATTCCTCGGCACGACGCGCGATACCGAGCGCACCTACTTCGAGCCACTCGATGCGCGCTTCCTGCTCGAATCGATCACTGGCATACGCGCCGTCCGCGTGCTGCTCGGTCGCGAGCAGCGCCTCGATCAGACCCAGGTGGAGCGCCACGCACGCTGGCCGCTGCTACTCGGCCTGACGCTCCACGCCGCAGTCGTCGGCAGCGCCGCCGTCGCCCACGCCTGGTTCCTGGTGGCCGCGTGGATCCTTGGACTGGCCGTGTTCTTTCCGTTCTTCAGCGGCCTGCGACAACTGCTCGAGCATCGCTCCGAGGCCGCGGCATCGACGACCGACTACGCCCTTGTCGACCACGGCGAGACCAACCGAATGTTTCGCGCCGGGCCACTGGCGGCGATCATCGGCAGTGCCGGTTTCACGCGACACCTGCTGCATCACTGGGATCCACAGGTCTCCTGCACGCGCCTTGGCGACGTCGAACGGTTCCTCGGCGACACCGAACTTGCCGCCACCCTCGCCGCAAACCGCACGAGTTACCTGGAAACCTTCAGGCGCCTGTACACAACGGAGCCCCGCAAATGAGGGCGGCCACGGCTTGCCTGGCCTGTGGCGGCGACCAGCATGAGTGGTGGGCGACCGCCCGGGATGTCGAGTACTGCAGCACGGCGGAAAACTTCGACTACCGTCGCTGCGCCCGCTGCCAAGCGCTGTTCATCGACCCGGTACCCGTTGATCGGCTCGCCGAGATCTACCCGCGCAACTATTACTCGTTCCTCGGCTTCGGCAAGGCCTCGCCCATGAGCCGCATCAAGGCCTGGCTGGACCGACGCGTGTTTCGCCGGATCCTCGCCGAACTGCCGGGCGACACGCTGCGCGTACTCGATGTCGGCGGCGGTACCGGCTGGCTGCTAAGCGAGATCCGCAACCTCGATCCGCGCGTTCAATTGACCCAGGTCGTCGACATCGATGCCGAGGCTGCATCCCGTGCACGCGCACTCGGCCATCGCTACTTCGTCGGGCGGATCGAGGAGTTCACGACGGAAACGCGTTATGACCTGATTCTGCTGCTCAACATCATCGAACATGTCGAGGATCCCGGTGCCGTCATGCGCAGCGTGGCGGCGTTGCTGCAACCGGGAGGCCGCGCATTGGTCAAGACACCCAACACCGATGCCCTCGACGCCCGCCTGTTCCGTCATCGCAACTGGGGTGGCTATCACTGCCCGCGCCATTGGGTCCTGTTCGACCGGGCGAGCTTCAGTCGAATCGTCGCCGCGTCAGGCCTTTCGACGCAGCGCTTCAGCTACACCCAGGGCGGCCCGTTCTGGGCAGTGGCCGTGTTGAGCTGGTTCGCCGCCCGAGGCCTCGCCAGCGTGTCGAGGGAGCGCCCGGCATTCTTCCACCCGTTGTTCCCGCTGATCACCATGGTTTTTGCCGCCTTCGACTTCGCCCGAATCGCGTTGGGTCAACGCGCATCCCAGATGTTCTTCGAGGTCGGCCGCGCAGGCCAGTAACGGAGGCTCGAGAGCCCAGGGCCGCCGCACCACCGCAAACCCATACGCCCGCGGATGGCGAAGATCGCTGCATGATCGCCGGTGATCGTCGCTGGACAGCGGCCGCTGGTCCAAGCAGACTACGCGGCCGTCACCGGTCATGGCGCGCCGTCATCCGCAATCTTGCAGCTGCCGCAGCCAAGTCCGTTGCCAGGATTCTTGCCTGACCCCTCCCCAACCCTCCCGGAACATCGGAGAGGGAGCAGGAGCCGACCCGTACACCTTCCAGGGCAACTTGCATGGCGCGCATTCTGCTGCTCAATGGCCCCAACCTCAATCTGCTCGGCACGCGCGAGCCGGAGGTTTATGGGCGTACGACGCTGGCAGAGATCGAGCGCACGCTGATCGAGTTGGCAAGCGCCGCAGGGCATGAACTGGTCGCGCTGCAGAGCAATGCCGAGCATGTACTGATCGATCTGTTGCACGCCGCGCGCATGGATGGCACGCGCTTCATCCTGATCAACCCCGGCGCCTTCACGCACACCAGCATCGCGCTGCGCGACGCGCTGGCCGGCGTGGCGATTCCGTTCATCGAAGTGCACCTGAGCAATGTGCATGCGCGCGAGGATTTCCGTCAGCGCTCCTATCTCTCCGACATCGCCGTGGGCGTGATCACCGGCCTCGGTGTCGACAGTTACCGGCTTGGACTGGATGCGGCCATGCGCCGCGTCGGCTGAGTCACCGATTCACCTGCAATACACCGCGACACGACTTTTGGGAGTTCGGCCATGGCCATGGATATCCGCAAGATCAAGAAGCTTATCGAGTTGCTCGAGGAATCGAACCTCGTCGAACTCGAAATCCGCGAGGGCGAAGAAACCGTGCGCCTCAGCCGCTGGCCGAAGAACATGCCGATGGCCGCGCCCGCACCGCAGTACGCACCGATCCAGGTCCACACCAACCACATCCCGGTCGCGCCAGGCGCTGCGCCCGCCGCTGCGCCAGCCGCAACTCCGGCCGAGCCGACCTACGACGGTCAGGTCGTGCGCTCGCCGATGGTCGGTACTTATTACGCCGCGTCCGCGCCCGGCGCCGCGCCGTTCCTCAAGATCGGCCAGCAGGTCAAGGTCGGCGACACCCTCGGCATCATCGAAGCGATGAAGATGTTCAACCCGATCGAGAGCGAGGTCGCCGGCACCATCGTCAAGATCCTGGTCGAGAACGGCCAACCGGTGGAGTTCGATGAGCCGCTGGTGGTCATCCAGTGATCGTGTTTGTCGGCGAAAGGCATTTGTCCGCAAAGAACGCAAAGAACGCAAAGGAAAGCGAGAACGGATTGCCGCGAGGCAAGATCGATCGTGGACCGGACTGCGCCTTGCCGACGGTTGCTGCGGGCAGCCTCAATGCAAGGCAGCTCACGACTGACTCATCTTCCAGGTTTTTGCTTTCCTTTGCGTCCTTTGCGTCCTTTGCGGAAAAACGCTCCTTCCGAAAGTCGCCGGCCGCAACGTGACCGGAGTCCATATCCATGCTTGAAAAAATCGTCATTGCCAATCGTGGCGAGATCGCGCTGCGCATCCTGCGTTCGTGCCAGGCGCTCGGGATCAAGACGGTCGCGGTGCATTCGACCGTCGATCGCAACCTGAAGCACGTGGCGATGGCCGACGAGTCGGTGTGCATTGGTCCACCGGCACCGAAAGACAGTTACCTGAATATTCCGGCGTTGATCGCCGCTGCCGAGGTGACCGATGCGCAAGGCATCCACCCGGGTTATGGCTTTCTGTCGGAAAACGCCGATTTTGCCGAACGCGTCGAGGAGTCCGGATTCGTGTTCATCGGCCCGCGACCGGAGACCATCCGCCTGATGGGCGACAAGGTCTCGGCGATCACGGCGATGAAACAGGCTGGCGTACCCTGCGTGCCGGGCTCGGGCAAACCGCTAGGCGACGACGCCGGCGAAAACGCGCGCATCGCCAAGGACATCGGCTACCCGGTGATCATCAAGGCTTCCGGTGGCGGCGGTGGCCGCGGCATGCGCGTCGTGCATACCGAGATGGCCCTGCTGAATGCGGTGGCGATGACTCGCGCCGAAGCCAAGAGCGCCTTCAGCAACGATCAGGTTTACCTGGAAAAGTACCTGGAGAACCCGCGTCACATCGAAATCCAGGTTCTGGCCGATGGCCACGGCAACGCCATCCACCTCGGCGAGCGCGACTGTTCGATGCAACGCCGCCACCAGAAGGTCATCGAGGAAGCACCGGCGCCTGGCATTTCCGAGAAACAGCGCGCCGAAATCGGCCAGGTCTGTGTCGAGGCCTGCCGCCGCATTGGCTATCGCGGCGCCGGCACCTTCGAGTTCCTGTTCGAGCGCGGCAAGTTCTACTTCATCGAGATGAACACGCGCATCCAGGTCGAGCACCCGGTCACCGAAATGGTCACTGGCGTCGACCTGGTGACCGAACAGATTCGTGTCGCCTCGGGCGAAAAACTGCGCTACAAACAATCCGATATCGTCATCCGCGGTCACGCCATCGAGTGCCGCATCAATGCCGAGGACCCGAACACCTTCACGCCTTCACCCGGCACCGTGACCCGTTACCACCCGCCAGGTGGGCCGGGCATCCGCATGGAAACGCACCTCTACGACGGCTACAAGATCCCGCCGAACTACGACGCGATGATCGCCAAGCTGATCGCCCATGGCCCCGACCGCGCCACCGCGATCGCGCGCATGCGCGTGGCCCTGTCCGAACTGGTGATCCAGGGCATCAAGAGCAACATCCCGCTGCAACAGTCGAACATGCTGGATCAGATGTTCCAGGTGGGGGGGTTCAATATTCACTACCTTGAACGCAGGCTGGCGGAGGCTCGCAAGTAAGTTGGAAAAAGGAAAATGGAAAAAGGAAAAGGGAAGTGCAACAGCCGGCAAGACTGGTAATGTCGCGCGGCCTCCAACCAAAACCAGTCAACGTCCGACTCGCCTCAGCCCGCTTCCACCTTTTTCCATTTTCCTTTTCCCATTTTCCCGCTCTCAAAATGCCCTGGCTCGAACTCCATCTCCGCCTCGAATCCGCCGACCATGCAGCGGTCGAACAAGCCCTCGACGATGCCGGCGCGCTGGCACAGACGCTGACCGACGCCGAAGACAATCCGGTGCTGGAGCCGGCTCCGGGCGAAACCCCGCTGTGGCCACACCTGACGCTGCAGGCGCTGTTTGCGGTGGAACGCGATCCGCTGGATCTGCTGGTGGCGCTGGACGGCAAGTTGCCGGAAGCGGTGCTGCGCAGCGCGCGTTTCGCGCGCCTGGATGATCGCGACTGGACGCGTGCCTGGATGGACCACTACCAGCCAATGCGCTTCGGGCAGCGACTGTGGATATACCCGACCACAGTGGAGCCACCGGTTGACCCGCACAACGTCATCGTGCGCCTCGATCCGGGACTCGCCTTCGGCACCGGCACGCATCCGACCACCGCGCTGTGCCTGGAATGGCTCGATGGCCTGGTCTGGAACGGCGAGAGCGTGTTCGACTACGGCTGCGGTTCGGGCGTGCTGGCGGTTGCCGCGCTGCGCCTCGGCGCTGGCCATGCCTGGGGCCTTGACAACGACCCGCAGGCACTGATCGCCTCGCACGAGAACGCGCAGCGCAATGAGGTGCTCGACCGACTGACCCTGTTGTCGCCGAAAAGCGCGTTACCGGCGCCTTGCGATCGGCTGGTCGCCAACATCCTGCTGAATCCGCTGGTGGAGCTTGCGGATCGAATTGCGTCGACGGTGAAATCCGGCGGCGAGGCAGCCTTCTCCGGCATGCTCAAAGGCCAGGAAGTCGAGTTCATCGCCCGCTACCAGGGTCTGTTCCGCGACTTCATCGTGACCCAGCGCGAAGACTGGATCCGCGTCAGTGCGGTACGGGTGTAGGGGTCCTGTCGATTTGCGTTGTCGCGCTTCGAACCGGGCGGAAATCTTGTTGACTGTTCTTTTGTCCGCGAAGGACGCAAAGAACGCAAAGGAAAGCGAGAACGGATTGCAGCGAGGCAAGATCGAACCGGGCTGCGCCTTGCCAACGGTTGCTGCGGGCTGCGTCTAGATATCGCTGTTCACGGCTGACTCGTCCTCCAGGTTTTTGCCTTCCTTTGCGTCCTTTGCGTCCTTTGCGGACAAGGCTCTCTGCGACGCGCCAACCCCGGCAAGCACCCGGTGACGGCGCTCGCGCGCGTGCAGCGGGTTACTTTACTTGGGCTCAGGGAAATTCCTCGTTGTCGCCTTCCCCCAACCGCTCGCGCCCCTGCTGGAAGCGCGCCAGCTCGACCCAGGTCGGGTCCGCTGCGGCCAGCAGCTTGTCGAGGATGGCCGATTCGATCTGCTCGACGTCGAAGCGCGCCCAGTCGACGTACTCGAGCTTGAGATCGTGCCAGTGGTGCGCGGCCTCGCGCAGGTCGTAGCGCAGGTTGTCGGCGACCAGTTGCGCTTCGTCGCGGGTCAACTCCTCGGCGGCCACCAGGTACTCGCGCACATTGCCCATCACGTGCAGCAGGGTTTCTGCTGCATGCGCCTCGGCGTTCGGAAGTTCCTCGCGCAGCCAGCGCCGGGCGCTATCGTAGGCACGCTGCAATCTGGAGTCGGGCATGTGGGTCGCCTCAGCATGGAGATCAAACAATGTTAGCGCTGTGCCCGCCGGCAAGCCATGCGCCGCTGGTGCTCGCCTTCGCCGGCTTGCCGGGTGCCGGCAAGTCGACGCTGGCGACGCGGATGGCGGCGGTCACACGCTGGTCGATCATCGACCGCGATCAGATTCGCGCCGAGCTTTATCCCGGCGACGCCAGCGACGCCGCGCGCGCAGCGGCCGACCGCCTTTTGCTGCGACGCGTCGGCAGCGGCGTGCGCGCGGCGATGAACCTGATCGTCGACGGCAAGACCTTCGCCAGCGCCGCCGATCGCGCGCGTCTGCAGGAAGAAATCGACGACGCCGGTGGCGACTGCCAGTGGTGCTGGCTCGACTTGCCGACAGAACTGGCCATCGAGCGCATCGCCGGCGATCGGCTGCACCCGGCGCCGGATCGCGATGCCGCTCTGGTTCGCGCGGTCGCGGCACGTTTCGAGCCACTTTCCGACGCGGCCTGGCGCCTGGACGCGCGCCTGCCGCCTGACGAACTCTCCCGGTTGCTGGTGTTGCGCCTTGCGCAGAGTTTGAACGCGATCCTGATCGACGACCGCGAGTGATCCCCATCGCGCCGCAGGCGACCGGGTCAACGTTGCCGTTTCAGCCGCACATACAACTGCTTGCGTACGCGTGCGACGATGCTGCCGTCGGCCGCGTGCACGTCGACCGCAAACCAGCGCAGGACTTTTTCGCCGCCGGCGGCGGCCAGTCGCAACTCGGCGAGATCCTCGTCGCGCACCTTGAAATCGGCGTAGACATCGCCCCTGCCCGGAGTCACGAACTCGATTTCGGCGGCCTTGTCCCAAACGATGTAGTCGGGGCCAAGGCTCTCCATCACCAGGATCATCCAGAACGGATCGGTCATGGAAAATAGCGCGCCGCCGAACTGGGTACCGACGTAGTTGCGGTTGTACCACCGCAGTTTGAGCTGCACCCGCGCAGTCCGCCAGTCGTCGGCGATGGCGAGCACGCGGATGCCGCCGAAAAGAAACGGCGGCCACCAGTTGACCCACAGTTTCAGGCGCGCGGGGGTCATGCGACCGGCCATGGACGGGCATTCATCGGAACGACACTGCGAGTAGAGCGCGCCGAGGTGGACAGCACAACCAGGGGCGTCGCGTTTGTAGAGCGGAGCTTGCTCGGCTGCCCTTGCGCCGGCCCGAGCCGACCAAGCGCGGCTCTACGCGTGCCGACACACCACCGCTCCTGTAGAGCGGAGCTTGCTCCGCTGGCCTTGCGCCGGCCCGAGCCGAGCAAGCTCGGCGCTAAGGGTTCAACTGCGCCAGTCGTTCCGGCGTACCCACATCCGACCAGGCGCCGCGGTAGTGCTCACCGGTCACGCGACCGAAGTCGATGGCCTCGCGCAGGATCGGCGCCAGCCCATAGCGACCGTGCGGATAGTGCGCCACCAGTTCCGGGCGATAGACGCCGATCCCGGAGAAAGTCAGGCGCTCGGGCCCGCACAGGTGGCAAGTACCTTGGCGCAGCACGAAGTCGCCGCGCGGGTGCTGCGGCGGATTGTCCACCAGTACCAGGTGCGCGAGGCCACTGGGGGAACGCGGGAGGCCGGCGTAGTCGTAATCGGTATGGATGTCGGCATTCACCGCAATGAACGGCGCATCGCCGAGAAATGCCAGCGCCTGGCGCATGCCGCCGCCGGTTTCCAGCGGCTCGCACGGCTCGTGCGACCATTCGATGCGAACGCCGAAACTGCTGCCGTCGCCCAGCGTCGCCGGCAACTGCTCGCCGAGGTAACCGGTGTTGATGACGACATCGACGATCCCGGCGGCACGCAAGGCACGCAGGTGCCATCCGATCAACGGCACGCCGCGTACTTCGAGCAGCGCCTTGGGACGGCTGTCGGTGAGCGGACGCATGCGCTCGCCCTTCCCGGCGGCGAAGATCAGGGCCTTCATCCCGAATCCTCAGTTGAGCGCTTGCACAAACCCATGGCTCACCGCCGCTCGTTGCGCGCCGCAATGATGCGTTCGTAGGCCGCCCGCAGTTCGCGCGTGCGGATATCGGCGCGCTTGAGCGCTTCCGCATCAGCCCCCTGCCCCTGCAGCTTGTCGGGATGGTGCTGTGCCAGCAGGCGACGCCAAGCGCGCGTCAGGTCGGCATCGCTGACGCTGGCGACCACTCCCAGCGCCGCGTAACTCTGCGCCAGTGTCGGTTCGGCAGCGTTGGCGCTGCGTTCAGCGATCTGCTCGGTGACCGACTCGCGATTGAATCCGAAGGCACTGCCGAGGCGCTCGATCAGCCCGCGTTCGGCCGGCGTCATCGGACCATCGTTGCGGGCAAACGCGGCCAACGAGCGCAGCATTTCTCCGAGTTCCTCGCGCGACGGACTCAGCAGACGGCGAAAGCGTGCCACCTCGCCAACGATGTCCAGCGCCTGATTGCGCCCGCGCTGAAATGCGCGCACCGCCATGTCGCGCCCGGCCTGGTCAAGCTGCAGGCGCTGCATCAGGCGTTCGGCAGCGACCACTTCGCCCTCGCTTACGCGGCCATCGGCCTTGGCCAGATGGCCGAGCCAGAGAAACAGGAATTCGACACGCGCGCATCGCGGATCCATCACGCGCACGCCCTCGCGCAGTCTCCAGCGCATCCAGCCGGCATCGATGGCATGCCCGAGCGTCAAGCCGGCGACGGCGCCATACACACCCGCGGCCGCAAAGCCGAGGCCGCCGCCAAGCAGTTTTCCGAGCACCTTCACGGACGACTTCGCCATGCCTTCGATTCTAGAGCCCTGCGGGGCTCTCGGGCTGCAACCGGCATCGCAACCGTGATTGACCTCACGCGGAACTGCAGAAGTACAGCGAATCCAACCGCGGATGGTTCCCATCGAAGTGATGAAATCGACCAAGGGCGGGAGGATCTGCGCACCTTTTCGCGCCGGTGTGAGAAATGCGGGCTAGCATCGCGGGCCTGCATTCGGAGCACTACGCCATGCTGCAACCGGTTATCGCCCCATCGATCCTGTCTGCCGACTTTGCCCGCCTCGGCGACGAGACGACCAGGGTGCTCGCCGCCGGCGCCGATTGGGTGCACTTCGACGTGATGGACAACCACTATGTGCCGAACCTGACCATCGGCCCGCTGGTGTGCGAGGCGCTGCGCAAATACGGTGTCGTCGCTCCGATCGACGTGCACCTGATGGTCAAGCCGGTCGACCGCATCATCCCGGACTTCGCCAAGGCCGGCGCCAGCCTGATCAGTTTTCATCCAGAAGCCAGCGATCATGTAGACCGCACCCTGGGCCTGATCCGCGAACTCGGCCTGCAGTCCGGACTGGTATTCAATCCGGCAACGCCGCTGAACTGGCTCGATCATGTCATGGACAAACTCGACCTGATCCTGATCATGTCGGTGAACCCGGGATTCGGTGGCCAGTCGTTCATCCCCGGCGCCCTCGACAAACTGCGCGAGGCGCGTCGCCGCATCGACGCCAGCGGCCGCTCGATTCGCCTCGAAGTCGACGGCGGCGTCAAGACCGACAACATCCGCGCCATCGCTGCCGCCGGCGCCGACACCTTCGTCGCCGGCTCGGCGATCTTCAACTCCGCGGACTACGCGGAGACGATCATGCGAATGCGGGCGGAGATTGCTCTGGCACTGTAGTCAGACCCAAGAGCATTTGGTCCGCAAAGTACGCAAAGAACGCAAAGGAGAGCGGGAGCAGATATGCGCGCGGCGCTATCCCGCAAAGCGTCATCGATGCGATCCATGCAGGCCAACTGGTTGAAGACCGGCTATCGCAGGCCCTCGATACCCGAAGTCGCTTTGCTTTCCTTTGCGGCCTTTGCGTCCTTTGCGGACAAATGCCTTTCCGTTCAAAGACCACCCGATCGGGCAAAACCAAGACAAGCGACCGGCGATGCTTGCCCTCTGCGGCTGCCGCGCCTACCGTTCGCGCCGACTCCGCCGAACCGAAGAGCTCATGGCCCGTCAGATTGCGATCGTCGAAGATGAACCCGCCATTCGCGCCAACTACGCCGACGCGCTCAAGCGCTATGGCTACGAGGTGCAGACTTTTGCGTCGCGCGCGCAGGCCTCGAGTGCGTTTGCGCTGCGCATGCCGGACCTGGTGCTGATCGACATTGGACTCGGCGACGAACCGGAAGGTGGCTTCGAACTCTGCCGTGAACTGCGCCAGCGCTCCACCGCATTGCCGATCATCTTTCTGACCGCGCGAGATGCGGATCTCGACATCATCTCCGGCTTGCGCCTGGGTGCCGACGACTTCCTGACCAAGGACATCAGCCTGCAGCACCTGCTGGCACGCATCGTCTCACTGTTTCGCCGGGTCGAAGCGTTGAGCCAGCCCGCCGGCAAGGAACAACTGCTGGAACATGGCCACCTCAAGCTCGAGGGCGAGCGCATGCTCGCCACCTGGAAAGACATCGAAGTGCCGTTGACGGTGACCGAGTTCTGGATTGTGCATGCGATGGCGCGCTATCCCGGTCACGTCAAGAATCGCGACCAGTTGATGAGCGCGGCGCAGGTAGTGGTCGACGAGGCCACCATCACCAGCCACATCAAGCGCATCCGCAAGAAGTTCGTCGCCGTCGACCGAGACTTCGACGCGGTCGACACCGTGCACGGCGTGGGTTATCGCTGGAAGGCGTGACACCCTGGTGGGTCCAGACTTGTCTGTACGCTTTCGAGCTGAGCTCCTGGTAGGTCCAGACTTGTCTGGACGCTTTTGAGTTGAGCTCCCGGTGGGCCCAGACTTGTCTGGACCCACAATAGCGCGCCTGCCACCCTACTCCGCCGGCAGGAACCTGAACTCGAAGGCCACCGCTTCCTGGCCGGGATCGGCCACTTCGAACACCAGCGGCGCAGTCGCTCCGGCCGGAAATCCACGCTGCAGACTCTCGGCTTCGGCGAGGTACTCGCCTGGCGTGAAACGGCGCTGGGCGATGATGCGTTCACCCAGATCGGACAGGGTGACTTCGACCAGCGGAAAGCGCTGGGTGAATCCGGCATCGTTGACCATGCTGGCGCTGATCATCAGCGCTTTGGGCGCTTCCGGATGTGGCCGCACCTCACGACTGACCAGTCGGATCGACGCGACCTGGACGCGCATCGGCAATCGGCAGTTGAACTGGTCACAGAATCGATCCAGCAGTGGCCGGATCCGCTGGTCTTCGAGCAGGCGCGCACGCTCGGCATAGGCGATCTGACCGCCGAGCAGCAGGGCCAGCAATACGCTGCCCAGCCACCAGCCGGCATTACTGGGTGGCCGCACGGCGACCGCACGGCGGCTGGCGCCTTCGATGCGCGGGGGCACCCGCGCCTCGGCTGGCGTACGCGCCGGCGCGCCACGTCCGCGATCCGCGCGATCATGCGCCAACCACTCGCCCGGGAAGCGCGGTTCGCGTCGTCCTCCACGCTCGGCGAGCGGCTCATCGTCGAACAACTTCGGTTGACGCGGCGCCGGCCGCATCGCCGGAGAACTGAGCACCACCGGGGTCTCGCTGGCCTCGGATTGCGGCAATTCCTGGAACGGCGCCTCTGGGAGTTGTTCGACCAGGCGCTCCAGGCCGTCGAACACGGTCCCGCAGTGGCCGCAGCGGAACTGCCCACGCGCATGCGCCAGCGCCTGCGGCTGCAGACGATAGACGGTGAGGCAACGGACGCACTGGGTGTACATGGGGCGCGAGGATAGCGTGCGGACCGCTGGGCGCGGTGAGGGCACAGGTAACAGCGCAACAGCAAGTGCGGGGCTGGGGACCGGGGGCTGGAGCGCGCTTCCTGGCTGCGCGGGAATCTGGGTAAGCGCGAAACTCGCTTCGTCGAGCTGAACAATCGCCGCAGCTTGCGGATGTGCGCCCCAGCCCCCGGTCCCCAGCCCCGCCTTTGCTCCACTAGCTCCGCACCAACGCTTCCTTCTCGATCTGCTCCAGCGTGGCGTGACGCACATCGGTGCCGCGCACGATGTACACCAGGTGTTCGGCGATGTTTGCCGCGTGGTCGGCAACTCGATCCACGGCGCGCGTGATCGAGAGCATCTCGAGCAGGGACGGCACGTCGTCAGGTTGCGCCGACATCCGTTTCACCACTTCATTGCTGACTGCAGAAGTATCGATCGCGAAATCGCGATTGGCGCGCAGCACGTCGACGGCGGCCTCCAGATCGCTGCGCACGAAGGCATCCAGCGCCTCCCTGAGCATGCGCCGGGCGCGACCACTCAGACCTTCGATGTCGCCGATCCAGGCGCGCACACTGGCGCCGCTGGCGTGCAGCTTGCCGGTCAGTCGCGCGATCTTGCGCGCCTTGTCGCCAATGCGTTCGAGTTCGGAAACGATCTTGGAGACCCCCAGGACCATGCGCAGATCGCTCGCCGCTGGTTGGCGCTTGGCGATCAGGTGCGCGCATGCATCGTCGATGCGCACTTCCAGCGAATTGACCGAGGCATCATTGGCGATCACGGCATCAGCCACCATGATTTCGCCCGATGCCAGCGCTTCGACAGCGCGCCGGAACTGCTCGTCGACCAGCCCACCCATTTCGACCACGCGCGTGCGCAGTGCGGTCAGATCGGCGTCGAATTGTTTGGAGAGGTGTTCGGAGAGGTTCATCGAGGTGCTCCGGCCTGGTGACGCGAGGCAAGCAGGGGAAAAGGAGAAAGGAAAAAGGAAAAAGGAAAAAGGAAAAGGGAAAAGGGAAACGCGGACGCGCGGGGGAAAAGATGCGCTTTCAGGTCTGGCAGTCAACGAAGGCGCACCGCCCTTGCCCCGATCTGCTCTTCCATTTTCCATTTTCCATTTTCCATTTTCCATCTTCCCGCTTCATCCGAACCTCCCCGTAATGTAATCCTCGGTCTGCTTCTTCTGCGGGCGGAAGAAAACGTCGTCGGTCCAGCCGAATTCGACCAGATCGCCGAGATACATATACGCCGTGAAGTCGGAAACGCGCGCGGCCTGCTGCATGTTGTGAGTGACAATCAGGATAGTCACTTTTTCGCGCAGTTCGTGGATCAACTCCTCGATGCTCGCGGTGGCGATCGGATCGAGCGCGCTGGTGGGTTCGTCGAACAGCAGCAGTTCCGGATCGCAGGCGAGCGCGCGGGCGATGCACAGGCGCTGTTGCTGGCCACCCGAGAGCGTCGTCGCGAGTTCGTCGAGACGATCCTTCACCTCGTTCCACAGCGCGGCATCCTTCAGCGCCTGCTCGACTCGGTCCATCAGCACCGTACGTCGCTTCTCGCCGCGAATGCGCAAGCCATAGGCGACATTCTCGAAGATCGACTTGGGAAACGGATTGGGCTTCTGGAACACCATCGCCAGGCGCATGCGCACCTCGATCGGATCGACCTCGCGCGACAGCAGGTTGACATCATCTGGCTGCAGGCGGATCTCGCCTTCGTAGCGCGTGCCCGGGTACAGGTCGTGCATGCGGTTGAAACAGCGCAGGAAGGTACTCTTGCCGCATCCCGAGGGGCCGATCAGCGCGGTAACGCGCTTGTCGTAAATCGGCAGCGTGATCTTGTTCAACGCCTGCTTGGCGCCGTAAAAGAAATTCAACTCACGCGCCTCGGCCTTCTTGGCGAGCGTGGCGAGGTCGGGCTTTTTCGGCTCGTCGTTCATCGTTCCAGTTCACTTGTCCGTTTGTTACGGAGGCATGGGCACCCATTCGCGTACCGACCCAGGTGCGACTTCGTGGAGTGCTTTTTTGTCCGCAAAGGACGCAAAGAATGCGAAGGCCGGTTGGCTGCACAGCCAATCGTTTTCATTGAACCACTCGCATGCTGGCTTGCTTTCCTTTGCGTCCTTTACGTCCTTTGCGGACAAACATCTTTCTTTCAGAGACTTGCACCATGTTCAGCGAGAATCCCTGGCGTCCCTCACCAGTTCAAATTCCGTCGCAGTCGATAGCGCAGCCAGATCGCGATCGCGTTCATCAGCAGGGTCATCACGACCAGCACCAGCGCTGCGGCGCTGGCATTGGCCTGGAAGGCCTCTTCCGGACGCGAAGTCCAGCTGAAAATCTGGATCGGCATCGCGGTGAACGGCGAGGCCAGCCAGTCGGCGTTGAGGAACGGAAATTCAGTACTGATCGGCGGCGGCGGCAGAAAGGCGATGAAGCTGACCGCACCGATGGTCACGATCGGCGCGGTCTCGCCGATCGCGCGCGACAGGCCGATGATCACGCCGGTGAGGATGCCCGGCATCGAATACGGCAGCACGTGGTGCTGCACCATCTGCCAGCGCGTGGCACCCAACGCATAGGCGGCTTCGCGAATGGCACCAGGCACCGATCGGATCGCTTCGCGGGTGGCGACGATCACCACCGGCAGGATCAACAGCGCCAGCGTCAGGCCGGCGGTGAGCACACTGGCGCCGAGGCCGAAAGTGTGGACGAACAAACCCAGCGCAAGCAGACCGTAGACGATCGATGGCACGCCCGCCAGATTGTTGATGTTGATCTCGATCAGCGCCGTCATCCGGTTGCGCGGCGCGTACTCCTCGAGATAGATGCCGGCCGAAACACCCAGCGGAACCGCGAACAGCGCGGTCACGATCATCACCGCAAAACTGCCGACCCAAGCCGCGAGGATGCCGGCACGTTCGGCGCGGCGCGAAGCAAACTGGGTGAAGAAGTCGCCATTCAGGCGCGCGGCGCCATCGCTGACCATGTCCAGGAACAGCGCGACGAAGGTGCATGCGGCGAACAGCAGCGCCGCGATGCCGAGGGCGACGAAGGCCACATCTCGGCGTTTCGCGCGCGCGATGGTTTGCCGCAGTTCCAGTGCGACCGTCATCTCAATACTCCTCGCGGTAGCGGCGGCGCAGCCAGTAGCCGAGCAGGTTGAACATCAATGTGAGCACGAACAACGTCAGTCCGGCCGCGAAGATGGTCAGATAGCCGGTGCTGCCGTGCGGCAAATCGCCCTTGGCCACCTGCACGATGTAGGCGGTGATGGTCGCCGCCTGGTCCATCGGGTTGAACGTCAGGTTGGGCTGGTTGCCTGCGGCCACGGCGACGATCATGGTCTCGCCGACCGCGCGCGAGATGCCGAGGATGTAGGCGGCGGCGATGCCGGAAAAGGCCGCCGGGACGACCACATGCAAGGCGACCTGCAGGCGCGTGGCGCCCATCGCGTAGGCACCCTCGCGCAGCGCCATCGGCACGGCGCGCATGGCGTCCTCGCTGATCGACGAGATGTAGGGCACGATCATCACGCCCATTACCAGGCCCGCCGACAGCAGGTTGAAACCGGGCAATCCGGGAATGAAGTTCTTCAGCAGCGGCGTGACGAAGAACAGTGCGAAGTAACCGAAAACGATGGTCGGTATGCCGGCGAGCAACTCGAGGATCGGCTTGGCGATCTCGCGCGTGCGCGCCTTGGCGAACTCGGACAGGTAAATGGCCAGCACGGTACCGACCGGGATGGCCACGGCCAGCGCAATTGCCGAACTGGTCAGCGTGCCCGACAACAGCACCCAGATGCCAAAGTGCGGATCCGAGAACAGTGGCGTCCACTGCGAGTCGGTGAAGAAATCGACGATCGACACTTCGCGAAAGAAGGCAATCGATTCTCTCAGCAGGATGAAAACGATGCCGACGGTAGTCGCCACGGCGACCAGGGCAGCGCCGAGCAATGCCGCCTCGATGAAGCGCTCGCGCAGATGCCGCGAGGGTCGGTACGCGAGGCGACCGGCAATCTGGACTTCAGGTGAGCTTGCCGCCATGAATCACCGTCTCGCATTCTGCACGCGAAGAAATCCGATCGTGCAGGGTTGAAATGACTTTCTCCGCGCCTTCGCACCTCCGCATGAGCCGTTGAAAGCCTCACCCGGAGCCGCGAAGTCGCGGAGACAAGCGTTCGCTGAGCGCCTCACACCAATCGCCGCGTGACGGAACTCCAGCCGTGGCAGTCTACCCAGTTTGCGTTACAGACTTGCTTCGCGGCTGAGCAGATCCTCGATGGTGATCGCGGTGGCCGGCTCGCCGTGGAACACGGTGCCCATCTTGCCTTCGGCCAGATGTTTCTTGACCAGTTCATAGGCTTCCGGCGGCAGTGGCACGTAGCGCACTTCGCGCGCCAGATCGGCAACGTTGGCGAAGTAGAAGTCGACGAACTGCTTGACCTCGGCGCGCGCCAGCGCCTTTTCGCTGACGTAGATGAACATCGGGCGCGCCAGCGGAACGTAGCTGCCATCGATCACCGTCTGGTCGCTCGGCAGCACGCCAGGCGCGCCCGCCTCGGTGGCGATCGCCACCGCCCTCAGCTTGTCCTGGTTCTCCGCGTAATAGGCGTAGCCGAAATAACCGAGCGCGTTGACGTCCTGGGTGACGCCCTGGACCAGCGTGTTGTCGTCCTCGGAAGCGGTGTAATCGCCGCGGCTGGCCTTGGCCTTGCCGACCACCGCTTCTGTGAAGTAATCGAAGGTGCCGGAATCCGAACCGGCGCCATACAGTTTGAACTCTGCGTCCGGCCAGCTCGGATCGATCTGGTTCCAGCGCGTGATCGTTCCTTGCGCCTCCGGCGCCCAGATCTGCTTGAGCTGCTCCACGGTAGCGGTCGTCAGGAAACTGTTCTGCGGATTGACCACCACCGTCAGCGCGTCGTAGGCGACCGGCAGTTCGTAGTACTTGATGCCGGCAGCGGCGCAGTTTTCCATCTCCGATTTCTGGATCGGACGCGAGGCACTGGCAATATCGAGCTCGCCGCGGCAGAACTTCTTGAAACCGCCTCCGGTGCCGGACACGCCGACCGTCACGTTGACCCTGCCCTGGTTCTGGATCTGGAACTCTTCGGCGACGGCTTCGCTGATCGGATAGACCGTACTGGAACCATCGAGCTGGATGACCTGGCTGACTGGAGCACCTGAAGCCGGTGCGGCAGGGGTGCCCGGCGCCGACGGCGTCGGCTCGGTCCCGGAACCGCAGGCAGCCAACGTGGCCAGGATCATGGTGGACAGCAGCGAAACGCGCAGAGTATTCATCGTCGGCTCGGGGCACAGGAAGACATGGCGCAAGTCTGTGATAGAAACATTTCAATCATGTGACAGCATGGCAGCAATCCGGCATCTGCTGCCCACCTGAGCGGAAGGGAGGCGCCAGTACGACCATTCGACGACGCTTCAGAGGCGAATCGGTCATCTTTCTGCAATATTTCAGCCACATGCTTGTCTTCAATCCGTCATCGAGACCTCTTCCATGCTGCTTCGCATTCTTCCGTGCGCACTGAGCCTTGCCCTCGCGCTGCATTCCGGATCGGCCCCGGCGGCCGACGACTGGCAACTGGCAGTCGGCGGCAACATGCAATACGACTGGCTGCGCACCGATGAAAACGGCACGTTGACCCAGCTCGGCGATGTGCGGCGCGCACGACTGTCGCTCAATGTCCGGGCACCGGCCGGTTTCGATGCCAGAGCAGAATTCGACACCTTCCCCAACGCCTGGACTGACGTCTTTCTCCGTTGGCGCGGCGGCCCGCACAGCCTGCGCATTGGCCAGTACAAGCAGCCCATGTTCCTGGACGAATTGACCAGCGATCGCTTCACCATGTTCATGGAGCAAAGTCTGCCCAACAGCTTTTCAATCGCCCGACGATTGGGCGCCGAATACACCTGGGCCAATCCACACTGGCGGGCGAGCTTCAGCGTCTATGACGGCAACTTGCTGGGACTGCTCAAGGGTGCCGGTAGCGTCGGTCGCATCGTTTACACGCCCTTCGCCGAAGCGGGCCACCTGCTGCACTTCGGACTGTCCGCGGGCAGCGAGCGCCCTGACGAAGATCGCGTCCGCTTCTCCTCGCGCATCGAAGCCAGCCGCATCGGAGCCACTCGCCTCGACACCGGGACGCTGACCGACGCCGAACGCATCGTTCGCACTGGCGTGGAAGCGCTGTGGATCAACGGGCCGTGGACGCTGGAGGGCGAATACCTGCGCAGCAGCGTGTCGCGCAGCGACAACAGCGATGCCGACCTTGACGGTTGGTATGTCGGTGGCAGCTGGTTCGTCAGTGGCGATCACACCGGCTACCGGGACGGCGCCATACACGCGCCCAACCTCGGCGAGGATGGCCGCGCATTCGAACTCGCGCTGCGCATCAGCACCCTCGATCTAGACGACGCCAGCGTCCGTGGCGGCAACAGCACCAACTACACGCTCGGCGCCAACTGGTACCCGAATGCCAATGTGCGCTTGACCGCCAACTATGTGCATGTCGACGGCGACCGTCGTGGCGTCGACGTCGAACCCGACATCCTGCAGGCGCGGGTGATGTTGACGTTCTGAGGGGCGCTGGTGGTTGGTTGCTGGCAGCAGCAAGGCCCTGGGCCGCGCGCCTGCGCGGCCGCTGTTGATCTGGGGGACTGGTTGACGAGCGGCGCCACAGGCGCGGCGCCCTCCAGGAGCGCGCGGCTTGCCAGTTTCTGGAGGGCTTGTGGGATACCGACGCGGGACTCGCTGTTGTGGGTCCAGAAAGACTTGTCTGGACGCTTCCTGCTCTTGACCTTGTGGGTCCAGACTTGTCTGGACGCTTCTGATCTTCCCGCAGACAGCGTCCAGACAAGTCTGGACCCACAACAGCGGCCCTGCGCAAGGCTTGTAGCCGCGCGCGCTTCCTGATCCCACAACCAGCAACCGGCAACGCGCTCCTGGAGCGACCATTCAACGCCCTCTCCGCCTAGACTGCGCGATCTCCTCCCGGTTCTCGCTGCATGCGCGTTGTCGTCAAGATTGGCACTTCCACCGCCACTGAGCAGGGACGCCTGTCCGCCCCCAGGCTGATCGAATACGCGCGCAGCTTGTCGCAACTGACCGCTCGCGGCCACGAGATCGCGTGGGTGAGTTCCGGCGCGGTTGCGGCGGGGCGCGAACAACTCGGCATTGCGCCGGGCGAGCGCCATGTCGCCGCCAAACAGATGCTGGCCGCCGTCGGTCAGCCGCGCCTGATGGCGCTCTACAGCGAACTGCTCGGCTACTATGGCCAGCGCGTCGCCCAGGTGCTGCTGACGCGGACCGACCTGGAACAGCGCCGCAGTTACCTGAACGCGCGGCGCACCTTCGAAGAGCTGTTTGCGCACAAGGTGCTGCCGATCGTCAACGAAAACGACACTGTAGCCACCGAGGAAATCCGCGTAGGCGACAACGACCAGCTCTCCGCGCTGGTTGCCAACCTGGTCGATGCGCGCTTGTTGATCCTGTTGACCGATCAGGAAGGTCTGTTCGACGCCGATCCGCGGCAGAATCCCGGCGCAGCGCTGGTCCGTCGCATCGACAGCGTCGATATTCCCGACGCGCTGTGGCAAGCGGCCGGCGGTCGCGGCGGCGCGCTCGGCACTGGCGGCATGCTGACCAAACTGCGCGCCGCCGACATTGCCCGGCGCGGCGGCACCGAGGTGGTGATCGCCAGCGGCGCCGATCCGGCCATCATCGGCCAGTTGATCGATGGCGCCGACATCGGCACCCGATTCAGCGCACTGACGCCGCCGCGCGAAGCACGCAAGCGCTACATACTCGGCGGACTGCGCACCGGCGTCGGAGTCGCCATCGACGCCGGCGCGGAAACCGCGCTGGCGCAAGGCAAGAGTCTGCTCGGCGTCGGCGTGCGCCGTGTCGATGGCGAGTTCGAGCGCGGCGACACGGTTACCGTGCACGCCGCCGAAGGCCGCGCGCTGGCACGCGGCATAGCCAATTACGGCGCCAACGACCTGAAGCGCATCGCCGGCAAAAGATCCAACGAAGTCGAAGCCGTTCTCGGCTACGATTTCGGACCCGAGTTCATCCATCGCGACGATCTGGTGATGCTGTGAATCACGCCATCGATGTACGCGCCCTCGCCGCGCGCGCGAGAAGCGCCAGTGCGGCACTCAAGCGCAGTTCGGGCGAACAGCGCGACGCGTTCCTGGCGGTGCTGGCCAGCCAACTGCGCCGGCATGAAGACGAAATCATGCTTGCCAACTCCGAAGATCTCGCGGAGGGCAAACGTGCCGGACTGAGCAGCGCCTTGCTCGACCGCTTGTTGCTCGACCGCACTCGCATCGACGCCATCGCCGCCGATGTCGAACATGTCGCCACGCTTGCCGACCCGCTCGGAGAACGCTTCGATACCCGAGTACTGCCCAATGGCCTGGTGGTGCACAAGCGCCGAGTTCCGTTGGGCGTCATTGGTGTGATCTTCGAGTCGCGCCCGAATGTCGCGATCGATGTTGCGGCGTTGGCGATCAAGACCGGAAATGCCGCGGTACTGCGCGGCGGCAAGGAGGCCATTCACAGCAATCGCCTGTTGGTCGGCATCGCCCGCGAGGCGCTCGGTGCGGTTGGCCTTGCGCCGGATCTGCTGCAGTTCATCGACTCCACCGAACGCGACGCTTCCCTGGAACTGTTGCGACTCGACGATCTGATCGACCTGATCATTCCGCGTGGTGGCGCCGGCCTGCACGAATTCTGCCGGCGCGAAAGCCGCATCCCGGTGATCACCGGTGGCATCGGCATCTGCCACCTGTATGTCGACGAACACGCCGACCTCAAGCGCGCGCTGCCGGTGATCCGCAATGCCAAGGTCCAACGCCCGACGGTCTGCAATGCGCTGGACACGGTGCTGCTGCATCGCGCCGTTGCGACCCGGTTCGTCCCCGCGCTCGTCGAAGCACTCGGCGCCGACGGTGTCGAGTTCCGCTGCGACGATGCCAGCCTGCCACTGGCGGATGCGGTTCCCGGCGCCCGCGTCGTGCCGGCCGGCGAATCCGACTTCGACAGCGAATGGTTGGCGTTGATCCTCGGCATTCGCATCGTCGACGACGCCGAGATGGCGATGCGCCATATCGAGACGCATTCGAGCGGTCATTCCGACGGCATCCTGACCGAGGACGCCATGTTGGCCGCAGCGTTTCTGGAGCGCATCGACTCTGCGGCGGTCTACTGGAACGCCAGCACCCGCTTCACCGACGGCGCCCAACTGGGCTTGGGCGCGGAAATTGCGGTCTCGACCCAACGCCTGCACGCACGCGGTCCAATGGGGCTGGTCGAACTTACCAGTTACAAGTGGGTGATCGAGGGTGCATACCATGTGCGTGACTGACGACCACGCGTGAGCACGACGATGCCTCCGCGGTGGTCGTTGGCCCTGGCGTTGGCCGGCTGCGCCTACCTGCTGGCGCTGCAGATCTCGATCGGCTACCCATACCAGTACGGCGGGTTTTTCTCCGACGGCGTCAGTTATTTGTACATGGCCGATATCCTGTCCGGCGGCGATTCGCAGACTCGTCCCATTGCGCTGCTGCACTGGCGTCACGCTCAGTTCCCACCCGGCTATCCGGCGATCCTCGCGCTATTCGGCGCTGGCAGCGACAATCCAGTGCGCGGCCTCGTGCTGCAGGCCGCGATCGGCGTTGCCGTGTCGCTGGCACTGGTCACATGGTTCCGCAAGCTGGTCGGCAACCTCGAAGTCGCGCTGCTACTGTCGATTCCCTGCCTGATGATGCCCTGGCATTTTCCGTGGACCTTCGAGATCGCATCCGAGCCGCTGTTCCTGCTGCTGGTGCTCGGGCTCGTGCTGGTCGCACAGAGCAGCCTGCCCGACCAACGCAAGCTGTGGTTGCTGGCGCTGATCTGTGGACTTCTGTGCGTGGTGCGCAATGCCGGCGCGCCGATGGCGCTCGCCATCGTCACCTGGGCCACGGCGCGTCGTCTTGGTCGGCTGCAGATCGTCGCGGCGTTCGCCGCATCGCTAGCGCCGATGCTGGGCTGGATGGCCTTCAAGCAAACTGTTCAGGCGCGCGCGAGTTACGCCGACGCTCTGCCGCTGGTGCTGGACTCCCTGCTCGTCGAACCGGCGGCGCTGGCTGCCAGTCAGGCAAAAGCTTTCTTGGTCGGACTGTCGTTCAACCAGCAGGCCGATCGCCTGGGACTGGCGCTGGCGTTGGTCCTGTTGGCGCTGGCTTTGCCGTCGGTGCTCAAGAGATGTCGCCAAGGTGAACTCGATGCATGGTTCCTGGCCTGCTACCTGCCGTTGGCCCTGCTCTGGCCGTATCCGGCGGAGTCGTCGCGACTGCTCGGTGTCGCGCAGCCTCTGTTGCTGGTACAGGCATGGATTACGCTGCGGGCCATCCTCGCTCGACGGGATGTCCTGGCGCCGGCGCGCACGGCAGCTGCGATCTGCATCGGATTGACGCTGGTCACCCCGGGCGGGACGTCAATGCTGGCACGTGCGCACCATGCTGCTGCCGATCCAACGCTGGATGCCTATCGACGGACTGCAGGTTGGTTCCTGAGTCCGGCACCAGACGGGTTCGCCGAATCTGCGCATCGGCTGATCCTGCTGGCGCGCGAGAGCCAAACGCTGGTCCCGGCCGACGCTTGCGTATACACGACAATGCCATCGCTGGTGTCGCTGCATTCAAAACGCATGACGTGGATGACGCCGGCGGAAATCGTCGCGGCGGACGGGACACCGACGGCTATTCGCTGTGCGTATTTCCTGGTCACCAACCTCGACTCGCTGCAGAAAAACGCGCCACCGCTGCACCCGCTCGGCAGCGACGGCAATCAGTTGCGGCCGATAGCCGTTTCGCAACGGAGCGAGCATGGACAGCTCGTTGTCGAAGCGGCGCTGCTGCAGTGGGCGCCGGCAATCACGCAACCGCAAATCGACGCTGCGAACGAGTGACTCAGCGGGTCAATTCCTGCTCGGCGACCGGGTTCGGTCGACGGAAAATGAAATACCGCCGCGCACCGAAATTCCAGAAGAACACCGAGCCGGTCGCCATGACCTTGGACAGGTACACGTCGATGCCCAGCACCTTGAATCCGACCCAAAGCGCGAACTGGTTCATCGCCAGACCGACAGCGCTGACCAGAAACACCAGTCCTATCTCATGGCGCCTGGCGAAGCGCACGCCCGAGGTGAACACGAAATACACCGACAGCGCGTAGTTGAACGTCGTGGCGAGCAGGAACCCGACGGCCGCAGCCAGGAACCAGTGAACATCGAGGCCACTGTAGAGCAGCGCAAAAATCGAAAAATCGACCGCCGCCGAAGCACCGCCGACCAGGAAGTAGCGTGCGATGAGCATTCCCTGATCAGGCCTTGAAACGGTACTTGAGGATGCACCAGAGCGCGCGAAACCCGTCGCGCCAACCGATCTTCTTGCCTTCGGCATAGGTGCGGCCATGGTAGGAGATGCCGATCTCGTAGATCCGCACGCCCATGCGCGCCACCTTGGCCGTGACTTCGGGCTCGAAACCGAAGCGGTTTTCCTCGATGCGGATGCTCTGGATGATCTCGCGCCGAAAGGCCTTGTAGCAGGTCTCCATGTCGGTGAGATTCAAGTTGGTGAACATGTTCGAGGCCAGCGTCAGCACGGTATTGCCGACGCTGTGCCAGAAATACAAAACGCGATGGGGATAACCACCCATGAAGCGCGAACCGAACACGACATCGGCCTTGTCCTGCAGAATCGGCGCGATCAAGCTGGGCAGTTCGTTGGGATCGTATTCGAGATCCGCGTCCTGGATGACCACGATATCGCCGGTCGCGGCGGCAATTCCGGTGCGCAGCGCCGCGCCCTTGCCCTGGTTTCGCTCGTGGAACAGCAGGGTATCAATGCGCGGCGCCAATTCCGCCTGCAGCAACTCGCGAGTGCCGTCGGTCGAGCAGTCGTCGACGACGATGATCTCCTTGTCCGGATACGGCGAATTCTCGACGGCCGTCAAGACGGCCGCGATCGTTGCCCGTTCGTTGTAACAGGGAATGACCACACTGAGGCGCATGAGGGTTTCCGGATCCACGGGCAGCAGACGTCGATGTTATCTGCGAACGTTCCCCCATGCTGGGTCGAGCTGGCGGACGCGAACAGTCTTTTGTCGGCTAAGGACGCAAAGGATGCAACGATAGCCGAGCAGTCGATGACCATCGCTTCATCGCTCTCCTTTGCGTCCCGTGCCTCGATTGCGGACGAATGCCTTTGCGCAGATCAGAACGCCGCATTCCCCGGCGTGCGCGGATAGGGGATGACGTCGCGAATGTTGGCCATGCCGGTGACGTAGGCCACCAGACGCTCGAATCCGAGACCGAAGCCGGCATGCGGCACACTGCCGTAGCGGCGGAAGTCGCGGTACCACTCGTAGGCGTGCGGCTCCAGTCCGAACTGGACCATGCGCGCGTCGAGACGGTCGATGCGCTCCTCGCGCTGGCTGCCGCCAATGATCTCGCCGATTCCGGGCGCGAGCACATCCATCGCCGCTACCGTCTTGCCGTCGTCATTCAGGCGCATGTAAAAGGCTTTGATCTGCTCCGGATAGTTCATCACCACCACCGGCCGACCCACATACTCTTCGGTCAGATAACGCTCGTGTTCGGTCTGCAGGTCAGCGCCCCAGTGCACCGGGAACTCGAACACCTTGTTCGCGTTTTGCAGCGCGATGACCGCATCGCCGTAATCGATGCGCGCGAACTCCGAACCGACCATCTGCTCCAGGCGCGCGATCACACCCTTCTGCACGCGCTCGTCGAAAAACCTGAGGTCCTCGGCGCAGCGGTCGAGCACGTCCTTGAACACCGCCTTGAGCAGGGCTTCGGCCAGCGAGGCATCGTCGTTCAGATCGCCAAAGGCAATTTCCGGCTCGATCATCCAGAACTCGGCCAGGTGTCGCGGGGTGTTCGAATTTTCGGCGCGAAAGGTCGGTCCGAAGGTGTAGACCTTGCTGAGCGCCAGACAATAAGCCTCGACCGCCAATTGCCCGGAGACCGTCAGGTATGCCTCCTTGCCGAAAAAGTCCTGGCTGAAGTCGATCTTGCCGGAATCGGTGCGCGGCAAGTTCATCAGGTCGAGCGTGGAAACGCGGAACAACTGGCCAGCACCCTCGCAATCGCTGGCCGTGATGATCGGCGTATTGACCCAGCAGAACCCTTGCGAATCGAGAAAACGATGGATCGATTGTTTGATCGCATGGCGCACTCGGGTAACCGCACCAAAGGTATTGGTGCGCGGACGCAGGTGCGCAACCTCGCGCAGAAACTCGTACGAATGTGCTTTCGGCTGAATCGGATAGGTCTCGGGGTCGTCGACCAGCCCGACGATGCGCACTGCGGATGCCTGGATCTCGAAGGCCTGGCCCTGTCCCTGCGAACGCACCAGCACGCCGTCGGCTTCGATGGCGCAACCGCTGGTCAGGTGCTGAATCTCGCTGGCGTAGTTGCTCAACGTGGCCGGCGCGACGATCTGCAGGTTGCCCATGCAACTGCCATCGTTCAGCTGAATGAACGAAATTCCTGCCTTGGAATCGCGCCGCGTGCGTACCCAGCCCTTGGCCGTGATCGTCGTACCTTCAGCGTACTTGCCCGCCAGTGCATCCTTGACCGTAACCCAGGCCATGATCTTGATTTCCCGATGATCGAACCGCATGTCGCGGCGAGGCCGCGCATCATACAGCGGCTGCAGGGAAGCAGCGGTACACTCGCGAGTCGGGTTGCCAACCCCCTTGCCCCATCCTTACGGACATTCAGACCATGACCATAACCCTCACCGAAGCCGCCGCCACTCGAGTCCGCCAGTACGTGCTCGATCAGGGAGGTGGTGTCGGATTACGTTTCGGCGTGCGCAAGACCGGGTGCAGCGGCTGGGCCTACACGGTCGATGTTGCCCGCGACATCGGTGCCGACGATCGGGTGTTCGAACAGCACGGCGTCAAGGTCGTGATCGATGCGCAGGCACTGGCGCTGGTGGATGGCACCGAAATCGACTTCGTGCGCCAGGGCCTCAACCGCAACTTCGTGTTCCGCAATCCCAACGTCGCCGGCGAGTGCGGCTGCGGCGAGAGCTTCTCGGTCGAACGCGCGGCGATCTAGTGTGGTTTGCTATTAATTCATTGAACTATTTTGGTCCCTGATGGTCAGTCT